>JBJMIQ010000286.1:0-3869 GCA_045806805.1 Nocardioides sp. | reverse complement strand
ACACCCGGCTCTGGCCGAATCCGGCGGGTTCCACCAAGATCGCGGGTGAGACCCCGCCAGCCGAGGAGCGACCCCGATGACCGCCGACGTACTGGACACGCGCGCCGCGATCGAGGCAGAGATCGCCGGCAAGACACTGGTCGACGCCCTCGCCGAGACCGTGGAGAAGTACGCCGACCAGCCGGCGTACTCCGACAAGCACAGAGTCCCCGAGGGCGGGGCCTGGCGCACCCTCACCTGGACCGACACCAGGGAGCGGGCGCTGGACGTCGCCGCCGGGTTGATCGAACTCGGCGTGCAGCCGGGCGACACCGTGGCGATCATGGCCACCAACCGGATCGAGCACGTCCTGGCCGACATCGGCGCCGTGCACGCCGCGGCCACCCCGATGTCGATCTACAACACGCTCTCGCCCGAGCAGGTCGCCTACGTCGCCGGCCACGCTGAGCCAGTCGTGGCGTTCCTCGAGAACGCCGACCACCTCTCCCGCTGGCAGAAGGCGATCGAGGCGTCGGGGAGCCTGCGCAAGGTCGTGGTGATCGACGCGGCCGACCGGCCCGACGGCGACCTCTACGAGACGTGGGACGACCTGCTCGCCGCCGGGGCGGAGTACCGCCGCGACCACGCTGACGAGGTCGAGGAGCGGCCGGCCGCCCTGACACCCGAGTCTTCGGCGACGATCCTCTACACGTCCGGCACCACCGGGAATCCCAAGGGCGTGGTGCTCACCCACCACAACGTCCTCTACGAAGGCGTGAGCACCATCGCCGCTGCCGGGCTCGAGGGACCGCAGCGCGCGATCAGCTACCTGCCGTTCGCCCACATCGCCGAGCGCACGCTCGGGATCTACGTCCCCCAGCTCCAGGGCAGCCACATCCACGCCATCGGCGACCCCGCCGAGCTGCTCGGCGCGCTGGGCGAGGTGCACCCGACGGCGTTCTTCGGCGTCCCGCGGGTCTGGGAGAAGATCAAGACAGGCCTCTCCGCCAAGCTGGCCGCCGACGACAACCCCGACAACGTCAAGCTGGTCCAGGACTCGATGGCCGCCGGGCTGGCCTGGGTGCAGGCACAGGAGACCGGCGGCACCATGACCCCCGAGATCGAGCGGGCCTACCGCAAGGCCGACGAGGCGATTCTCGGGTTCCTCAAGCTGGTGCTCGGCCTCGACCAGGTCACCTGGGCCGCGTCCGCGGCGGCACCGATGCCGCTGGAGGTCGCCAAGTTCATGGCCGGCCTCGGCCTCAAGGTCTACGACGTCTACGGGATGACCGAGACCTGCGGTGCGGTCACGGCCTGCGGTCCGGAGGGCTTCAAGCTCGGCACCGTCGGCCGGGCAACACCCGGCATGGAGGTGACCTTGGCCGACGACGGCGAGATCCTGATCCGCGGCCCGGTGAACACCCCCGGGTACTACAAGCAGGAGGAGGCCACCCGCGCCCTCATCGACGAGGACGGCTGGGTCCACAGCGGCGACATCGGCACCATGGATGAGGACGGTTTCATCGCGGTGGTGGACCGCAAGAAGGAGCTGATCATCACCTCCAACGGCAAGAACATCGCGCCCTCCAACATCGAGAACTACCTCAAGGAGTCGCCGATCGTCGGTCACGCGATGGCCATCGGCGACAACAAGCCGTACGTGGTCGCCGTACTCACCCTGGACGGCGAGATCGCCCCGCTGGTCGCCCAGAAGCTCGGCGTCGGGTTCACCGACCTGGCCGACCTGGCCGAGAAGCCGGAGATCCGGGCCATGGCCCAGGAGGCGGTGGACAAGGCGAACGAGCGGCTGTCGCGACCGGAGCAGATCAAGGCGTTCGAGCTGCTGCCCGTGGAGTGGACCGCCGAGTCCGAAGAGCTCACGCCGACCCTGAAGCTGAAGCGACGGGTTGTGAACACTAAGTACGCTGACGTACTGGACGGCCTCTACTCCTGAACGGGGCGATGAATTTCCGGGTCAGGCCCGGTCACATCGGGGGAAACCCTGATGTCGTCTGTCCCCGCCTCGTGATGGAGTTCTCGCATGCATCGTCAGATCGCCGGAAGGCTCACCGGCCCCGTCACCAAGTGGATCGTCCTCGTCTTCTGGATCCTGGTCGTGGGTGTTTCCAGCGCCTACGCCCAGAAGTTGACTGACGTCCAGAACAACGAGGCCTCCTCCTGGCTCCCCGCCAGCGCCGAGTCCACCAAGGCGCTCGAGAAGCTCGAGCCCTTCCAGGACCCCAACGCCATTCCCACCGTGGTCGTCTACGAGCGCACCGGCGGCCTCACCAAGGACGACGTCGCCGCCGCCACCGACCAGGCCGCGGAGCTGCAGGAGCTCGACGGGGTGGAGGGCAAGGTCATCGGCCCGATCCCCTCCGAGGACGGCGAGGCCATGCAGACGATCGTCACCTTCAACCTCGGCAAGAACGGCTGGAACGCCATGCCGGACAAGGTCGACGAGATCCACGAGCTCGCCCCCGAGACCGACGGACTGTCCGTCCACGTCGCGGGCGCCGGCGGCCAGGCCGCCGACTCCGCCCAGGCCTTCGAGGGCCTGGACTCCAACCTGCTGTTCTCCGCGGCCGGCGTGGTCATCCTGATCCTGCTGTTCACCTATCGCAGCCCGATCCTGTGGCTGCTGCCGGTGATCTCCGCCGGGGTCGCCCTGACCACCGCGCAGGCGGTCATCTACTTCCTGGCCAAGAACTACGACCTCACGGTCAACGGACAGAGCCAGGGCATCCTGACCGTGCTCGTGTTCGGGGCCGGCACCGACTACGCGCTGCTGCTCATCGCCCGCTACCGCGAGGAGCTGCGCCGCCACGGCAACCGGCACGAGGCGATGGCCTTCGCGCTGCACCGGGCCGCCCCGGCGATCATCGCCAGCGCGGCGACCGTGGTGCTCGGCATGCTGTGCCTGTCGTTCGCCGAGATGAACTCTACTGCCGGACTCGGCCCGGTCGCCGCCATCGGCATCGGCGTCGGCCTCCTGGTGATGATCACCCTGCTGCCCGCGCTGCTGGTGATCACCGGTCGGTGGATCTTCTGGCCCAAGCGGCCGGCGTTCGGCAGCGCCGAACCGACCGCGACGGGGCTGTGGGCCAAGGTCGGCCGCAGGATCGCCGTGGCGCCCCGCAAGGTCTGGATCGTCACCACGGTCCTGCTCGCCGTCGCCTGCCTCGGCCTGTTCAAGCTCGATGCCAACGGGCTGAGCACCGAGGACTCCTACACCAAGGAGTTTGACTCCATCGTCGGCCAGAAGGTCCTGAGCGCGCACGATCTGTCCGACGAGTCCACGCCGCTGATGGTGGTCTCGAACGCCGACCAGGCCGACGCGGTCCGCCAGGCTCTCGCGGACACCCGGGGCGTGGCCAGCGTGGGCGAGCCGGTGATCCAGGACGGCGTGGCGTTCCTCTCGGCCCCCCTGGTGTCCGACTCCACCTCCGACGCGGCGTTCAACACCGTCGAGCGGGCACGTGACGCCGTCAGCGACATCCCCGGCGCGGATGCCCTGGTGGGTGGCAACTCCGCTGTTCTGCTCGACATGGAGAACGCCTCCAACCGCGACAACCTCGTGATCATCCCGATCGTGCTGATCGTGGTCATGCTGATCCTGATGATGCTGCTGCGGTCACTGCTGGCACCGCTGCTGTTGATGGGGACCGTGGTGCTCTCGTTCGGCGCCGCCCTGGGTCTGAGCGCGCTGCTGTTCGACTACGTCTTCGGGTTCGCCGGGGCGGACGCCTCGCTCCCGTTGTTCGTGTTCGTGTTCCTCGTCGCCCTGGGCATCGACTACAACATCTTCCTGATGACCCGCGTCCGCGAGGAGACCCAGACCCGGGGCACCCGCCAGGGCTCGCTGGTGGCGCTGGCCGCCACCGGTGGTG
>JBJMIQ010000285.1:0-5879 GCA_045806805.1 Nocardioides sp. | reverse complement strand
GGTCCGCCCACGTGTCGATGTCGCGCGCCTCGCCCGATTGAGCTGCGACGGCCGCGAGGTCGACGTGGGCCTGCTCGAGCAGGGTGCGTCCGGCGTACTCCACACTCGCCTTGTCGACGCCGTCCATGCGCACGGCAGTCCCGCCGGCGAGGATCACCGCGGCAAAGTCGACGGTCACCACGGCAGTCTGGCACCCGCGTCGCCGTGTCGGACGGCGTGGCAGGCTGGTCTCATGACTTCGGGCACCGAGATGCAGGTGGGTGTGGTGCAGCAGGCGTCGGACCTCGACCCGGAGACCAACCGTGCCCGCCTCGACGAGCTGACCCCGGCCGACGCCGACCTCGTGGTCTTTCCGGAAGCGTTTGCCAGGGACTTCGGCGAGGTCGGCTCAGACGTCAGTCCCTACGCCGAGGCCACCGACGGCCCGTTCGCGACCGAGGTGGCCCGCGTTGCCGAGGTGCGCGGAACGACCGTGGTGGCGGGGATGTTCGAGTCCGGCGCCGACCCGGACCGTCCCTTCAACACGCTGGTGGTGCGCGGGGCGGCGACGGCGGACTACCGCAAGATCCACCTCTACGACTCCTTCGGCTACCGGGAGTCCGACCGGCTCTCGGCCGGTCCGATCGAGGATCCGCCGGGTGCGGCCCTGGTGAAGGTCGGTGGGTTCACGCTCGGACTGATGACCTGTTACGACCTGCGCTTCCCCGAACTGGCCCGCTCCCTCGTCGGCGCCGGAGCCGAGGTTCTCGTCGTTCCGGCGGCCTGGGTCGCCGGCCGCCGCAAGGTCGACCACTGGCGGACGCTGATCCGGGCCCGGGCGATCGAGAACACGGTCTTCGTCGTCGCCGCGGCACAGCCGGCGCCCCGCTACAGCGGTCACTCCATGGTGGTGGACCCCCTCGGCGACGTACTGGTCGAAGCCGGCGACGACGACGAGATCCTGGTCACCACGCTGCACCGGGACGGGCTCGAGGAGGCCCGTCGGACCAACCCGTCGCTGGCCAACCGGCGTCTGTAGCCTTCCTCAGCGTGCCTCACACCGTGCCGCGACGACGAGCCGTGCGGCAGACCCCGTGGACCCGCCTGCGTGCCCGGGTCGTGGGACTGCGGGAGGGCGCCCTTCCCGCACTGGTCGGTGGCCTGGTCGCCTTGGGCGGTGCGGGCGTCCTGGTTGCGGCCATGCTCGGGTTGGTGTCCCAGGAGATCGGCGAGCTCGGGTCGGTCGCGGTGGCGACCGCCTTCTCCTGGGCCCTCGCGGCACGGGTCGGGGGACGGCCGATGGTGTTCGGCGCCGTCGCACTGGCCATCGGCGGAGCGGTGGTATGGCTGGACCGGGACTTCCTGACGACCGGAGCCGCGGTGATGACCGGAGTGGTCGGTGCGGTGCTGGCGGTGATGGCGACAGTCCCCGCGCTCAGCGCGCTGCGAGTCCTCCGCGAGGTGCTGGTCGCGACGGCGGTTGCCTCGGTCGGCGCGCTGGCGGTGGTCGGTTACGAGCCGGTGGTCTCATTGGTCCGCTTCGAGTACACGACCTTGATGCTCTCCCTGGTGGTCGCCCTGGCCCTGGTGCACCGGCTGGGTGCTGGGCTGCACGGCCTCGGCCGGCGGGGCATCCTCACGGTCGCGGTGGGCGGACTGATCCTGGCGGTCACCCTGGCCTATGGCGAGGTGCTGCGCCGTTACGGCACCCCGGGCCTGGTCGAGGAGTTGCTCGCCGGGGTCCGGTGGTCAAGGGACACCCTCGGCGCCTTCCCGCGTCCGCTGGAGGCGGTGCTCGGTATCCCCGCCCTGACCTGGGGGATCCACATGCGGGCCCGACGCGGCCAGGGCTGGTGGGTCTGCTCGTTCGGGGTCGCGGCGACCGCGCCGATCGTCACCAGTCTGGTCAACACGTCGGTGTCCGTGCTGGAGTCGTCGCTGGCAGTGCTCTACGGCATGGTCATCGGTCTGGTGATCGGCGTCGTGCTGATCCGGGTCGACCTGCTGCTCAGCGGAACTGGCCGGCGGCGCGGGAGCCGGGCCATCACCGGGGCCGGCCCGGAGCCGGCCCGCACGCGCCCGCTGCTCTGACAGACCTCTGGGCCAGTTCGGGGTACGCGTCGGTAACGGCTAGGTTCTGCTTCCATGGCGCGCGAGCAGGAGATCGAGATCATCGCGGAGATGGTGGCCAACGTGATGGCCGTCGAGGTCGGCCCCGGCGATTCGGTCGCGCCCGGTCAGACCGTCTGTCTGCTCGAGTCCATGAAGATGGAGATCCCGGTGATTTCCGAGCAGGAGGGCACGGTGAAGTCGGTCAAGGTCGGGCCCGGCGACGTCGTACAGGAAGGTGACGTTCTGGTCGTGCTGGGCTGACCGCGAGGGGCTGGGTCCACCGTTCACGTCAGATGAGCAGAGGGGGCGGGATTCGAACCCGCGGCTGACATCTCTGCCAGCGACCGCTTTCAAGGCGGTTCCGATCGGCCACTCCGGCACCCCTCCGAGCCGTGGGGACGGCACCGGAGCAGTCTACGGGCGCCCGCGGTTCGGCCGGCGACCTACTCGGAGCCGCCGAGCTCGAGCTCCACCTCGTCGTAGGCGAGGTCGTGGAGGCGCTGGACGTGGTGGGCGATGTCGACCAGCAGGCGCTTGAGGTCGGTGCGGATCCGGTCGACCTCGGGGCTCTCCAGGACGGCCGGCCCCATGGCGGCCAGCCGGGTGAGCAGGGTGTTGCGCTCTCGCAGGATTGCTCCACTGCGCGCGGCGAGCCAACCGTCGGACCAGTGCTCCCCTTCCGCCACGAGACTGTCGCGCACGCCGGCCATCCGCTGCCGGACCACCCAGCGCCAGTTGCCCAGCGGGATGCCCTCCTGGTGGGGCGCGTCCAGGGCTTGCTGGAGGTGGAGGAGTGCAGCCGAAGTCGCGGTCATGATGACCTCCGGAGGGCGGGGAGTCCGGTGGTTCCGGTGAGTCTTTCGATTTTGGCGCCCGGCGAACCCGGCGACAACCCCTCGCAGCCCGCGAATGTGCTGTCTTGTTCAATCATCCCCATGTCGTCCGACTATCGGCTCTCCCCGGCCATCAGTGCCCGACTGCTGGGTTCTGCCCTGGTCGGGCTCGCCCTCCTGGTCCTCGTGGCCACGTTGCTGGCCGCTGTTCTAGACCTGTCAGCCGTCTTCGTGGTGGCGGTCGCGACGGTGGGGCTGGCCCTGGTGCTGGTCGCCGGGCACCTGCTCGCCCGGCGTGCGTACGTCGTCCGGCTCGGGGAGAGCGGCTACCGGGTCCGGCTGGTGCGCGGCGCCGGGGTCCGGGAGGCCCGGTGGACCGACGTCGAGGACGCGGTCACGGCGAGCCCGCGCGGCGTCGACTGCCTGATCCTGCGGTTGCGGGACGGCCGGACCACCACCATCCCGGTCCAGGTGCTGGCCGCCGACCGGGAGGAGTTCGCCCGGCAGGTGCGCGCGCACCTGGAAGGCAGCTCGGGAGGGTCGCCCCCGGGTCGGACCTGATTCGGCAACCACGGCGCGGTACTTGTAGCCTGTGCTGGCTGTCGGGAGGCGTCGCCTAGTCCGGTTTATGGCGCCCGCCTGCTAAGCGGGTTGAGGGTGATCCCCTCTCGCGGGTTCAAATCCCGCCGCCTCCGCTCCGAACGACATCGCCCTCCCTGGACCCGTCCAGGGAGGGCAGTGTTGTTCGTGGGACACCAGTGCACACCGACGCTGCGACTCGCCGCACAGAACTGCATAAAAATGCAATGCAACTTTATGATGCATGGTTTCCCTGACGGCAACCGATCACGTGGCTCACACTGAAGGCCTTGGATGGGCACCCCGGACCCATTCACGGACATCTAAGGCGGAGACAATGAGAATCGCGAGCAAGGTCGGCATCGTGCTGGCCGCCGTGGGGATGACCATCGGCCTTATCGGAGCCCCGGCCCAGGCGAAGGACAGCAGCTGGGACAGCAAGACGGGCGTCTCGGCGAAGTACATCCCCTGAGGGTCCCTTTGATGTGAGACCCAGGGCTGGCCTCCCCCCCACGCGCGCCAGTCCCCGAGCCATCCCCAGGCCGGTCTCATGCGCACGAGGGCGGTGACGTGGACGTCACCGCCCTCGTGCTATGCCCTGCGCGTGGTCTTCGCGTGCCGGGATCACTGCTTGCGAGAGTCGTGGCCCTCCTGGTCCGCGGGCTCGGTGCCGGACACACCGAGCTTGCCCATCGTGTAGCCCAGCTGGAACCGGGTGTCCGCTTCGTACTCTTCCTTCAGGTCGGCCACGTAGCCGGCGTACGTGCGTGCGCTGACCCCTAGCCGCTTGGCGCTGACCGGGTCCGCGTGGCCCTCGATCAACATCCGGATCGTCATCGCCCGCTGCTCTCCCGCGATGCCCGACATGGTGGAGGTCTCGCGGCGCATCGTGAAGGGGCGGGCCCGTTCCCACGTGCGTTCGAAGATGTCGGCGAGGTAGGCGACGATCGACGGCTCGCGGATCACGATCGCGGTGCTGAGGTCTTCCTGGGCCGGGATCACGGCGACTCGCCGGTCGATGATGATCATCCGATTGAAGAACTCGTCGAGCGTGCGCACCTCCGCGCCCAGGTCGGTGACCGCGGCGACGTACTTGCGGGTGACCGCGTGGCGTCGGGCGCTGTGCTGGTAGAGCGTGCGCATCCGCATGCCGCGCTCGAGCAGGGCGGTGTCACGGACCGCCGCGGCGACCCTCCTCCGGTCACGCCCGGCCTGCGGCTGGGCGGTCAGCATCTCGTCCTCGCACTCAGCGACCAGACCCTCGATGTAGGGCTCGATGTCCGGCTTGTGGACCAGCGTGAACGGCCCGCGGCCGATGTCGGGGGACCGGCGCCACACCTGCGCCAGCGACCCGAACACCTGGGCCCACTGTGAAGACTCGTCCAGCAGGCGAGCGCCTTCCTGGCCCATGGGAGCGACCACCCGGGACTGCACCGCGCCGGGGTCGACGGCGTGGAACACGCCGCCCTCGGGGTCGGGGCTGACCAGTCCGAGGCCGAGGAGCAGGTCGAAGGACGCGCGATTGTTGACCATGCGGGGGTCGCCCTCCTTGAGCCCGCCCTCCGCGACGATCTCCTCGTAGAGCTTCGCGGCGTCGGACTGCAGGAGGTCGCGGTCGTCGGGACCGAAACTGCGCACCCGGGTGCCCCTCTCGTTGACCCCCGAGGTGATGATCCCACACCCGGGAACGCCAGAAGGCCCCTTTCGGCGGAACCGAAGGGGCCTTCCGTTGACGGGTCAGGACCCGAGTCTGGCCCGGAGCCCGTCGAGCTCGGTCCACAGGACGGCCGGCAGGTCGTCGCCGAACTTCTCGAACCACTCCTGGATCTGCGGGAGCTCGGCCTGCCATTCCTCGACGTCGACGTCGAGCGCGGCCGCGAGCTGGTCCTCGGACAGGTCGAGTCCCTCGGTGTCGAGTGCACCCGGAGCGGGGACGTGACCGATCGGGGTCTCGACCGCAGCGGCCTGGCCGTCGATGCGCTCCACGACCCACTTCAGGACCCGGCTGTTCTCGCCGAACCCCGGCCACAGGAAGTCACCGGCGTCGTCACGCCGGAACCAGTTGACGTAGAAGATGCGCGGCAGCTTCGAGGCGTCGTTCTCCTTGCCGACCGTGATCCAGTGGTTGAAGTAGTCGCCGGCGTTGTAGCCGATGAACGGCAGCATCGCCATCGGGTCGCGGCGCACCACGCCGACCTTGCCGGTGATCGCCGCAGTGGTTTCCGAGCCGAGCGTGGCGGCCATGTACACGCCCTCTTCCCAGTTCGGCGCTTCGACCACAAGCGGAACGGCGCTCGAGCGCCGCCCGCCGAAGATGAATGCGGAGATCGGTACGCCGTTAGGATCTTCCCAGTCCGGATCCATCGACGGGCATTG
>JBJMIQ010000284.1:0-4364 GCA_045806805.1 Nocardioides sp. | reverse complement strand
CGGGTGGCTCTCCTTGAGGCTGGCCTGGGTGATCCGGATGAACCTGCCCCGCTCCTGCAGCTCGGGGATCGTGCGCGCGCCGACGTAGAACATCGACTGGTTGAGGCCGCCGATCAGCTGGTGGGCCACCGCCGCCAGCGGGCCCCGGTAGGCGACCTGTCCCTCGATGCCCTCCGGGACGATCTTGTCGTCGCTGGTGACCTCGGCCTGGAAGTAGCGGTCCTTGGAGTAGGACTTCTTTCCGCGGCTCGACATCGCCGCGAGCGAGCCCATGCCGCGGTAGGACTTGTACTGCTTGCCGTTGACGAACACCAGCTCTCCGGGCGACTCCTCGCAGCCGGCGAGCAGGGAGCCGACCATGACGGTGTCGGCGCCGGCGGCGATCGCCTTGGCGATGTCACCGGAGTGCTGGAGCCCGCCGTCGGCGATCACCGGTACGCCGGCCGGGCGGCAGGCGAGCGAGGCCTCGTAGACGGCGGTGATCTGGGGTACGCCGCAGCCGGTCACCACACGCGTCGTGCAGATCGACCCGGGGCCGAAGCCAACCTTGACCGCGTCGGCTCCGGCGTCGACGAAGGCCTGGGCGCCGTCGCGGGTGGCGACGTTGCCGCCGATCACCTGCACGTGTCGCGTCGCGGGATCGGTCTTGAGCCGGGACACCATGTCCAGCAGCAGCCCGACGTGGCCGTGGGCGGTGTCGGCGACGATCACGTCGACGCCCGCGTCGACCAGGGTGGTCGCCCGCTGCCAGGCGTCGCCGAAGTAGCCGACCGCGGCGCCGACCATCAGCCGGCCGTCGGCGTCCTGGGAGGTGTGGGGGAACTGCTCGTGCTTGACGAAGTCCTTGACCGTGATCAGTCCGCCCAGCCGGCCCTCGTCGTCGACCAGGGGCAGCCGCTCGCGCTTGTGCTTGCGGAGAAGGGTGGTGGCCTCCTCACGGGAGATCCCGACCCGCCCGGTGACCAGCGGAGTCGGGGTCATCACCTCGTCGACCTTGGTGGTCGCCCACTCCGCGACCGGGGTGAACCGGAGGTCGCGGTTGGTGCAGATGCCGAGCAGCCGGTTGTCGGTGTCGACGACCGGGAGCCCGGAGACGCGGTACTCGCCGCAGATCTGGTCGAGCTCCTCCAGCGTCGCGTCGGGGCCGATGGTGACCGGGTTGGAGATGATGCCGGTCTGGGTCCGCTTGACCAGGTCGACCTGATAGGCCTGGTCCTGGACCGACAGGTTGCGGTGGAGCACGCCGAGGCCGCCCTGACGGGCCATCGCGATCGCCATCCGCGACTCGGTGACGGTGTCCATCGCGGCGCTGACCAGCGGCGCCCTGAGCGTGATCTCGCGGGTGAGACGGGTCGTGGTGTCGATGTCGGTGGGCGCGATGTCGGAGCGGCCGGGCAGCAGCAGTACGTCGTCGTAGGTCAGGCCCAGCGCGGCGAACTTCTCGGGGATCTCCACGACGTCAGTCTACGAGAACCGGCCGTCGCATCCGGGGCGGCGTCAGCGCGAGCTCACGACGTTCTGCGATTGGCGAGCTCGGCGTCGCGCGACCGCCAGGTGGGACGTCCAGCAGCCCAGGCCGAGGAGCATGACTGCCAGGGAGGCCAGCGCGAGCTCGAGGACCGAGCCCGTGACCAGCGGCGTCAAGGCACCTGCCAGGACGCCGTTGAGCAGCAGGGTGATGAAGGTGAACATCGACACCGACGAGCCGCGACCCATCGGGAAGAGGTCGAGCAGGATGAGCTGGGTCGAGGGGTAGAAGGCTCCGGTCCCGACGGCGATCATCGCCGGCCCGACCACCGCGGCCGGCAGGGTCGGGCCGAAGACGCCGGCCAGCACGACGTTGACCACCGCTCCCCCGACCCCGAACAGCATGGCGCCGGTCACGAGCCGCTCGCTGCGGATCCGTCCCGCCGCCCAGCTGCTGACCTGGGAGCCGAGCATGAGGCCGCCGATCATCGGGACGAAGAGCTCCCAGAAGTCGAGCTCGCCCTTGCCGAGCAGGTCGATGACGAAGAGCGGTGCGGACGCGATGTAGAGGAACTGTCCAGCGAAGCAGAGCGCGGCCGCCCAGGCGACCCGGTGGAAGCCCGCGTGCCGGCTGACGCCGAGCAGGCTGGCGGCGAGTGCGCGTAGCCGGAACGGGATCCGGCGCTCGACCGGGTGGGTCTCGGGGAGGGCCGTCGCCACCACCACCACGAGCAGCGCGCCGACCCCGACCATGAACCAGAAGATCGTCTGCCAGGGTCCGACCTGGAGCAGGAGTCCGCCCACCACGGGAGCGATCGCCGGTGCCACGCTGAAGATCAGCATCACCCGGCTCATCAGACGCTGCGCCTCGGCCCCCTCGAACACGTCGCGGATGACGGTGCGGCTCACGATCACCCCGCCGCCCACGAAGAGACCCTGCAGCACCCGGCACGCCAGCAGCACCGGCAACGACGGCGCCAGCGCGCAGCCGACCGACGCCGCGGCGTACGCCACGAGACCGCCGAGCATCACCGGTCGGCGCCCGACGGCGTCGGACAGCGGACCCCAGAACGGGCTCATCAGGCCGAAGGAGACGAGGTACGCCGAGACCACCAGCTGCATCTGCGCGCTGGTGACGTCGAGGGAGTGGGCCATCTCCCGGAACGCCGGGAAGGGGGTGTCGATGCTGAACGGGCCGAGCATCGACATCGCTGCGAGGATCGCCGGAACCAGGAACGCGAACCCCGGGGGCAGCGACACACGCTCGGGCACGGTCCTGGACATCACCACGCAGCCTGTCACAGGAGCGCAAGGCGGCGTCCGGCGGAAATGACGCTGACCCGCCCGAAACTTTCGGGCGGGTCAGCGCTTGGGGTCTACACCGGGATCAGTGGCCGTGCCCGTGTCCGTGGCCGTGACCGGCTGCGGCGTCGTCCTCGTCGTCCTCCGGCTTCTCGACGATCAGCGTCTCGGTCGTGAGCAGCAGGCCCGCGATCGAGGTGGCGTTGATCAGCGCGGAGCGGGTGACCTTGACCGGGTCCAGGACGCCCTGGGCGACCAGGTCGCCGTAGTCGCCGGTGGCGGCGTTGAAACCCGTGCCGGTGCCGGCCTCGCGGACCTTGGCGACCACGACGTGGCCGTTGTCGCCACCGTTCTGGGCGATCCACCGCAGCGGCTCGTCGAGCGCCCGCCGCACGATCCGGATGCCGATGGCCTCGTCACCGTTGAGGCCGAGGTCATCGGAGAGCACCGCGGCCGCGTGGATGAGCGCCGAGCCACCGCCGGGCACGATGCCCTCCTCGATGGCCGCGCGCGTCGCCGACACGGCGTCCTCGATGCGGTGCTTCTTCTCCTTCAGCTCCACCTCGGTGGCGGCTCCGACCTTGATCACGCACACGCCGCCGGACAGCTTCGCGAGGCGCTCCTGGAGCTTCTCGCGGTCCCAGTCGGAGTCGGTGTTCTCGATCTCGCCCTTGATCTGGTTGACCCGGGCCTCGACTGCGGCGGCGTCACCGGCACCGTCGACGATGGTCGTGTTGTCCTTGGTGACCACCACTCGGCGGGCCTGGCCGAGCACCTCGAGTCCGGCCTGGTCGAGCTTGAGACCCACCTCGGGGGCGATGACCTGGCCACCGGTGAGGGTGGCGATGTCCTGCATCATCGCCTTGCGGCGGTCGCCGAAGGCAGGGCTCTTGACCGCGACGGCGGTGAAGGTGCCGCGGATCTTGTTGACCACCAGGGTCGACAGCGCCTCGCCCTCGACGTCCTCGGCCAGGATGAACAGCGGCTTGCCCGCGCCCATGACCTTCTCGAGCAGCGGCAGCAGGTCGGCCACCGCGGAGATCTTCCCCTGGTGGAGGAGGATGTAGGGGTCCTCGAGGACCGTCTCCATGCGCTCCGGGTCGGTGACGAAGTAGGCCGAGATGTAGCCCTTGTCGAACCGCATGCCCTCGGTGAGCTCGAGGTCGAGCCCGAAGGTGTTCGACTCCTCGACGGTGATGACGCCTTCCTTGCCGACCTTGTCCATCGCCTCGGCGATGATCTCGCCGACCGTGGTGTCAGCGGCGGAGATCGACGCGGTCGCGGCGATCTGCTCCTTGGTCTCGATGTCGATCGCCATGTTGGAGAGCTGCTCCGACACGGCGGCGACAGCGGCCTCGATGCCGCGCTTGAGGCCCATCGGGTTCGCACCCGCGGCCACGTTGCGCAGACCCTCGCGGACCATCGCCTGGGCGAGGACCGTGGCGGTCGTCGTACCGTCACCGGCGACGTCGTCGGTCTTCTTGGCGACCTCCTTGACGAGCTCGGCCCCGATCTTCTCGTAGGGGTCCTCCAGCTCGATCTCCTTGGCGATGCTCACACCATCGTTGGTGATGGTGGGCGCGCCCCACTTCTTC
>JBJMIQ010000283.1:0-6045 GCA_045806805.1 Nocardioides sp. | reverse complement strand
TCCGACCAGAGCGACAACACAGGCAGCAGCGTAGCCCTGGCTGATGCCCTCAGAAGTAGTCGCGGATGTGGATCGGTCGCAGCTCGAGCACCCGGTCGAGCACCGCATCGTGCTCCGCCGTACCCCCGCTGAGGTGCCCGGCCATGCGCAGGTTGGCGCAGGTCTGCGCGCCGGACCAGGCAATCGCCAGGCCGGACGGGGTCAGGACGAGTCCGTCTCTCGGCTCCTCGGTCGGCGTGCAGGTCGCCTTTCCCTGCTCGATGGCCACGTGCCAGCTCCCGTTGGCAGTGCCGACGTGGTCACCCGCGACGGTGAACGCCGCCTCACCGTCCACGGGCCAGCTGCGGGCCGCGAACGCACCCGGGACGTCATGGACGCGCAGCATGTACGGCGATCGCGCCACCACGTTCCAGTGCGCCGACGGCAAAGACAACCGAGCCACGTCGTCGCCCGACGTGCACACCCGGACCTGGCCGACGACACTGCCGAACGACCCCAGGACCCGCCACAGCGCGCGAAACGCGTCGGCGCTCAGGGCCAGCAGGTCGGAGACCTCGAGCGTCGACGACTCGCCCCAGCCGGTGCCTCGGTGCCAGCTGGCGAAGCCGACGACCTCGTCGGCTTCGTCGATCGCCAGGGTGACCCCGGTGAACGCCTCGATGAAGCCTTCGGCGTCAGTTGTGAAGGACGGGCCGCGGCGGGTCAGCGGACCGTTCTGGGCGGCCGCCCATGCGTCGTAGACCTCGCGGACCGCGTCGAAGTCGGCGGGCGTGGCCCGTCGGGTTCGCACCCGGTCGCTCGCGCGGACTCCCGTCAGCGCCGACGTGGGGATCTCGACCTCGTCGTACGACGAAACCAGCTCGTACCCGAACTTCCGGTAGATCCCGGGCGATGTGGGGAACAGCGTCGAGATCACCTCCCCCCGCTCCCGGAACCCGTCGTCGAGGGCCACCCGGAACAGGTCATCGAGCAGCTTCTCGCCCCGCCGCTCGGCGGTCACGGCCACGCCGGCGATCCCGCCGGTGGGGACGGCGCTCCCGCCGAACCACGAGTGGTACTCGCGCGTCACCACCCGGGCGACCAGATGGCCGCCGTCGAAGGTGCCGAACGCGTGGTAGCCGGGACGCGGGAAGTCCGCGGCCGCGGGCGGGGTCGAGCCCGGCGGCAGGTGGCCGAACGCCTCACGGCTGAGCGCCATCGACTGGTCGAAGTCGTCCCGGGTCAGCGGCCGGGTGGTGAGGGCCATGGCCGCAGCCTAGGTGTCGTCGCCATCATGTGTCCGCCGGTTTGTGGGGGGAAGGCCGGGCCGGTTCCGCCGGACCCACCTCCGATCGCTGGTGCCGCGAACCGTCCGACGGACAGCGGTGAGTGGGGACTGGTTTGGAGGACTGAGTCCAGTCCTGGCTCACCGCTGGGCCGCGCCGACCTCCGCTCGGACCCACGTACCGGGCGGAACCTGCGGCCGCGCGGAGTCAGCCCCCACGGTTTGTAGACCGCAAGCCAGCTCGCGAACAGCAGGGCCGAGGTGGACACGATCGGCGGGAAGATCATGTCCCTCCGCACCACGCTGAGCCGGTCGACCAGCGTGCCGTCGACCACAGCCGTCTGGGTGGCGGCTTCGACGAGCGCTGGCCGCAGCGCGCCCAGAACCAGGGTGCACAGGACGATGGTGATCACCAGCTTGGTCACGACCCACCAGTGGCGCAGCAGTCCGAAGCGGGTGCCGAGCCCCAGCACGACGCCAGTGCCCAGCGAGAGCAGCCCCAGCGTCAGCAGCAGCGGGACGCAGAACATGGCGAGGGCGCCGTACGTCGTTGCCAGCGTCTGGGGGTCGTCCGTGGTCAGGCCGCGGAACGACAGCACCCCCATCACCAGGTCCACGCCGATCCAGCTGACCGAGCTGAGGATGTGGGTCAGCAGCACGAACTTGCGCATTTCCCGACTCATGGCCTCAATCCTCGCCGGTACGCGCAGGCCGCACATCGGGGATCACCCCCAGGCCGTCCCCGACCGACCGGCCTAGAGTGGCAACGTGCCCACGACTGTCGACCGACTGCTGCCCAGCGAGGAGGCGGAGGCGCTCCTCCAGCTCACCCGGGAGATCGCGGACAAGGAGCTGGCGCCGCAGGCGGCGGAGTTCGAGGAGCGGGCCGAGTTCCCGGCCGAGGCCTACCGGTTGCTGGGACGGTCGGGGCTGCTGAGCCTCCCGTTCGACGAGGAGTTCGGCGGGGGCGGGCAGCCCTACGAGGTCTACCTGCAGGTCCTCGAGGAGGTCGCCACGGCCTGGCCGAGCGTCGGCGTCGGCACCAGCGTCCACTCCCTCACCGCCACCGTGGTGGACGTCAACGCGTCGAAGGAGCAGCGCGCGGAGTGGCTGCCGAAGATGCTGTCCGGAGACTGGCTCGGCGCCTACTGCCTCTCCGAGCCACAAGCCGGCTCCGACGTCAGCAGCATCCGCACCCGCGCCCGCCTGGAGGGCGACGAGTACGTCGTCTCCGGCACCAAGCAGTGGATCAGCAACGGGTCGTGCGCGGACTACTACATCCTCTTCGCGCGCACCGGCGACGACCCACGGCGCGGGCTCTCGGCGTTCGTGGTGCCCGCCGACACCGAGGGGATGAGCTTCGGGCCCCCGGAGAAGAAGATGGGTCTGGCCTGCGACGTCACGACCCAGGTGATCTTCGACAAGGCGCGGATCCCGGCCGGCCACCGGATCGGTGACGAGGGCGCGGGCATGCGGGTGGCCCTCAGCGCGCTGGACGCGGGACGGCTCGGCATCGCCGCAGTGGCGACCGGCATCGCCCAGGCGGCCCTGGCCCACGCGGTCGCCTACGCGAGCGAGCGCGAGCAGTTCGGGAGACCGATCGGGGAGTTCCAGGGTCTGCAGTTCATGCTCGCGGACCTCGGAGCCGGCGTCGAGCGGGCCCGGGCGACGTACCTCCACGCGGCCCGGCTCAAGGACGCCGGGCGACCGTTTTCGCGGCAGGCCAGCATCGCCAAGCTGACCGCGACCGACACCGCCATGCGGGTCACCACGGACGCGGTGCAGGTGCTGGGTGGCAACGGCTACACGCGGGAGTACCCCGTCGAGCGCCTGTTCCGGGACGCCAAGGTCACCCAGATCTTCGAGGGCACCAACCAGATCCAGCGGATGGTCATCGGGCGCGACCTGCTCCGCTGACTCCGGATCACTCGCTGGTGGGTGGTGCGACCGCTTCGTCGGGGCGCCGGGTGAGCTCTGTGTCGATGTAGTCGCGCGCGACCTCGAAGAGGTCCACCTCGTGGCCCGCCTTCTCTGACAGCAGCCAGCGGTGCACGAGGATCTCGTGAAAGATCTCGGCCGGCTCGAGCTTCCCGCGGGAGCCTTCCGGCACCATCGCCATGATCGGCTCGTAGACCTCGGTCAGCCACCGGGCCGCGACCAGCGACCGGTCCTCGCCGCCGAGGTCGTGGTAGGCGGTGAAGGCGGCGAGGTCGTTGAGCAGGCGGCGCGCCTGGCCGTCCTCCACGTTCATCCCGGTCAGTGCCTGGAGCTCGCGCTGGTGGTGGCCGAGCTCGACGACCTTCGGCTGGATCTGCACCCGGTCCCCGTCGAAGTCGGTGACGATGTCGATCTCCTCCACGTCGAAGCCGAGGTCGTTGAGGTGCTCGATCCGCTCCTCGATCCGCCACATCTCGTCGGCTGCGAACTCCTCCTGCCCCGTGAGCTCCGACCACAGGGTGTCGTACCGCTCGCGGATCAGGTCGACGATCTCGTGGGCCCTGACCTCACTGTCGAGCGTCCTGCTGGCCTGCAGGTCGAGCAGCTCGCCGAAGACGTTCTCGCAGCCCACGGTCACGTCGTTCTCGCGCATCCCCGCAGAGAGAGCGGATCGCAGCTCGCCGGTCTCGGCGTCGACGAGGTACGCCGCGAATCCGCCGGCGCTGCGGCGGAAGAGCACGTTGGACAGCGACACGTCGCCCCAGTAGAAGTCGGCGAGGTGCAGGCGGACCAGCAGCACCACCAGCGCGTCGATCAGCGAGGGCAGGTTGTCAGCAGTGAGCCCGTGCTGGAACAGGCTGCGGTAGGGGAGTGAGAACTGCAGGTGCCGGGTGAGCAGCGCCGCCGGGAGCTCCTCGCCGTCCGCGTCGACCCGCCCGGTGACCACGCCCTGCGCCGTCACCGCCGGCAGCCCCATCCGCTGCAGATCGCGCAGCAGGCGGTACTCCCGGAAGGCGAGATCCTCCGTGGTCTCCTTGACGGCGTAGACCCGCTGGCCGAGACGAACGATTCGGACGACGTGCCGGGAAAGCCCCCGCGGCAGCGGTACCACGTGCTCGTCGGTCCACTCCTCGAGGCACGTGGACCACGGCAGGGTCACGATTGCCGGATCCGGGCGGTTCGCCACGATCCGCAGGGCCATGACCGGCAGGCTAGCGCGGTTCAGGCTCCCGGGGCTCGAGGAAGACCGCCCCGGGGCCGCGGGCGGCCATCACGTCCTGCGGGTTGCGCAACGCGCAGTTGCGCAGACTCAGGCAGCCGCAGCCGATGCAGCCGTCGAGCTGGTCGCGCAGCCGCTCGATCCGCTGGATCTGCTCGTCGAGCCGAGGTCGCCAGGTGCGACTGAGGCGGGTCCAGTCGGCCTTCGTCGGCACCCGGTCGTCGGGCAGAGTGCCCAGGGCATCACCGATCTCGTCCAGGCTCAGCCCTACACGCTGGGCGGTCCGGATGAACGCGACCCGGCGGAGCTCGGACTGCTCGTAGCGGCGTTGGTTGCCCGTCGTACGCCGCGACCGGATGAGGCCCCGGGACTCGTAGAACCGGATCGCGGAGGTGGCTACGCCCGCCCGTTCGGCGAGCTGCCCGACTGTCAGCCTGGTCACATCTACCAGCCTTCCTTGACTTCAACCCAACTTCAAGTTGAACCATCGACACATGAGCGAGATTCCGCGGTTGATGAGCCTGATGACCGGCGACGAGAAGCACTCGTCCGCCGCCACCTCGACCCTCGACTTGATCCGGGTGCTCTACGAACGAGTCCTGGACGTCTCTCCCGAGACGATCGGCGACGAGGGGCGGGACCGGTTCTACCTGTCCAAGGGCCACGGGCCGATGGCCTACTACGCGGTGCTCGCCGATCGCGGCTTCTTCCCGGAGTCGTGGCTGGCCGAGTGGGGCAAGTTCGAGTCGCCGCTGGGCTTCCACCCGGACCGCAACCTGGTCCCGGGCGTGGAGATCTCGTCGGGGTCCCTCGGGCACGGTCTCCCGCTCGCAGTCGGTACGGCGCTCGGGCTGCGCGCCCAGGGCCTCGGCTCACGGGTCGTCGTACTCGTGGGGGACGCGGAGCTGGACGAGGGCAGCAACCACGAGTCACTCGAGCTGGCCGCGGCGCTGTCGCTGGACGCCTTGACGGTTGTGGTGGTCGACAACCGGTCGTCGAGCTATGCCGTGCCGGGCCGGATCGCCGACCGCTTCGCGGCCGAGGGCTGGGACACGATGTCGGTCGACGGACGCGACCACGATGCCCTGGAGAAGGCCCTGTCGCACCGGCCGGTCGGCCAACCGAATGTCGTCGTCGCGCACGTCGAGGAGAAGTCATGAACCCCCGCACCCAGTTCGCCCGGACCGCCGGCGACCTCGTCGAGACCGACCCCTCGGTCGCTCTGGTCTACGCCGAGATCTCCGGCCAGTTCTTCGGGGAGGTCGAGGCACGCCACCCCGAGCGGGTGATCAACGTCGGGATCCGCGAGCAGCTCCTCGTCAACGTCGGCGCCGGGCTGGCACTGACCGGGATGCGGCCGATCGTTCACACGTTCGGCTCGTTCCTGGTCGAGCGGGCCTTCGAGCAGGTGAAGCTCGGCTTCGGCCACCAGGATGTCGGGGGCGTCCTGGTGGGCTCGGGGGGGTCGTTCGACAATGCCTCGGCCGGCCGCACCCACCAGGTGCCGGGCGACGTCGCCCTGATGGACACCCTGCCGGCCGTGCACATCCACGCCCCCTCGACGGTCGCCGAGGTCGACACGATCCTGCGGCGCTCCGTCGCCGGGGCGGGCCTGCACTACCTG
>JBJMIQ010000282.1:0-7416 GCA_045806805.1 Nocardioides sp. | reverse complement strand
GAGGCGGGCGAATGATGCGTTCGTGCGTGGCAAATGCGTGGCAGGAGGATCATCAGAGACCGTCGGCCGCCAGCCCTCACAAACGCGTTTTTGCAGGTCAGCCGCACAATGCCAACAACGACCGTCGACGGCCGCTGAGCGTGCCGCGCTTCCCCTGGTACTACTGACGCCCTCGGGCCAGACCCGGATACCTGCGCCGAATCTGGGCACTGACAGGAAGGAACGCACTGGCGGGGAGGGAGCCCGATATGAAGCCACTGCGCTGGATGGCGGCTGGCCTGTTGTGGATCCTGGCCGGCCTGCTCGGTCTCGTCGGAGGACTGTTGTGCGTGACGATCATCCTGCTACCCCTCGGCATCCCGATCCTGATGCTGGCCCGCCGGCTGTTCACGCGCTCGGCCCGTCTGCTGGTGCCCAAACCGGTCAAGCACCCCGTCGAGGAGAGCGGCAAGGCCTTCAAGGGCCGGGGGAAGGACGTCACAAAGGCCGCCAGGGGCGGGACGAAGGCCGTGGGCCGGCAGGGCCGGAAGGCCCTGAAGAACACCCGCGACGCCATGCCAGCGCCGGTGGCCGACGTCATGCCCAAGCCGCGCCGCAAGCTGCGGGAGCGGATCGGGATCGGCTGATGCCCGCTCGTCCACGGTGAAGGTCGTCGTCCTGACCGGTGCCGGCATCTCCGCCGAGAGCGGGGTGCCGACGTTTCGCGATGCCGACGGACTGTGGGAAGGGCATCGGGTCGAGGATGTCGCCTCACCGGAAGCGTTCGACCTGCAACCCTCGGTCGTGCACCGGTTCTACGACGCCCGCCGCGCGGCGCTTGCCGGGGTCGAGCCCAATCCGGCCCACCTCGCCCTCGCCCGGCTCGAGGAGCACCTCGGTGACGACCTGCTGGTCGTCACCCAGAACATCGACGACCTGCACGAACGAGCCGGTTCCACGCGGGTCCTGCACATGCACGGACAACTCACGTCCGCGCTGTGTCGCGCCTGCCGCGGACGCACCCCGTGGACCGACGACCTCGGTGATCACCCGCCCTGCCCCAGGTGCGGGGTCACGGAGCTGCGCCCGGACGTCGTCTGGTTCGGCGAAGTGCCCTACGAGATGGACCGGATCTTCGAGGCGCTTCACCAGGCTGACCTGTTCGTGGCGATCGGCACCTCGGGCGTGGTCTATCCGGCCGCGGCCTTCGTGCAGTTCGCCGCCGGCGGGGGTGCCCGCACGGTCGAGCTCAACCTGGTCGCCAGCGACGTCTCCGGTGACTTCGACGAGTCCCGGGAGGGCCCGGCGGGCGACCTGGTGCCGGCCTGGGTGGACGAGCTGCTAGCGGGCGAGCTCTGAGGCCAGCAGGGCCCGCAGACGCACCTGTTCGTCCACCATCCCGAGCCGCGGCATCCACTCGTGGACCATGGCGGTGAACATGGCGCCGCTCTCGATGATCCTCGGGTCGAGATGACCGAACACCTCGAGCGTCACCACGCCGTACAGCGCCGCCCAGGCATTCATGAACACCCACAGCAGGCCACGGTGGTCGTCGGGGAGCAGCGACAGGTCGATCGGGAACAACGGCTCCTCGAGCGCCCCGGCGACGGTCGGGTCGAGCTCTGACAGCTCGGGATGGGGGAAGCGGTACTTCTCCCAGACCCGGATCAGCAACGCGTTGAAGAAGTGTCCGGAGGTGGCGGAGGTGAGCAGCTCTCGCCGCACGCAGGCCCCGACGGCGACCGGGTTGGCGAACACCAGGGAGAACTCGCGAGGACTGCCGAGCGCCCATCGCCGGAACGCCACAGATGCGCAGAGGAGCTGCCCTGCCGGGTCGTCGTTCGGCTGGGTCGCGGCCGCCGCGCGGAACCCCTCGGTCGCGGCCTTGTCGATCTCGAACGCGACCAGGTCGACCAGCTCCTGGTAGCTCGCGACGTAGCGGTAGAGCGCCGGTGCGGTGACTCCCATCCGGGCGGCGACGGCGCGCAGGGAGAGCTCGGCACCTGCGGCCAGGAGGTCGCGGGAGACCTGCACGATCTCGGTGTACGTCGCCTCGCGCTGCCGCTCCCGACGGGTCGACCGATGAGCGAGCTCGGGAATCGATTGGGCCACCCAGTCCTCCTGCACTGTCCTTGACATGGAGAGTTTACGGCGTTTACGGTTTACACCGTTCACTAGTCTGACACAGCTTCACTCCGAATTCGAGGAGACGTGATGCTAGAGCGGTGGGGGGCCTTCGTGGCCCGGCGGGCCGTGGCCATCCTGCTGGCCGGGGTGGCGCTGGTGGTCGGCGCCGGTGCCTACGGCTTCGGTGTGTTCGACGCGCTCGCCCAGGGCGGCTTTGACGACCCGAACAGTGAGTCGTCGAAGGAGCTGGCGCTGGAGCGCGACACCTTCGGCAGCCGAACGGTCGACGTGGTGGCGATGTACTCCAGCGACGATCTGACCGCGCAGTCACCGGAGTTCCGTGCCGAGGTCGAGCAGACCCTCGCCGACATCCCGGAGGGCACGACCAGCTCGGTGTCGTCCTACTACGACACCCACAGCCCCGACATGGTGAGCAAGGACCGGCACGCGGTCCAGGTACAGATCTCCCTGGCCGGAGCCAGTCAGGACGACCTCCTCGACAACTGGGACCGGGTCGAGCCCGCCCTGGAGAGCGAGACCCTCCAGACCGACCTGGCCGGGTCGTTCGCGGTCTACGGCGATGTCAACGAGACCTCGTCCGAGGACCTCGAACGCGCCGAGCTGATCTCGCTGCCGATCGTGATCCTGCTCGCACTGCTGATCTTCGGCAGTCTGGTCGCCGCCTCCATGCCGGCCCTGGTCGGCGCGCTCGCGGTCGTCGGATCCCTTGCCGTGGTTCGCCTCCTCACCACCTTCACGGACGTGTCGGTCTTCTCGGTCAACGTGATCAGCCTGCTCGGCATGGGCCTGGCCATCGACTACGCGCTGTTCGTGATCAGCCGGTTCCGTGAGGAGCTCGCCGGGCTCCCGATGGACGACCCGGAGGCCTCGACCAAGGCGATCACGACGACCATGGTCACCGCCGGCCGTACCGTCCTGTTCTCGGGGCTGACCGTCGCGGCGGCGATGTCGTCGCTGCTGGTCTTCCCGCAGATCTTCCTGCGCAGCATGGGTTACGGCGGCATCTCGGCCGTGCTTATCGCCATGCTTGCCGCCCTGACCGTGCTGCCGGCGGCCCTGCGGCTGCTCGGCCGGCGGATCGACGGCGGCCGCCTGCCGTGGCGGCGGCACCGCCCCGTCCCGGTGGACGACGATCACGGTTGGTGGGCCGGGTTGGCACGTGGCGTGATGCGGAGGCCGGTGGTCGTGGCGGTGGTGGTGACCACAGCGCTGCTCGCGGTCGCCTCGCCCTTCCTGGGCGTCAAGTGGGGCAGCGTCGACTACCGCGTGCTGCCCGACGATGCTCCGGCCCACGTCGCCGCCGACAAGCTCAACTCGGACTTCGGGCCGGAGCAGTCCACCGCCAACCTCCTGCTCCAGGGTGTGGACCGGCCAGACGTCGAGGCATACACCCGGGACGTCGAAGCCGTCGATGGCATCACCCAGGTGCAGCCGGTCGAGACCCAGGGCGACACCGCCCTGCTGCGGGCCGCCTGGCAGGGCAACAGCCAGACGCAGCGGTCGCAGGAGATCGTGCGCGACCTGCGCGCGGTCGAGCCGCCGGAGGGCGACGCAATGGTCGGCGGCCTCACCGCCGACACCGTCGACCTGATCGACTCGGTGGGCCAGCACCTGCCCTGGATGGCCCTGATCGTGATCGGCGTGATGCTGGTCCTGCTCTTCCTCGCCTTCGGCTCCCTGGTGCTTCCTCTCAAGGCGGTCGCGATGAATGCCGTCTCGATCACCGCTTCATTCGGGGTGGTGACCTGGATCTTCCAGGAGGGGCACCTCTCCGACCTGCTCGGCTTCGAGTCGACCGGATACCTCGACGCGACCAACCCGATCCTGATGCTGGCCATCCTGTTCGGCCTGTCCATGGACTACGAGGTGTTCCTGCTGTCGCGGGTGCGAGAGCAGTGGGACCGCACCGGCGACAACGACCTGGCCGTGGCCACCGGCGTGCAGAAGACCGGCCGGATCATCACCAGCGCCGCGCTGCTGCTGGCCGTGGTGATCGGAGCCTTCGGCCTCTCCGGGCTCGTTTTCATGAAGATGATCGGAATCGGGATGCTGATCGCGCTGGTCATCGACGCCACCGTCGTCAGGGCGCTGCTGGTGCCGGCGACCATGAAGCTGCTCGGCTCCTGGAACTGGTGGGCGCCGGGACCGCTGCGCCGCTGGTGGGAGAGGTACGGTTGGCGTGAGGCCGACGGGGTGCCGCCCGAGTCGGCCCGCCAGCGGGAACTCGTGGACGCCTGACCCTGACCCCGTCCCCCGTCGTCGGTCCTCCCGTGTGGTCTCATGGGCCACTCACCGAACAGGCTGGAGGAGTCGTGACCGGGATCAAGCACGCTGTGGGCGCCATCGGAGCGCTCGCCCTGCTCGCGGCGTGCGGCGGGGGCGGTGACGGCGGTGACAGCGAGTTCGCCAGCGGGTCCGCCTCGAGCATCCAGAGCGCGTCGATCGACGACATGAAGAGCGTCGAGTCATTGCACGTGAAGGGCTCGGTCACTCAGCAAGGAAGCGAGCTGGGGCGCGACGTCACGCTCACCGCTGACGGTGACTGCGTCGGGAGCATTTCGATCTCTGGCGACAACTCGGGATCGGCCGAGCTGATCTCGGTCAGTGGCAGCTCCTGGTTCAAGCCGGACGAGGAGTTCTGGCGGACACAGGCCGGTCCTCAGGCGGAGCAGATCATTTCGAAGGTGGGTGACAAGTGGGTGCAGCTTCCGGAGGGCGACGAGAGCTTCAGCACCGTTTGTGATCTCGACCAGATGCTCGATCCGCTCAGCGAGAAGAGCAAGTCATTGGAGAAGGGCCAGACCGAGGAGGTCGACGGCCAGGACGCCATCAAGCTCACTCGCGACGACCAGGAGAGCGGTGGGACGGTCACGACCTGGGTGGCGGTGGACAACCCGCACCACATCGTCAAGTTCGAAACGGAGGCCGGTGACGCGTCCAGCTCGTCCACACTCTCCCAGTTCGACCAGGACGCCGCCATCGAGGCGCCCGCCGACGACGAGGTGATCACGGTCGAGGAGCTGCAGCAGCAGACGCAGCAGTAGCCATCACAGACCGTTCTGGCTGAAGTGCTGGTAGTCCTTCACGGTCTCCCAGTTGCCGCCCCATTCCCACCCGACCGAGGCGAAGGCCCGCACCACCGGGCCGCTCTCCTCGATCATGCCCGGACGGATGAGGTCGCGGTCGCGGTAGGCACTGGCGAGCTCGGGCAGGACGAGATCCCCGTCGACATAGGGGTTCTGGAAGCTGTTCACGTCAATGGCCAGGCCGTAGGCGTGCTGCGAGAAGGTCGTGCCGCCGGTCGTGGCGCGGCACGCGAACGCCGTCGTCTCGTTCCCGTCGCCGGTGGGGGGCGCGTCGAGCTCGTCCCGGGTGACGATGTTGAGCTCCTCCATCGGGAACTTCGCCTGGTAGAGGTGCTCGAACACCGACACCACGTCGCGCGCCACGTCCGTGTGGACGAGCAGCTCACCGGTGTGCCGTCGGTCGTCGAAACCCCAGAACGCCAGTCGGAGCCAGGCCAGGTCCCCGGCCGCCACGGGACAGTCGGGGCGCCAGCTCGAGCGGGCGACCACGTCCCGCGGTGCGGGCGCGGCGATCCGCGCGGCGAACCCGTTCCCCGGCAGGGCCGGCACCGTGTCGTGAAGCGTGAATCGGCGCTCTCGCAGAACCTTGGGGGTCTTCCGGACCTCCCCGAAGCCCGACCCGGTCTTGGGCAGCACGCGGTGGCCCAACCAGGACGGTGGAACCGTGCCGGCGGCCGTCGGCGCGGGGGCCCGGGTGGTCGTGGGACGCGGAGCCCGCGTGGGGGACGGAGTGGGCCGGACGGGCGTGGCGGACTCCTCGATGCTCTGACCGGGGACCGTGGGGAGGGGCGTGATCGCTCGTCTCTCGGCCTGACCTCCGCAGCCCGCCAGCAGGCAGGCGGCGAGAAGACCAGCGGCGAGGGCCGGCGTACCACTCCGCATGCCTTCGACGGTACGCCGCAGTTCCGGCGGCTTCCGGCGGCCCACTAGACCGGTGCGGCTGCCCCAGCGACGAGGGCGCCGGCGTGCGCCGGCAGCAAAAGTGCGTCCTGATCGACCACCACATCGTCACCGGAGACGAACAGCATGCCGGCGTCCTGACCCACCGGCACGGAAACCCGGCTGTCACCGAAGTTGACGACCACCAGCAGGCCTCCGCGTCGCATCCGGAAGACCCGGCGCTCCTCGTCGACGGCGCACGAGGTGGAGCCGAAGCCGGGGTCGGTGAGGTCGGGGTGGCTGCGGCGCAGCTCGGCCAGCCGGTGGTAGGCCTCGAGCAAGCGGGCATGCCGTCCGGAACCGACCTCGCTCCAGTCGAGCTTCGAGCGCGCGAAAGTGTCGGGATCCTGGGGGTCCGGGACCACGGCTGGGTCCCAGCCCATCCGTTCGAACTCCTCGAACCGCCCTTCGGCGGTCACCCGGCCGAGCTCGGGCTCGGGATGGGAGGTGAAGAAGCAGAACGGCGTCGACGCCGCCCACTCCTCGCCCTGGAACAGCATCGGGGTGAACGGGCCGGCCATCGTCAGCAGGGCCGCACACGCGAGCTGGTGGTCGTCGAGGTGCTCGGTGATCCGGTCTCCGGCAGCGCGGTGGCCGACCTGGTCGTGGTTCTGGCGGGCCACGACCAGCCGCCAGGTCGGCATCCGGTCGGTGTCGATCGGTACGCCGTGGTCGCGCCCCCGGAACGAGGAGTAGGTGCCGTCGTGGAAGAAGCCCCGCTCGCACACCTTGCCGAGCGCGGTGAGCGGCTCGAAGTCGCCGTAGTAGCCCTCGGTCTCACGGGTCAGCGCGACGTGGACGGCGTGGTGGAAGTCGTCGCTCCACTGCGCATCGAGACCGTAACCACCGGCCTCCCTCGGCGTGATGAGCACCGGGTCGTTGAGGTCCGACTCCGCGATCAGAGTCAGCGGACGCCGCTGGTGGGCCGAGAGGGCCGCCACCTCGACGGCCATCTCCTCGAGCAGGTGGACCTCTGAGGAGTCCGAGAGGGCGTGCACGGCGTCGAGGCGCAGGGCGTCGACGTGGTAGTCCTCCAGCCACATCCGCACGTTGTCCAGGATGTAGCGCCGGACCTCCGCCGATCCCTCGCCGTCGAGGTTGACCAGGTCTCCCCAGGTGCTGCGGCCCTGCTTGAGGTAGGGGCCGAACAGGGGCAGGTAGTTGCCGGAGGGTCCGAGGTGGTTGTAGACCACGTCCTGAACGACTGCCAGGCCGCGCGCATGGCAGGCATCCACGAAACGCTGATACGCCGCCGGGCCGCCGT
>JBJMIQ010000281.1:0-4396 GCA_045806805.1 Nocardioides sp. | reverse complement strand
ATCCCCTACCTGATGGCGCCTCCGGGCTCGCCGCTCGCCCCCTGGGCCACCGGCGTCGAGCTCACCGACTCGCGCACCGTCGTGCTGCACATGATCCGGATGGCCCGGGTCGGTGTGCAGCACGTCGAGAACCTCGAGGATCCCGACTTCTTCGTCCGCGCCGTCCACGTCACCGGCGATCTTGAGAACCTCGGTCAGGGCACCGAAGACGACCAGCGCTACTTCGTCACCGTTGCCGACGAGCGGACGATCCTGCACTTCGGCTCGTCGTACGGCGGCAACGCGCTGCTGGGCAAGATCGCCCACGGCCTGCGCCAGGCGGCGTACGACGGCTGGGCGTCTGGTGAGTTCCTCGCCGAGCAGTTCATGCTGATCGGCATCGAGGACCACCAGACGGGCCGGACCTACCACGTCGCCGGAGGCTTCCCGAGCGCCTCGGGCAAGACGAACCTGGCGATGATGCTGCCACCGGATGCGCTCGGCGACCGGTACCGCGTGACGTTCTACGGCGACGACATCGCGTGGCTGTGGGCGAACCCCGACGACGGGCGGATCTACGGGATGAACCCGGAGTTCGGGGTGTTCGGGGTCGCCAAGGACACCAACGAGAAGACCAACCCGACCGCGCTGGAGTCGGTGGGCTCCAGCAGCCAGGCCCTTTTCACCAACGTCGCCTACAACGAGGAGACCCAGGAGGTCTGGTGGGAGGGTCGGACGCCGAAGCCCCCCGAGGACGTCACCGGGTGGCGGGACTGGAAGGGCACCCTCATCGCCGAGCGCGAGGAGGGCGACGACTCGCCCTGGGCCCACCCCAACAGCAGGTTCACCACCACCCTGGCCAACGTGCCCAACGTGGCCGGCGACTTCGAGGACCCGCGCGGCGTACCGGTCGACGCGATCATCTTCGGCGGCCGCACGCGCGACCGGGAACCGCTGATCCGGGCGATCACCGACCTCGCCGAAGGCGTCTACGACGGGCTGACACTGGGCGCCGAGGCGACGTACGCCGCCGAAGGGGTCGAGGGCCAGCTCCGCTACGACCCGATGTCGATGCGGCCGTTCCTCTCCTACTCCGAGGGGGACTATGCCGCCCACTGGCTCAAGATCATCGGCGAGGCTCGGGAGCAACCGATCTTCGCGCACGTGAACTGGTTCCAGCGCGACCCCGACGACGGGCACTTCCGGTGGCCCGGCTACCGCGACAACCTGCGGCCCCTGCTCTGGCTGCTGCAGCTCAAGCACGGCGAGGTTGAGGGTCGGCCCACCCCCGTCGGCATCCTGCCGACCGAGGAGGAGCTCGACCTCGAGGGCGTGGACATCTCCCGGGAGGACCTCGAGGCGATCCTCACCATCGACATCGACCGTTGGCGCCAGGAGATCGACCACCGCGCAGAGCACCTCTCGGCGTTCGACGGCCTGCCCGAGGAGATCTGGGAGGCGCACCGGCGGATCGATGCCGCCCTCGATGAAGCCGACGCGTGACGGTTGCCGGCGACAAGCAAGGTTGCGAATACCGAACAGACCTTGCTAGGACTGTGACGGCCGCCACAGCGGTCTAGACCTCGAGGACCAGGCAACCCTGCGGAGAAGTCATGACCACGACCAGCAGTGACCGTCCGGCGCCGGCACCGCGTGAGCGCGTCGACGTCGAGGAGAGACTCCTCGGCGGGACGACGTACAAGAGCCTCGGCGAGCAGAAGCTCTCCGAGGGAGAAGAGCGCTTCGAGCGCCGGCGCCGCAATGTCGGGTACGTCCTGGCGCCCCTCGCTGGTGTCGTCCTCTACTTCCTCCCCCTCGACCTGCCGCAGGAGCAACAGACGGTGGCGGCGGTCCTGCTCGCGGTCATCATCATGTGGATCACCGAGCCGATCCCGATCCCGGTCGCCGGACTCGTCGGTGCTGCGCTGCTGATCCTGCTGGGGGTCGGGGAAGATGCCGACGAGGTGCTCGCGCCGTTCGGCTCCGGCACCATCTTCACCTTCATCGGCGCGTTCATCCTCGCCCAGTCGATGCTCAAGCACGGGCTGGCGCGACGGTTCGCCTTCCGCATCCTCGCGCTGCCGGGCGTCGGCAACAGCACCAGCCGGGTGATCATCGCCTTCGGCCTGATCACCTGCCTCATCTCCGCCTTCGTCTCCAACACCGCGACGGTGGCGATGCTGCTGCCGACCGCGATCGGCATCCTGGCGGTGATCGCCAACCTGATCCAGGACCAGCGGATCGAGGCCGGCGAGGACATGTCGGACTTCGACCCGACCCGGCTCCGGGTGGGCGTCGCGATCATGCTGATGCTGGCCTACGGGGCCAGCGTCGGCGGCCTGCTCACCCCGGTCGGCAGTCCGCCCAACCTGATCGGCCGCGCGCTCATCGAGGAGGCAACCGGCGAGACGATCCCCTTCGCGCAGTGGATGGGGTTGGCGCTGCCGATCTGTGCGCTCATGTTCGTCGCGCTGACCATCATCCTGCTGCTGCTCAACAAGCCCGAGATCAAGAAGATCTCGGGGGTTGCGGAGTACGTCGCCGACGAGCGGCGGGAGATGGGACCCCTGAGCCGGGCCGAGAAGAACACGCTCATCGCCTTCGCGTTCACCGTCACGTTCTGGATCCTGCCCGGCATCGTGGCCCTCGTGGCCGGTGGCGACTCCACGGCCTACGAGACCATCTCCACGCGCCTCGACGAGGGCGTGGTTGCCGTCCTGGGTGCCGCCCTGCTGTTCATGCTGCCGACGGACTGGCCGAATCGGGAGTTCACCCTCAACTGGAGCGACGCGGCCCGGATCGACTGGGGAACCATCGTGCTGTTCGGCAGCGGCGTCATCTTCGGGACGCTGCTGGCCGACACGGGTCTCGCCGAGACGATCGGCAAGGGCAGCTACGACGCGCTCGGCCTGACCAGCGCCGTCGCGATCACCATCTTCGCGGTGCTGCTCGCCATCATCGTCTCGGAGACGACGTCCAACACGGCGTCGGCAGCCGTGGTGGTCCCCATCATCATCCCGATCGCGGCCGCTGCCGGCATCAACCCGTTCGTCCCGGCACTGGCGGCGACCTTCGCGGCGTCGTTCGGGTTCATGCTGCCGGTGTCGACGCCACAGAACGCCGTCGTCTACGGCTCCGGCACGGTCCCGATCACCAAGATGATCCGCTCGGGGATCAGCTTCGACGTCATCGGGGCGATCCTGATCCTGATCCTCCTGCCGCTGCTGATCCCGGTCTTCGGACTCGGCTAGGCCGAACGCTCGCCATCTGATGTCCACCCACCGCATCGCGGTCATCCCCGGCGACGGGATCGGCCCGGAGGTCACGGCGGTCGCCCGCGACGTCCTGGACGCCGTCGCACCGTCGCACGGCCTGGAGCTGGAGTACGAGCCGTTCGACTGGTCGTGCGAGCGATACGTCGAGAGCGGCGCGATGATGCCCGCAGATGCGATCGACGTGCTCCGCGACTTCGACGCGGTGCTGCTCGGGGCCGTGGGATGGCCGGGGGTGCCCGACCACGTGTCGCTGTGGGGGCTGCTGATCCCCATCCGGCGGGCCTTCCGCCAGTTTGCCAACGTGCGGCCGGCCCGCGCGTTCGCCGGCGTCGACAGCCCCGTGCGCGGCGGAGACGGCCTGGACCTGGTCGTCGTACGGGAGAACGTCGAGGGCGAGTACAGCGAGATCGGCGGGCGGCTCAACCGCGGCTTTCCTGACGAGATGGCGGTCCAGGAGTCCGTGTTCACGCGCGTCGGCGTCACCCGGATCGTCCGCCACGGCTTCGAGCTCGCCCGGCAGCGCAGGGGCCGGTTGACGTCCGCCACAAAGTCCAACGGCATCGTGCACACGATGCCGTTCTGGGACGAGGTGGTCCGGGAGGTGGCCGAGGAGTTCCCGGACGTGGAGTGGGAGCAGCTGCACATCGACGCGCTGGCGGCGGCCGTGGTCCTCGACCCGGCGAGGTTCGACGTCATCGTGGGCAGCAACCTGTTCGGCGACATCCTGTCCGACCTCACCGCCGCGGTGGCCGGCTCGCTGGGCGTCGCGCCATCGGCCAACCTCGACCCGACCGGCGAGTTTCCCTCGATGTTCGAGCCGGTGCACGGCTCGGCCCCCGACATTGCCGGGAAGGGCCTGGCGAACCCGGTCGCCGCCGTGTGGTCGGCGGCGATGATGCTCGACCACCTCGGCCACGATGGGGCCGGCACCACGATCCTGCGGGCGGCGGAAGCATCCCTGGCCGATCCCGCGACCCGCACCCCCGACGTCGGTGGCACGGCATCGACCGAGGAGGTCGGGGCGGCGATCGTCTCCCTCGTCGGTGGCTGAGCCCCTGCCAGGACTTGGCACGATCCATTGGTGGCAAACGACGCGCCGGCGCGCTGTCTTCTCGCCCGTTTGGTACCAAACGGCGGGTTGG
>JBJMIQ010000280.1:0-18028 GCA_045806805.1 Nocardioides sp. | reverse complement strand
GGGCTCGGTCGTGGAGCCCGACGACCTGTCCGGCCGGGAGGAGCTCGAGCGTCTTCTCGTGCCCCCGCCGATGTGATCTGATGTCTCGCGTGACCCTGGAGCCCGGGGAGAGCCACGTCCCACCGCGGCGTGTCGAGGACGTCCATGCCGAGTACCGGCGGGAAGAGCCGTGGGCTCAGGCCCTGTACGAGCACCGGCCGGTGATCTTCGACCTGTCACGCGCAAAGCTCGTGGGCATGGTGGCGCTCTGTTCGTCCTTCGTGGTCGGCGGTCTGCTCCTGGTCTTGGTCGAACCTCCCAGTTATGTGGCCGGTCTTCTGGGCCTGATCATCGGCGTCTGCGCGGGCACCTACTGGGTCCGGATGCTCGTGTTCGCGACCGCGGCGATCCGGGTCGACGCGCTCGGAGTACACGTCCGAGCAGGGCAGCAGGATTATCCGTGGCACGAGATCGCCGGAGCGGCGACCTGGCGACAGAACCACAACCACTTCGTGGGGCTCATGCTGACGGAGTCCGCGTGCGCATCCCGCTATGGTCACCGCTCGAAGATGTACCGGCGCGTGCGTCGTGTCCGCCTATGGCCGCACGGGGAGAACACGGTGATTCTTCCGCACCCGGTGGCACTCGACCGTGACCGATTGACGCACTGGCTGGGTATGGAGGCCGTCTACCGCAACGTTGACATCCGCCGCCAGATCGAGGCCGAACTCGCTGGTGAGCTCAGCCCGCCGTCCGAGCACCCGTAAGGGCGATCTCGACCATCGTCGCGAAGGTCTGCTCGCGCTCCTGCGACGAGGTCTGCTCGCCGGTGACGATGTGGTCGGACACGGTGCAGATCGCCAGGGCCCGGCGGTCGTACTTCGCGGCCAGCGTGTAGAGCGCAGATGCCTCCATCTCCACCGCCAGCACGCCGTAGTCGACCATTCGCTGGGTGAGCTCGGGCCGCGCGGCGTAGAACGAGTCGCTGGAGAAGATCAGCCCGACGTGCACCGTCTGGTCTCCATCGGTCCCGGTGGCGTCCAGCGTCGTCGAGGCGTCGTACGCCGCCCGGAGCAGGCCGAAGTCGGCGACGGGGGCGTAGTCGAGACCCTCGAAGGCGATCCGGTTCATGGAGGAGTCGGTGCAGGCCCCGGAGGCGATCACGACGTCGCGAAGCCGGAGCTTCGCTGTCAGCGCCCCGCAGGAGCCCACCCGGATGATGCGCTGCACGTCGTACTCGTCGAAGAGCTCGTTGGCATAGATCGCCAGCGACGGCTGGCCCATTCCGGATCCCTGGACCGAGACCCGCTCGCCGCGCCAGGTTCCGGTGTAGCCGTACATCCCCCGGACCTCGTTGTAGCACTTCGCGTCGTCGAGGAACGTCTCGGCGATCCACTTTGCGCGGAGAGGGTCGCCGGGCATCAGGACCGTGGGTGCGATCTCGCCCGCCCGGGCGCCGATGTGGGTGCTCACGGACCGGGAAACTACCGCTCCGGGACCCCGATAGCCTCATCCGCGTGAGCTCGCGCCGCACCTTCCCCCACGTCGCGCTCTCCGCGCACGCCCACAACCGCCAGGGACTGCTCCGCACCGACGACGAGTGGCTGGACAAGCGGTGGGCAGACCCCGAGACGCGGGTGCTGGTCGTTGCCGGGTCACGGATCCGCCCCGTGGACGGGGAAGTGTCCTGGATCGCGCCGGGCGATGCGCCGAGGGAGGGCACGCGGGTGCTGCTCGGGGAGCGCGAGGGCCGGACCTGGTTCGCCCTCATCGTGGACCCGGCCGACGCGCCGGGGAAGCGCGAAGACTGGGTGGGTCTGCGAGCGCTGCTGCCGACCCTGGCCGACCGCAACGACCAGGCGCCCCTGCTCCTGCACGCCATCGGGTTGGCCGAGTGGCACTTCGTCACCCGGTTCTGCCCGCGCTGCTCCGAACCGCTGGAAGTGCGGGCGGCGGGCCACGAGCTCCGGTGCACGGCCTGCGACCGGCCGCAGTTCCCGCGCACCGATCCGGCCGTGATCATGGCGATCACCCACGGCGATCCGGGCAGTGACGACGAGGCGATCCTGCTGGGACGGCAGCGGGTCTGGCCCCAGGGGCGGTGGTCGACCCTCGCGGGGTTCTGCGAGCCGGGGGAGACCCTCGAGGACGCCGTACGCCGGGAGGTCGCCGAGGAGGTCGGGGTCGAGGTCGGCGCCGTGGACTACTTCGGCAACCAGCCCTGGCCGCTCCCGGCCAGCCTGATGCTCGGCTTCGTGGGTCGTGCTATCACGCGGGAGGTCGACGTGGACGGCGCCGAGATCGAGGAAGCGCGCTGGTTCACCCGCGAGGAGCTCCGGGCGGGCATCGAGGCCGGCGAGGTGCTGATTCCCCGCAGCGTCTCGATCTCCTCATCGCTGATCGAGCACTGGTACGGCGGCCCGCTCCCCGGCGGCTGGTGACGTTGAGTCGGTGGTTGAGGAGGTCGCTCCGCGACCGTCTCGAAACCCGGGCGGGTCAGCGTCAGGAGGCGAGGGACGCGAGCTTCTCCTTGACCTGGGCCAGCGAGGGGTTCGTGTGCGCCGTACCGTCGCTGTAGACGAGCGTCGGGACCGTCTGGTTGCCGTTGTTGGCCGACTCCACGATCTGCACGGCATCCGGGGTCTGCTCGATGTCGACGATGTCGAACGAGATGCCTTCCCGGTCGAGCTGGCTCTTCAGCCGGTGGCAGTAGCCGCACCAAGGTGTGGTGTACATGGTGAACGCGCTCATCGCAGGTGTGTCCCCTCGGACGTCTAGGGTTTCTGGCACAGAAGGTTAAACCGCGCAGACGGAGGTGTTGTTCCCGCATGGTCGACGCCGACGACCTCCTGGATGCCCTCGACCCCGAGCAGCGCGAGGTCGCCACGACCCTGCGGGGACCGGTCCGGGTGCTGGCCGGAGCCGGGACCGGCAAGACCCGGGCGATCACCCACCGGATCGCCTACGGCGTCGCGACCGGTGTCTATGAGCCGACCGAGGTCCTCGCGGTCACGTTCACCACCCGCGCGGCCGGGGAGATGAGGGGAAGGCTACGTCGGCTCGGCGCACCCGGCGTCCAGGCGAGGACGTTCCACTCCGCCGCGCTCCGCCAGCTGCGCTACTTCTGGCCCCACGTCCACGGCACCGAGCTGCCCACGCTCACCGAGTCCAAGATCGGGATCCTGGCCACGGCCGCCCGGCGTTGTCGCCTCGACGCCGACCAGGCAATGCTGCGCGACCTCGCCTCGGAGATCGAGTGGGCCAAGGTCAGCAACGTGCACCCCGACGACTACGCCAGGGTCGCGCCCTCGCGCGGCCGGTCGGTGGCCGGTCAGGGTCCCGAGACCGTCGCCCGCCTCTTCAGCAGCTACGAGGACGTCAAGCGCACCCAGGGCCGCATGGACATGGAGGACGTCCTGCTGTTCACCGCCGGCCTGCTCGCCGACGACGAGCGCGTCGCCGCCCAGGTCCGGCGCCAGTACAAACGCCTCGTCGTCGACGAGTTCCAGGACGTCTCGCCCCTCCAGTCCGCCCTGCTCGACCTCTGGCTGGGCGGCCGCGACGAGCTGTGCGTGGTCGGCGACCCCGCGCAGACGATCTACTCCTTCGCCGGGGCCAACGCCTCCTACCTCCGCGACTTCCCGGCCAAGTTCCCCTCCACCACCTCGATCGAGCTGACCCGCAACTACCGTTCCACCCCCGAGGTGGTCGCCGCCGCCAACACGTTGCTGGCGACCTCGCCGAGCCGCGGTGTCGAGCTGCGCGCCCAGCGGGCCGCCGGGCCGCCGGTCACCTACACGCCTCACTCCGACGAGGTCGCCGAGGCCGTGGCCGTCGCCACCCGGATCGCCGACCTGCGCGACGCGGGCCGACCCCCCGGCGAGGTCGCGGTCCTGTTCCGGATCAACGCCCAGTCCGAGGCCTTCGAGGACGCCCTCGCCAGCCGCGGTATCCCTTACGTGGTCCGCGGCGCGGCCCGGTTCTTCGACCGCCCCGAGGTCCGGGAGGCGGTGACCCTGTTGCGCGGCACGGCCCGTTCCGGGCAGGCCTCCGAGGGGCTGGTCGAGACTGCCCGAGCGGTCCTCTCCGGCCTGGGCTGGAGCACCGAGGCGCCCGCGGCCCGGGGCCGGACCCGTGACCGGTGGGAGTCCTTGCAGGCGCTGGTCGACCAGGCGACCGAGTTCGCACGGGCCGAGGGGAGCGACCTCGGAGGCTTCGTCGACGACCTCGATCGCAGGGCCGCCGAGCAGCACGCGCCCGTCGCGGACGGCGTCACCCTCGCCACCCTCCACGCCGCCAAGGGGCTGGAGTGGGACTCCGTCTTCGTGACCGGCCTCCAGGAAGGCACGCTGCCGTTCTCCTACGCCGAGTCGCCGACCGAGGTCGAGGAGGAGCGCCGGCTGCTCTACGTCGGCATGACCCGCGCCCGGCTCGATCTGGCCCTGTCCTGGAGCCTGGCCCGCAACCCCGGTGGGCGGGCCTCGCGCAAGCCCTCCCGCTTCCTCGACCCGCTACTCCCACACGACATCTCGCCCCCGGCGCGGCCGCCCCGCCGAGGTGTGGCCAGCTGCCGCGAGTGCGGGAAGCCGCTCGTGGGCAGGTCCAGGAAGACCGGCCGCTGCGCGGACTGCCCGGCGTCCTACGACGAGGAGCTGTTCGAGCGCCTGCGCGAGTGGCGCAAGGCCCGCGCGGCCGAGGACAGCGTGCCCGCCTTCGTGGTGTTCACCGACGCCACCTTGCAGCTGATCGCCGAGCACAAGCCGCGCAGCGAGCAGGCCTTGCTGGCCGTCAACGGCATCGGCCGGTCCAAGCTCGAGCGCTACGGCGAGGAGGTCCTGGCCCTGGTGGACTAGACCGAGGGAAAGAACCCAAGAAATCCGCGAAATACCCACTAAATGGTTTGCCCATTACAGGGTTCGGCCGGTAACTTTCTGTCACCGAGCAAATCGCGCACATGACGCCCGGCAAGTGTCAGCGCCAGACGCACCGAAGGAGGTGGACCGCATGAGCATCAACAAGATCCAGACGATGGGCCAGAGCCCGTCGCGCTTCGGCATGCCCACGCCCGAGGTCCGCCTCGGCGTCTACGCCGGTTCCACGGTCTGCACCACGGGTGCGCCCATTTTCGGTGACCGCGTGGCGGCCCGCGTCTGGGGAGCCTTCCCGGGGACCTCTGCCTGGAGACCACCGACCTGTTGACCTCTCAACAGCATCGGCAGCCTCCAGGCCGCGGAACCCGAAACCGGGATCCGCGGCCTTTTTGATTTTCCGAGCACCAACCAGTGACCAGGTCAGTGAAGGAGGTGAAACAGATGACCATCAGCGTTCTCGACAGATCTGGTGGGACTACCGATGCCAGCTTGGGTGGGTTGCACGATGCAGCCGGCGCGGTCGACCACGAGCTGCTGCCCTGCCGGATCAACGACCCGGAGCTGTGGTTCGGGGAGACCCCTGCCGACGTGGAGTTTGCCAAGACGCTGTGCCTGGACTGCCCGGTCCGGTCCCTGTGCCTCGACGGCGCTCTCGAGCGGCGTGAGCCCTGGGGAGTCTGGGGAGGTCAGCTCTTCCTCCAGGGAGCGGTGATCCCCCGCAAGCGGCCGCGCGGCCGACCCCGCAAGAACGAGACGGCCGCGTGAGCGGTCGCCTCTCCGCCGAGAAAGAAAGTTCCGACACCACTGATGAATCACGAACCGAACGGGAGCAAGAAGATGAATCTCATGAATGAAGACCTGGCCCGCGCGCAGATGTCCGCGCGCCAGGGAGAGGCGCAGCAGCTGCGGCGTGGCCACCAGATGGCCCAGGTCCGTCGCTTGGGCCGCAAGGCCGAACAGGCCGCGCTGCAGGCGCGTCTCGCCGTCGCCCGAGTCCTGTGACGGGGGCACTTCCGGGGGCGGTGATCGAGTCGAGAGCCGGGTACGACGTCAACGTCGTACCCGGCTCTTGGTCTGTCCGGGGCCGGACGGGAAGGCCTAGTCTGGACCGGTGACCACCTGCGACTTCTGCGGGCGGCAGGAGCCCGACGAGACCAAGACCCTGACGTGGACCACCGCCATGGAGAACGGCCGGCTCCGGCGCTACTGCGACGAGTGCTCTCGCACCCACCTGCGTGCCATGGAGGGCAAGCTCGACAGCGAGTTCTGGTGAGTCACCCCGCGGCCAGCTCGTCGCCCCAGCTGCACCCACAGCCCGGATGCCGCAGCCAGCGCTGCCGGTCGAGCGCGAGACCTTGATCAACCGCGATCGTCGACGACCACGTCGCCGGCCGGTCGCCCTCGACGTAGGACACCAGGTCGCGCACGGCCCAGGCCGTCGCGAGCTGCACCAGCAGCGGGTCCGCCGGCACCAGGTCGTCGGGCGCGACGGTGTGCTGCTCCCGCACCGTGGCATGGCCCGGGTCCCGGTCGCACCGGTGGGCGGTGACGCACCGGGAGCAGGCCGTGCGGCCGGGGGAGACGAACGGTCCGAGGGTGATCCGGCCGGCCACCGCGGACACGACCAGATGCGGCTCCGAGGTCCGCATGAGCTCGTCGAGGAGTCCCTCATCCGGGTTGACCACGAGATGCACGACCGCCCGGTCCCCGGGGCCGGCCACGGCCAGGCCGGCGGCGGACATTGCTCGCACCGTGGCCGTGCGCCAGGGCTCGGCCGCGCCGACCGCGGCTCTGGCCGCGCTGCGCGCCGCCAGCCGCGTGGAGGCGGAAGGGCCGGCGGTGGCGAACGCGGACAGCGCCGATGACCGCGGGACCGATCCGCGCAGCGCCCGGTCGACGGCGTCGGCGTCCACGACCAAGCCGCGTTCCATCAGCTCCCGACACCACCCGCGGACAGCGGATTCCTCGAGGGCTGGACGTCGAGCCGCCTCGAGGTCGGCGAGGAGGCGCCGGGTCGACTCGGTGTCCGGCAGCACCAGCCGGTCGTCCGGGTCGAGCCCGACCTGGAGATGCCGGCCGTCGCGGCGCACGGCGCGCAGCCCTGGCCTCAGCCGTGGGCGAGCGGGGAGCCAGTCCTCGATCCGCATCCGGGGACTGTGGCACACCGCGCGCCGGGACGGCGGCGCTCATCCACAGCCCGCGAGCCTGATGAAATGTCGACGGCGGCGATGGGACCCCGTAGAGATCCCACCGCCGCCGTCCTGGAGTGCTGACTCGGCGCCGAGCAGCCCCGAGAAGAGCAGTTGGTCCTGGGGGCTACGCCTTGCCCAGGATGCGGTTGAGGTTGGTGCCGCACACGGGGCACACGGCCTTGGCCATCCGGGTCCCCTTGTCGTTGACCCTGACCTCGCCCTCGGCCTCGCGCTTCTCCTTGCACTTCACGCAGTAGAACTCGCCGCTCCAGGTCTCCGCCATGACGGCCTCCTTGCTTGTCGATGTCTCGGTCGTCGCGACGGGGGTTTGGGGGAAGCCCGTCGGGGTCCCGTCCGCCCCAGCATCATCACCGCAGCGTCGAGGACCGGTAGAGACCCTACGACACGGGACCCACGGGTGCACTCAGGCGCACCGGTAAGGGGCGAACCCGGTGGTGGCGGGTATAACGGCGCCGCGGCCCCTGCGTAGCGTGCCGCCCATGACCGACTACACCCACCTGCGACTCGAGCGCCCCGGCGACGGGGTCGCCGTCCTCACCCTCGACAACCCCGATCAGCGCAACGCGATGTCGGAGGAGATGACCTCCTCCTGGGTCGCCGCGGTCGACGAGCTCGCCGCCGACCGCTCGCTGCGGGCCGTGGTGGTGACGGGGGAGGGCTCGGCGTTCTGCTCGGGCGGCAACACCTCCTGGATCGCCAGCGAGCCGGACGCGACCGTCGACGAGCTGCGCGAGCGGATGCTTCCGTTCTACCGGGCCTGGCTGTCGGTCCGTCGCCTCGAGGTGCCCACCATCGCCGCGGTCAACGGTGCGGCGATCGGCGCCGGGCTCTGCCTCGCGCTCGCCTGCGACATCCGGTACGCCGCGGCCGGGGCCAGGATGGGCGTTCCGTTCGTCCAGCTCGGCATGCATGCGGGCATGGGTGGCACCTACCTCCTGCCCGAGGCGGTCGGGCCGGCGCACGCCCGCGATCTGCTCCTGACCGGCCGGGTCGTCGACGCCGAGGAGGCACTCCGGCTTGGTCTGGTCTCGCGCGTGATCGAACCCGACGCGTTCCGCTCCGAGGTGCTCGCGACCGCGGCCGCCATCGCGGGGACTGCCCCGATCGCGAGCCGGCTCACCAAGCTGGCGCTCGCCGACGGCGGCCACGCGGACCTCGAGCGCTGCCTGCAGTGGGAGGCACTGGCCCAGCCGGTCACGCTGGCCACCGCGGACCTGCAGGAGGGGATCCGTGCCGCGCGTGAGAAGCGGCGACCGGTCTTCGAGGGCAGGTAGCCGGAACCGGCGCCTCCGTCTGGAAAGAGGGGGCCCCGGTCGTCGTCGCGACGCTTGCCTTCCCCTTGCGAACGTCGTTCGGATTCGGCCGGGGCCTCCTCTGTGGACCACGCTAGGAGCCGCGGGAGCCCCGGGTCAACGCAGCGGCACGCACACCTGTGGACAAGGTTGTGGACAAGGTTGTGGACTGCGGCGGGATCCAGTGGAGTAACCGCAACCAAGGCTGGATGCTCCTGTGGACAAGCCACCATGCCCGGGGCACCACAAGGACGCTGACCAGCAAGAATGAGCGACAACCGAATGTGGACAGAAGAAAGTTGGCGGTGTGGCCCCACCACGTGCTACCGACGGCCCGACCGAGGCGACGGCCCGCGACGAGGCATACGACCGAGGACCGGTCGCCGCCCTGCGGAGGATCGCGTTCCTGCTCGAACGCGGGCGGGAGGACACCTACAAGGTCAAGGCCTTCCGTACGGCCGCCGCCACGATCCTTCCCCTCCCGGCCGCGGAGGTCGCCGAGCGGGCGGCCGCCGGGACCCTGACCGAGCTCCCGGGCGTCGGCGCCAGCTCGGCCGCGGTCATCGAGGAGGCCTGCCGCGGGGTCCGGCCCCAGCGACTGGTCCGGGTCGAGCGCGAGCACGCGGGACCGCTGACCGACGGTGGCGAGGATCTCCGCGCGCGGCTCCGGGGTGACCTGCACTCCCACTCCGACTGGTCGGACGGCGGTTCACCGATCGAGGAGATGGCGTTCACGGCCGTCGAGGTCGGCCACGACTACCTCGTGCTGACCGACCACTCTCCCCGGCTGACCATTGCCCGTGGGCTCAGCGCCGAGCGCCTGGCTCGTCAGCTCGACGTGGTCGACGCCGTCAACGAGCACCTCGCCGGCAGCGGGTTCACCCTGCTCAAGGGGATCGAGGTCGACATCCTCGACGACGGCGCGCTCGACCAGACCGACGAGCTTCTCTCGCGGCTCGACCTGCGGGTCGCCAGCGTCCACTCCAAGCTCAAGATGGAACCGGCCGCGATGACCCGGCGGATGACGGCGGCCATCGCACACCCCCGGATGAACGTCCTGGGCCACTGCACCGGCCGCCTGGTGACCGGCAACCGCGGCGTGCGTCCGGGGAGCAAGTTCGACGCCCGCGCGGTGTTCGAGGCCTGCGTCGAGCACGACGTCGCCGTCGAGATCAATTCCCGCCCGGAGCGCCGCGACCCGCCCACGGCGCTGCTCGAGCAGGCGCGCGACATCGGCTGCCTGTTCTCCATCGACAGCGACGCACATGCCCCGGGACAGCTCGACTTCCTCGTCTACGGCTGCGAGCGGGCCCAGGCCGCCGGAATCGACCCGGACCGCATCGTCAACACCTGGGAGCGCGACCGGCTGCTCGCCTGGGCGAATCGCGCCGGATAGGTCGGCGCCGGCAGTTACCGTAATCCCATGATCACCCCATTCGAATGCTCACTGCGTTCGGCTTCGAACAGGGACCCCGAAAACCCATGACACCCGAGGTCGAGGTACGTCGCTCCAAGCGCCGCCGGCGGACGGTGTCGGCCTACCGGCAGGGCGACCGGATCGTGGTGCTGATCCCGGCGAGCCTGAGCCGCGCCGAGGAGTCGGAGTGGGTGACCACCATGGTGCAGCGGATCGAGCGGTCCGAGCGTCGCAGCCGGCTCTCCGACGACGACCTGCTGACGCGCGCCCAGGACCTCAACGACCGCTACTTCGGTGGGCTGGCCGACCCGGTCTCGGTGCGCTGGGTCGACAACCAGCGCTCCAGATGGGGCTCGTGCACGCCCAGCGACCGCACCATCCGGCTCTCCGCGCGCCTGCAGGACATGCCGCGCTGGGTCGTCGACTACGTCATCGTCCACGAGCTCGCTCACCTGCTCGAGCCCGGCCACGACAAGCGCTTCTGGGCCTGGGTCGACCGCTATCCCAAGGCGGAGCGGGCCAAGGGCTACCTGACGGGGTGGTCGGCGGCCGCGCAGCTCGAAGCGCCGCCCGACTCCGAGGTCGACTGAACTTTCTCGAGCGCCGGCCGGACGAAGCTCGCGAGATGGTCGTCGGGCAGCGCGTCGACCGGCCACCAGGCCACGTCCAGCGACTCATCGCTGACCTCGTGCCGGGCGCCGTCCCGGGCCACGGCCGCGTACATCACGTCGAGGTGATGGACCTCCTCGCCCGGCGAGCAGAACGGGACCGCGTGTGCGTCGAGACGCACGGGGACGGGATGGAGGTCCAGGTTGGCGGCGGCGAGCCCCGACTCCTCGACCGCCTCGCGGAGAGCGGCGCCGGCTATGGTCCGGTCCTCGGACTCGGTGTGACCTCCGAACTGGAACCACCGGCCGGCCTTCGCGTGGAGCGTGAGCAGGACCTGACCGAGGGCGGCGTCGAGCACGAGCACGCTCGCGGTGAGGTGGTCCGGCCGGCAGGCCCGGCTCGTGCCGTCGGGATGCCGCTCGAGATGGTCGACGAACCGGCGGCGCAGGGTTTCCTGCTCAGGCGAAGGCGGCGTCCAGGCGCGCAGGACCGCCAACGCGTCGGCGTGGAGCGTCACTCGGGATCGGTCGACCCAGGCCCGGAAGGATCGGAATCGTCGCTGTCGAGCATCTGCTTGAGCGCTGCGTCGAAGTCCTCCTCGCTCATCTCCTCCGGAGCGCCGGCACCCTCGCGGAAACCCAGCGGGTCGTCGAGGTCACTTGCCGTCGGCAGCAGGTCGGGATGCATCCTCACTCCGTCGCGTCCCTCAGGCCCCTGCCGGGTGCGCAGTGAGCCCCACAGCGTGCTCGCGTCGCGCAGGCGGCGTGGCCGCAGCTCGAGGCCGACCAGCGAGGCAAAGGTTTGCTCGGCGGGACCACCGGCCGCCCGGCGGCGTCGTACGGCCTCCTGGAGCTTGGCCGCCGACGGCATCCGCTCGTCGGTCGCCTGGCTGACCACTTCGTCGACCCAGCCCTCGACCAGCGCCAGCGTGATCTCGAGGCGCTGCAGGGCGGCCTCCTGGCTCGGTGACTTCGGCAGGTCGAACAGCCCGCCCTCGAGCAGCTGCTGCATCGACTCGGGGTTGGTCGGGTCGATCCCGCGCATCTGCTCCTCCATTCGGCTCTGGATGGACTCGGTGTTGATCTCGATGCCCCGCGCGTAGTCGGCGACCGCGCCGATGAGGTGCTCGCGCAGCCACGGAACGTGCGCGAAGAGACGCTGGTGGGCGGCCTCGCGCAGTGCGAGGTAGAGGACGACGTCGTCCTCGGCGACGTCGAGGCCCTCCGCGAACGCGGTCACGTTCGTCGGTACCAGCGCGGCCCGCCCGGGACTGGACAGCGGCAGCCCGATGTCGGAGGCAGTGAGCACCTCGGACGCCAGGGTCCCGATCCCCGAGCCGACCTGGGAGGCGAGCATCGCGCCGACGGCCCGGCCGAGCATGCCCATGATCGGCCCCGCCATCGCCTTCGCCTCCTCCGGCAGGGCACCACTGAGGGACTGCACCGAGCTCTCGGCGATCGGCTCCACCAGCACCTTCCACACGTCCGTGGTGGCGACGATCCACTCCGCGCGGCTCCAGGCCGCGGTCGAGGTGACGCCAGAGGGGAACTCGGTCGCACCGTCGAGCCAGTGGTCGGCCAGCGTGAGCGCATCCCCGACGGCGTCCTTCTGCCGCTGGGTGGGCGTCGGGTCGGGTGAGCCGGCCACCGTCTTGCGGGCGAGGTCGATGGTGAAGTCCCAGTTGAGAGGACCCTCGTGGGGTTGCATCAGGGCCTGCAGCTGGCTGAACAGCGCGCCCAGGTCGGGGGCTCCGCTCCCGCCGAAGAACTGCTCGAACGGCGTGCCCCGGAACGGGTTCTGGCCGCCCTCGTCGGGGTTGTCGGAGGCATCGCCCGGGTCGTTGCTCATGGTGCCACCGTACGCGTCGCGGCCAACCTCGAGACCGCCAGTCAGGCGCCAGTAAGGTCGTCCTCGTGAGCACCGAGGCCGGCCCCCAGACCGCGATCCGGCTCGTCGACCTGCGCGAGACGCCACTCGACGTGACCGAGGTGGTGGACGCGCTGGCGGACCCGGCGTCCGGGGGACTGACTCTGTTCGTGGGCCGGGTGCGGCAGGAGGACGGCGGCCGCGCGGTCGACGGCCTCGACTACTCCGCGCACCCGAGCGCGCTCGAGCGGCTGCGGGAGGTGTGCGAGCGCATCGCCGCCGAGTTCGACCTGCACCAGCTCGCGGCCGTTCACCGCACCGGTGCGCTGGCGATCGGCGACATCGCGGTGATCGTGGCGACCTCGAGTGCTCACCGTGACGAGGCGTTCCGCGCCTCCCGGGCGTTGATCGACACCCTCAAGGCGGAGGTTCCGATCTGGAAGCACCAGCGTTTCGCCGACGGCACCGACGAGTGGGTCGGGACGCCGTAGGACCCCTCCGCGCGGAGTTTCTGCGGGGAACGGGGCCGGGGAGCACCTAGCCTTCGTCGCGTGGAGATCCTGCTCTGGCTGGTGCCCCCGGCTGCCGTCACGGTCGTCGCCATGCTGTGGGTCACCTGGCTGGGGCGTGAGGGACGCGGCGAGGTCGACCCGGAGGTCGCCGTACGACGCCTCGCACAGGCGCTGCAGAAAGAGCCGCCCGCCCACACCCGCACCCGCCCCACCCCCAAGCGTGACCGCAGCACCGGCATCGCCGTACGTCCCTCCCGGTCTCCCGGAGCGGGTCACCCCACCACCGGTCAGCCCCGTCGCTCTGCCTGACTTTCCGCAGGTGAAACACTGAATCCATGACGCAGCGCACCTGGGCCGGGCTGCTGGCCGTGCCGTTGCTCCTGGCGTTGTGGGCGATCGCCCTCATCACCCCGCTGCCGTTCGTGACCTACCAGCCCGGGCTGACCGTTGACGTGCTCGGCGCGCCCGACGGCAAGGAGGCCATCCAGATCAGCGGGCACAAGACGTACCGCGACGACGGGCAGCTGCGTCTGACCACCGTCTACGTCACCCGTCCGGAGAGCGACGTCAACCTTCTCCAGCTGATGGCGGGCTGGATCAGCAGCGACGACGCCGTCTACCCGGTGCGCGCGATCTATCCACCCGGCCAGACCGACGCCGCGAGCCAGCGGGAGGGGGCCCTGGAGATGGTGGGCTCCCAGGACGCCGCCGTCGCGGTCGCACTGACCGAGCTCGGCATCCACTACGACGACGCCGCCAAGGTCGCCATCGTGGATTCGAAGGCGCCGGCCGGGGGAGTGCTCAAGCCCGGTGACCTGGTCCTCGCGGTCGACGGCAAGCCGGTCACGACGCCCTCCGAGGTCGAGAAGGCCGTGGTCGCGTCCGGCTCCGGCAAGCCCCTGGAGCTGAGCATCGAGCGAAGCGGCACCGAGCGCACCGTGACGCTCACGCCGGAGGAGAGCGAAGGCAAGCCCCGGATCGGGGTCCAGCTGCTGCCCAGCTACCGCTTCCCGTTCGAGGTGTCGGTCGGGATCGACGACCAGATCGGCGGCCCGAGCGCCGGGTTGATGTTCTCGCTCGGGATCTACGACACCCTGACGCCTGGCTCCCTGACCGACGGTGGGGTGATCGCCGGCACGGGAACCATCGCCGCCAACGGCAAGGTCGGCCCGATCGGCGGGATCCAGCAGAAGATCGCGGCTGCTCGCGACGCAGGCGCCGAGCTCTTCCTGGTGCCGTCCGAGAACTGCCGCGAGGCGCTGGGTGCGGAGAACGGCGACATGAGGCTGGTCCGCACGGCGACGATGCACGACGCCGTCGACGCGCTCGAGACCTGGGTCGACCACCCCGACGCCGACCTCCCGAGCTGTGAGGGGGTCGCCTCGTGAACGACCTGGACGTCGACCCCGCCCTGGCGGCAGCCGTGCTCGAGATCGAGACCCACATCTCCGAGGCCGGGTGGGACCAGCCCGCGCGGCTCTACGCCCTGGTCGAGACCGCCCGGCTCGTCGAGCACGAGCCCGCCCTCGCCGCGGCGATGGGTCTGGACTCCTCGTCCGCGCAGGGCTCGTTGACCCCCGTGGAGCAGGACCATATGGCACCGGACAGCCCGCTCGAGCAGGTTCTCGAGTCCGTCACCTGGCCGCCGACGGTGTCCGGGTGCGCGGCTGTCGTCGAGCGGCTGGTGCTGCCGCCGGGGCTGGACGCTCACATCCCCGAGGATCCCGACGAGGCGGAGGAGTTCGCCCGCGAGCACCCCGACCGGCAAGAGGTGCGGATCGTGGCCGGGGCCACGCGTGGAGGGTCCACGTACTGTGCATTGCGACTGCGTGCCCACGACGACGACCAGTCGGTCATGGGGGCCAGCGATCTTGTGCCAGGGCTGCTCCAGCTGCTGGCCGCCACCCTGGAGGACGAGTGAGCAACCTGTTCGACGACGAACCGGGCCGACCGAAGCCGGCGCGGCAGGGGCCGCCGCCGCCACGGCGCTCGCGCGCGCTGCTGATCACGGCGTCGGTCCTCGTCGCCGGGTTCTTCGCGCTCACCACGTCGGCCGGCTTCTTCACCGACCGGATGTGGTACGCCGCCGTCGGCTTCCCCGAGGTGTTCAGCACACTGTTCTGGACCCGTGCCGCCCTCTTCCTCATCTTCGGGCTGCTGATGGCCCTGGTGGTCGGCGTCAACATGTACCTCGCCTATCGGCTGCGGCCGCTCTTCCGGCCGAACTCGCCCGAGCAGACCGGCCTCGACCGGTACCGGGACGCGGTCGACCCGATCCGTACCTGGCTGCTCGTGGGTGTCGCCGTGCTGCTCGGCCTGTTCGCGGGCACCTCGGCCGCCGGCCAGTGGCGCGAGTTCCTGCTGTGGCGCAACGGCCCCGACTTCGGCTCCACCGACCACTACTTCCACAAGGACATCGGCTTCTACGTCTTCGACCTGCCCTGGCTGCACTACCTGGTGGACTCCGTGATGGCGTTCACGGTGGTGGCGCTGCTGATGGCGGCCCTGGTCCACTACCTCTACGGCGGTGTCCGGCTCCAGACGAGCCACGACCGGCTTTCCGGCGCCGCGCAGGCCCAGCTGTCTGTGCTGGTGGGCGTCTTCGTGCTCGCCAAGGCCGGTGACTACTGGCTGGACCGCTACGACCTGGTGCACCAGAGCGGCCGGCTGATCACGGGTATCACCTACACCGACGACCACGCGGTCCTGCCGGCCAAGAACATCCTGATGGGGATCGCGATCATCTGCGCGGTGCTGTTCTTCGCCAACGTGCTGCGCCGGACCTGGCTGTTGCCGTCGGTCGGCCTCGCCCTGCTGGCGATGTCCGCGATCCTGCTCGGGATGATCTGGCCCGGCCTCGTCCAGCAGTTCCAGGTCGTGCCCACCGAGGCCGACAAGGAGGAGTCCTACATCGCGGCGAACATCGAGGCGACCCGGGCGGCGTACGACCTCGAGGACGTCAAGGTCGACGATTTCACCAGTGAGGTCTCCCTCGCCACCGCGAGGCTCGGGACCCTGGCTATCCAGACCTCGACGATCCCGCTGGTCGACCCGAAGCTGGTCGCCCAGACGTTCGAGCAGCAGCAGCAGGTGCGCGCCTACTACTCCGTGTCGCGCGTTCTCGACGTCGACCGGTACCAGATCGAGGGGGAGGACCGCGCGCTCGTGCTCGGGGTCCGGGAGCTCGACCAGGGCGGGATCACCCCGGGGGACCGCAACTGGTCCAACCTTCACACCGTCTACACCCATGGCAACGGGGTCATCGCCGCGTTCGCCAACCAGCGCCCGAGGGACAACGAGACCGAGCGCGGCGGGATCCAGTGGGCCGAGGGTCAGCAGGCAAACGAGAACGCCCTTTCCGACCTCTTCCCCGACGGCTACGAGAGCCGCGTCTACTACGGCGAGCAGAGCCCCGACTACTCCATCGTCGGCAAGGAGGCCGGTGCCCAGGACGTCGAGCTCGACCTCGGCAACGAGGGCGCGGGGAGCCAGGACGAGACGACGACGTACGACGGCGACGGCGGCGTCAAGGTCGACTCCGTGCTCGATCAGCTGCTCTACGCGGTGAAGTTCGGCGACCCCAACTTCCTTCTCTCGCAGCGCGTCAACGAGAACAGCAAGGTCCTCTACTACCGCGAGCCGCTGAAACGGGTCGAGAAGGTGGCCCCGTGGCTGACCCTCGACGAAGACCCCTATCCGGCGGTCATCGACGGCCGGATCGTGTGGATCATCGACGGCTACACGATCTCGGACCGCTACCCGCTGGCGCAGAAGGAGTCGTTGGAGGACATGACCGACGACTCCCTGGACAACGGGTCGCAGTTCGCCACCCTTCCGACCGACGAGATCAACTACATGCGCAACGCGGTGAAGGCGACCGTGGACGCCTACGACGGCTCCGTGAACCTCTACGCGTGGGACGAGTCCGACCCGATTCTCCAGGCCTGGCGCGGGGCGTTCCCCGGCACGGTGCAGGACCGCGCGGACATCCCCGACAGCCTCATGGAGCACCTGCGCTACCCCGAGGACCTGTTCAAGGTGCAGCGGTTCCAGTTCGCCCGCTACCACGTCACCGAGGCGCATGACTTCTACCAGGGCAACAACCGGTGGGAGGTTCCGCAGGACCCCGAAGCGCCCGGCAAGTACCAGCCGCCGTACCGGATGTTCGTCGAGCGGCCCGGCGAAGACGGCGAGTCGTTCGACCTGACCTCGGTGTTCGTGCCGCGAGGGAAGAACAACCTGGCCTCCTTCGTGTCGGTCAACTCCGACGCGACCAGTGATCAGTACGGGGAGATGCAGGTGCTCCAGCTCCCGAACGAGCAGACGCCCGGACCGGGGCTGATCGCCAATGAGATGACCACCAGCGAAAACGTCCGCAACGAGCTGCTGGCCTTCCAGTCCGGCGGGTCGAAGCCGATCTACGGAAACCTGCTCACGTTGCCGGTCCAGGACGGGCTGATGTACGTGCAGCCGGTCTACGCCACCCGCGAGCTGTCCGACGCCAGCTTCCCCGAGCTCGAGTTCGTGATCGTGTCGTACGGGGGCCAGGTCGGCATCGGCACCACCATGACCGAGGCCCTCGCCGACGTGCTCGGCGTCAATCCGGACATCTCCACGCCGACCAGCGACACCGGCGACAACGGCGGCTCCGGCGGCTCGAACCAGCCCTCCGGTGACGCCGCTGCCCAGATCCGCGACCTGCTGGCCCGTGCCCAGGTCGCCTTCGACGAGGCCGACGCCGCGCTGGCCGACCGCGACCCGGTCACGTATGCACAGAAGGTGGAGGAGGCGCGCAAGCTGGTCGAGCGTGCCGTCGGACTCTCGGAGCAGGCGCGGCAGCCCGCGTCACCGGGCCCCGGCAACTGAGCGCACCCCGTGGTGCTTTCGCCTCGGCTGTCCCGTGACGGCGGTGGTCGGGGGCCTGCCGTTTGGTACCAAACGGCGACTTTCGGTGCCGCCAAGCTGCCGTTTGCCGACAATCGCCGACTACCGGGGTCGTGGGAGCAGGGCACGATGAGACCTCCGGATAGGCGCTCAAACATCGAGTCCGTCCTGATTTGGCCGCCTCCGCACGATCCCGTAAGGTTTCACCTACCGACGCGGGGTGGAGCAGTTCGGTAGCTCGCTGGGCTCATAACCCAGAGGTCGCAGGTTCAAATCCTGCCCCCGCTACCAATCATCAGGCCCTGACCTGCGGAAACGCGAGGTCGGGGCCTGTTGGGATTTGAACCGGACGGCCAGAAACTGGCCACAAACCACGCCGTGGCTT
>JBJMIQ010000279.1:0-21748 GCA_045806805.1 Nocardioides sp. | reverse complement strand
CTCCGCCAGGCGGCCGCCGGGGTGGAGGTCGACCGCCCGTCGTACGACGTCGGCGAGCGGCAGCGCCGTCTCCACCTCGATCTCGTCCTGCCCCACGCCGGCGGCGGCCTTGGCGGCCGCCCAGTAGCGGATGCGGATCTGTCCCATGGAAACGGGTTCCCTCCCATGTGTCGGCTGGGTTTCGCTAGTATGCGCTGACGATCAATCCACCGAGGCTCAGCGTTGCGTCTTGGTGCTCCTCGTACCACTCCCGCTCTTCCCGGAGGTCGAGTCATGAGCACCCTGCTGCTGCTGACCAGCGCGCTTCAGCCGTCGATCGAGGTCCTGCCCGGCCTCTCGCTGCTCGGGCACTCGGTCAAGATCCTCCCCGCTGAGGGGTCGGCACTGCTGGAGGCGCCCGACTCCGACCTGCTGCTGGTAGACGGCCGCCAGGACCTCGCCCAGGCGCGCGACCTGTGTCGCCTCATCCGTACGACGGGCAGCGACGCCCCGGTCCTGCTCGTCGTCACCGAGGGCGGTCTCGCCGTCGTCTCCCACGACTGGGGCATGGACGACGTCGTCCTGCACACGTGCGGCCCGGCCGAGCTCGAGGCGCGGATCAAGCTCGCGCTGGGCCGGCTGGCCGCCCAGCGAGACGCCGACGACCCTGAGGCTCACGTGATCCGCTCGGGCGAGGTCGTCGTGGACGACGCGACCTACACCGCGCGGATCGGCAGCCGCCCCCTCGACCTGACCTTCAAGGAGTTCGAGCTGCTCAAGTACCTCGCCCAGCACCCCGGTCGCGTGTTCAGCCGGCAGCAGCTGTTGCAGGAGGTGTGGGGATACGACTACTTCGGCGGCACGCGCACGGTCGACGTCCACGTCCGGAGGCTGCGCGCCAAGCTGGGCCCCGAGAACGAGACCCTGATCGGCACCGTCCGCAACGTCGGCTATCGGTTCGTGCTCCCCACGGCGGAGGCCGCCACCAAGCCCGCGGACCGGGAGGCCCACGAGGACCAGTCCTCGGCGGCCACGTGAGCGATCCCGATCCGATCGCCGACGTGGCGGCGGCCGCGGAGCTCGCGGACGGCGTCGCGCCCCTCGACGAGGCGACGCTGCTGGCGCTGCGCCACGACTCCGCGGGCGTACGCCGATGGGTGCGGGACCGCGCGTTCGCCCTCGTCGTCGGCACCGACCTGAGTCTCGTGGTCCACCCGGAGGCTCGCCGCAACGGTCAGGGGCGGGCCCTGCTCGAGGAGGTGCTCGCCGAGGTCGACCGAGCTGGGCTCCGGGCCTGGTCCCATGCCGACCACCCCGGAGCGGCCCGGTTGGCGACCACCCACGGCTTCGACCGGGTGCGCGAGCTGTGGGTGATGCGAAGGTCGTCAGCGGTGCCGCTTGGCGACATCGCGGTACCCGAGGGTGTCACCGTGCGCGGGTATCGCGACGACGACAAGGAGCAGCTGCTGCGGGTCAACGCGGCGGCGTTCGCCGATCACCCCGAACAGGGTGGGATGGACGCCGCCAACCTCGCCGCCCGGATGGCCGAGCCGTGGTTCGACCCGGACGGCCTGCTCGTGGCCGAGGACCGCGACGGCGGCATCCTCGGCTTCCACTGGACGAAGCAGCACTCGCCGGACCTCGGCGAGGTCTACGTCGTCGCCATCGCGCCGGAGGCGCAGGGCCGGGGCCTGGGTGGAGTCCTGACGCTGGCCGGGCTGCACCACCTGGCCGGAAAGGGCGTCGCCGAGGTGCTGCTCTACGTGGAGTCGGACAACCGGCCCGCGATCTCGGTCTACCGCCGTCTCGGTTTCGGTCACGAGGCGCGCGACACCCACGTGATGTATCGACGGGGCTGAGCCTCAGCGCAGCTTCGGGCGCACGTGCAGGCCGACCTCGGGGTCGACCACGACCTCCTGGCTCGCGGGCAGGCCGTCGGCGTCGAGCTGCGCCTCGAGGGCGACGTTGCGCTTCACCAGCGCCAGGGCGATGGGGCCGAGCTCGTGGTGCCTGGCGGATGACCCGACCATGCCGACCACCTTGTCACCGAGCCGGAGCTCGGTGCCGTGGGTGGGGAGCCGGTTCTCCGACCCGTCGAGGTGCAGCAGGGTGAGCCGTCGCGGCGGGCGGCCGAGCGTGTGCACCCGCGCGACGGTCTCCTGACCGCGGTAACACCCCTTGTCGAGGTGTACGGCGCTGCCGATCCAGCCCACCTCGTTGGGGATCGTGCGGTGGTCGGTGTCGAGGTGGAGCCGCGGCTCCCCGCGCGCGATCCGCAGTGCCTCGAACGCCCACAGCCCGCAGGCCGGCCCGGCGGCCTCGGCGTAGGCCTCGAGCCGGTCGCGTGGAACCAGCTCGTAGGGCTCGCTGCGTTCCCCCGCCTCGCTCACCGGTCGCCAGGCGACCGCAAGCTCCGGGGTGGCGTCGGAGATCTCCACCCGGGTCATGAACTTCATCCGCTCGAGGAACTCGATGAGCGGCCGGGCCGCCCCCGGCTCGGTGTGGGCGACGAACGCCTCGCCGTCGTCGTACCCGTGGAAGGCGTGCTCCACATGGCCTTGGGGGCTGAGCACCAGCGCGAGGGTCCACACCCGCGGCGCGAGGTCGAGGAAGTACTGGGTGGTGAGCGAGTGCAGCCAGGTCAGCCGGTCGGGACCCGCGATCCGGAGCACGTCGCGGTGGGACAGGTCGACGAAGCCCTCGCCGGACTCGAGCGTCCGCTGCTCCTTGTTGAACGAGCCGTAGTGGGCCGCCACACCGGCGTCGATCCCGTCGCCGCCCACGGCGCCCGGCAGATGTAGAAGAGGGGTGGTCATGCGCGCTGCAGCCTCGCCCAGAGGTGGGGCTGGAGCGGCTGTCCCACCGAAGCCATGTCGTAGGCGTAGAGGAGATCGCCCTCCACGTTGCCGTAGAGGCGGGTCCCGGCGGCGACTTCCTTGGCGGACTCGGTGCGGGCGATCGCATCGGTCGCGAGCTCGAGCTTGCCGCCGGAGGCCTGGCCGTACCAGACCTCGACGAAGCCGGTGTTGTGCGAGAGCAGGAACTCGACCTGCCCCTCGGGCCGGCAGCGCAGGAACCCCGTCTCCAGGGCGGCGTCGCGGACCTTCTCGCCCTTGTCGTCGACGATCCAGCTCCGGGAGAGGTAGTGGAAGAAGGGTCGGCCGTCGTGGACGAAGATCAGTTCCTGTCCGAACTCGAACTTGTCGATCGTGGGGTAGTCACCGTGCCCGTTGCCCTGCCACGTGCCGAGCATCCAGGCCACGGGACCGCAGTCGGGATGCAGGTTCTCGGGGATCTCGAACGGCATGCCGGTCAGTCTAATGTGGACACATGACGCGTCCCTTGGTCGTCAAGGTCACTTGCGGTGCCGACGATCCCGAGCGCTGCAACCAGGCGTTCACGGTCGCCGCGATGGCGGAGACGGCCGGTGCGGAGGTCTCACTGTGGCTGACCGGTGAGGCCGCGTGGTTCTCGCTGCCCGGCCGCGCCGATGAGTTCTCGCTGCCCAAGGCCACCCCGCTTTCAGCCCTGCTGGCAGCGATCCTCGCGGGTGGCCAGGTCACCGTGTGCTCGCAGTGTGCGGCCCGGCGCGAGATCGGCGAGGACGACGTGATCGACGGGATCCGGATCGCCGGCGCTGCCGTGTTCGCTGAGGAGGCCCTGGCCCCCGACGTACAGGCCCTCGTCTACTGAGGCCCTGCCCCACCTTCCGGGGTTTCGAGGCTCGTCGCTGGCGCTCCTCGCACCTCAACCTCCGGTTCGGGGCGTGCCCTCGCCGGTGGTTGGGGTGCGAGGGCCGTCTCACGGCCCGAGCCTCGACTTGTACTGAGGAGGTCGCGCAGCGACCGTCTCGAACTGAACCCCCGCACCCGCGCAGGACGGTGGCCACGGTGCTCGCCGCCCAGCCCTGAGTTACGGGGTTTCGAGGCTCGGGGCCAGCGCTCCTCGCACCTCAACCTCCGGTTCGGGGCGTGCCCCCCGCCGGTGGTTGAGGTGCGAGGGCCGTCTCACGGCCCGAGCCTCGAAACCCCCCGCACCCGCGCAGGGCCTCAACCAGCGGGGGCGGCGGCGAGGGAGGCACGCAGCTTGACCGCGATCTCGGCCATCGCTGCCCGAGAGCTGCGCCCGACCCCGACCACGTTGAAGAAACCGTGGATCTGGTCGGGGAACCGCCGGAGCTCGACCTCCACCCCGGCCTCGGCCAGCTTGCGGGCATAGGCCTCGCCCTCGTCGCGCAAGGGGTCGAAACCCGCGGTCACGACGTACGCCGGCGCAAGGCCGTCGGGGACCTTGGCCACCAGCGGGGACACGCGGGGATCGTCGTGGGTGCTCGGGTCGGGGACGTAGAGGGAGCGCGCGGTGTCGATGAACGCGGTGGTCAGGTAGAACCCCTCGCCGAACATCGCCCGGCTCTCGGTGCCGCCGCGCATGTCGGTCCCGGGATAGATCAGTATCTGCGCGGCCACCGGCAGCCCGTCCTCGGCGGCCGCGAGGGCCGTCGTGGCCGCCAGGCAACCGCCGGCCGAGTCGCCGCCGACCGCCAGGCGGCCGGGGTCGGCGCCGATCTCCGCAGCATGGTCGACCACCCAGCGATAGGCCGCGAGACAGTCGTCGTAGGCCGCCGGGAACGGGTGCTCGGGCGCCAGCCGGTAGTCGACCGCGAGCACCCGCACACCCGCCCGCTCGGCGAGGAACCGGCAGGGGGCGTCGTGGGAGTCGAGATCGCCGTAGACCCAGCCTCCGCCGTGGAAGAACACCAGCAGCGGGCCAGGGCTCCGGGCCCGATCTCCGGACGGAACGTAGAGGCGCGCCGGGCGCCCTCCCACGGGCAGGTCGCGTACGGCGCCGACCCGCTGGGCGCCGCCGACCATCATCGACTGCCGCAGGACCGCGCGCCGACCCTCCTCGACGGGGAGTGTCTCCGGGCCGGGCTCCCGGGCGAGCTTCTGCATCCGCAGCATCATCTGCACGTCCGGCGCGAGGGTCTGTCCGTCGCGGACGACCCGCCGACCCACCAGCACCCGCTGCAGGCGCTCGGGCAGCCCCATCCCGGCGCGGAGCGACTGGCGCTCGAGGTGGTGCCGGGTCGCCCGGAGCCGATCACTGGAATCCACGATGGCAACGTACCGGCGGCCCACGCCCGACGACACCCGCTGTTCACCCACCGGTGACACACTGGGCTGCATGTCAGCCGAGACCGCGCCGCTCCCCGAGACGGGGGTGCACGAGGCGTTCGACGTCGAGCCGCCCTACCAGCCGGACGACGCGGCGCTCGCCGCGGTGGAGAAGTACCACGACCGGTTCCTCGACCGCGAGCTGTCCTGGCTGCACTTCAACGAGCGGGTGCTGGAGCTGGCGGAGGACCCGAGCCTGCCTCTGCTCGAGCGGGTGCGGTTCACGGCGATCTTCGCCACCAACCTCGACGAGTTCTTCATGGTGCGCGTAGCGGGTCAGAAGCGCCGGATCGCTGCCGGGGTCGCCGTGCGGGCCGCCTCCGGGCTGCTGCCACGGGAGGTCCTCGAGACCATCTGGAGCGAGACCCGGACACTCATGGAGCGGCACGCGCGCCTGTTCCGCGAGGATCTCGTGCCGGCGCTCGCCCAGGAGAACATCGAGCTGGTCCGCTGGTCCGAGCTCGACAAGGACGAACAGAAGCACTGCAAGCGTCTGTTCAAGGATCGGGTGTTCCCGGTGCTGACCCCGCTGGCGGTCGACCCCGCCCACCCGTTCCCCTACATCTCCGGGCTCTCGCTCAACCTCGCCGTGCTCGTGCGCAACCCCAAGACCGGCAAGGAGCACTTCGCCCGGGTGAAGGTGCCGCCGTGCTTCAGCCGGTTCGTGCCGCTCGGCAACCAGCGGTTCGTGCCCCTCGAGGACGTGATCGGCGAGCATCTCAAGCGACTCTTCCCCGGGATGGAGGTGCTCGAGGCGCACGCGTTCCGGGTCACCCGCAACGAGGACCTCGATGTCGAGGAGGACGACGCGGAGAACTTGCTGGCAGCCCTGGAGAAGGAGCTGCTGCGACGTCGATTCGGCCCTCCGGTCCGGCTCGAGGTCGAGGAGTCGATCTCCTCCGCCGTGCTCGACCTCTTGGTCTCCGAGCTGGGGATCTCCCCCGACGAGGTGTTCCGGCTGCCCGGCCCCCTCGACCTGAGCGGGTTGCACGGCATCGCCGACCTGGACCGCGAGGACCTGCGCTACCCGACCTTCGTCCCGGTCACCCACCGGCACCTCGCCGAGGTCGAGTCCGCGACGCCCGTCGACGTGTTCAAGGCGACCCGACGGCACGACGTACTCCTGCACCACCCCTACGACTCGTTCGCGACCAGCGTCCAGCGCTTCATCGAGCAGGCCGCGGCCGACCCGCACGTCCTCGCCATCAAGCAGACCCTCTACCGGACCTCGGGTGACTCGCCGATCATCGACGCCCTCGTCGACGCCGCCGAGGCCGGCAAGCAGGTGCTGGTGATCGTCGAGATCAAGGCCCGGTTCGACGAGCACGCCAACATCCGCTGGGCGCGCCAGCTGGAGCAGGCCGGATGCCACGTGGTGTACGGGCTGATCGGGCTCAAGACCCACTGCAAGCTGTCACTGGTGGTCCGCGACGAGCCCGAGGGCATCCGGCGCTACGTCCACATCGGCACCGGGAACTACAACCCGAAGACCTCGCGGCTCTACGAGGACCTCGGGCTGTTGACCGACCACGAGCCGATCTGCGAGGACGTGGCCCACCTCTTCAACAACCTCAGCGGATACAGCCGCAACGCGTCGTACGACCAGCTGCTGGTCGCGCCCGACTCAGTCCGCAGCGGGCTGATGCGACAGATCCACACCGAGATCGAGAACCACCGGGCTGGGCGTCCGGCGCGGATCCGGATCAAGGCGAACTCGGTGGTGGACGAGACCCTGATCGACGGTCTGTACCTGGCGTCCCAGGCGGGGGTGCCCATCGAGATGCTGATCCGCGGCATCTGCGCCCTGCGCCCCGGCGTACCCGGACTGTCGGAGACGATCGAGGTGCGGTCGGTCCTCGGGCGCTTCCTCGAGCACAGCCGGATCTACTGGTTCGAGAACGCCGGCGAGCCGTCGGTGTGGATCGGGTCGGCCGACCTGATGCACCGCAACCTCGACCGGCGGGTCGAGGTGCTGGTGCGGCTGCCCGACCCGGACAACGTGAACGAGATCCGGCAACTGCTCGACCTGGCGTTCGACCCCGGAACGGCGGCGTGGACACTCGACGCCCAGGGCAACTGGACCCGCAACTCAGGCGAGACCGACCTGCAGGCCGCACTCGTGGAACGGCAGCGCAGGCCGCGAATCGTCCCCTGATTTGCGCTCTCCGAGACTGCACCCCCTAGCATGGCCGTGGTCTTGTCCTCCGCATCAGGAGTTGCCCCCGTGCGTCTGAAGTTCCGACCTGTCGACAGCACGTTCTACGCCCTCTTCAGCGAAGCGGCTCAGCACCTTCTGGTGGGAGCCGAGCTCCTGGCCGAGATGCTCTCCGCCGACGGCGATCGTGAGGACATTGCGCGCCGGATGCGCGAAGCCGAGCACGCCGCCGACGAGACCACCCACTCCATCATCCGCCGCGTCAACACCACGTTCGTGACGCCGTTCGACCGCGAGGACATCTACACCCTGGCCTCAGGCCTGGACGACGTCATGGACATGATGGACGAGGTCGTCGACCTGATCCTCCTCTACGAGGTGAAGGACCTCCCGGCCGAGCTGTCCACCCAGGTCGAGGTCATCCAGCGCTGCGCCGAGATCACCAGCGAGGCCATGCCCCGGCTGCAGTCGATGCAGGACCTCGAGGAGTACTGGATCGAGGTCAACCGCCTCGAGAACGCCGGCGACAAGAACTATCGGCGCACCATCGCCAAGCTGTTCTCCGGGGACTACAAGGCGATCGAGGTGCTCAAGCTCAAGGACATCGTGGAGTCGCTCGAAGGAGCGATCGACGCGTTCGAGAAGGTCGCCAACACCGTCGAGCAGATCGCGGTCAAGGAGTCCTGAGCCGTGTCCGGTGAGCTCGCGATCGTGATCGCGGTCGTCGTGGTCGCGCTCGTCTTCGACTACACCAACGGTTTTCACGACGCCGCGAACGCCATCGCCACGTCCGTCTCGACGCGGGCGCTGACCCCGCGGATCGCCCTGATCCTGGCCGCGATCATGAACTTCGTCGGGGCGTTGCTGGGGCAGCAGGTCGCCCACACCGTCAGCGACACCATCGGCACAGAGGGTCTCACTCCGAACCATGGCTTGGTGATCGTCATGGCCGGACTGCTGGGGGCGATCACCTGGAACCTGATCACGTGGTACTTCGGCCTGCCCTCGTCGTCCTCCCATGCACTGATCGGGGGCCTGGTGGGCGCCGCCCTGGCTGGTGGTGCTCTGGTGCACTGGGCGACGATCCTGGACAAGGTCGTCATCCCCATGATCGCCTCGCCGCTGGTGGGCTTCACCGCCGCGTTCCTGGTGATGATGTCGATCATGTGGATCTTCCGGAGACGGAACCCGCATCGGGTGCAGCGTGGTTTCCGGATGTCCCAGACGGTGTCGGCGGCCGCCCTGGCCCTCGGCCATGGCCTCCAGGACGCCCAGAAGACCATGGGCGTGATCTTCCTGGCGCTGGTCACCAGCGGCCACGCCGACGCGAACGACGACCTGCCGCTGTGGGTGGTGATCGCGGCCGCGACCGCCATCTCGCTCGGCACCTACTCCGGCGGCTGGCGGATCATGCGGACCCTGGGCCGCCGGATCATCGCCCTGGACCCGGCCCGGGGGTTCTCCGCGGAGATCGTCGGCGCCAGCGTGCTCTACACGACGGCGTTCGTCTTCGAGGCCCCCATCTCCACCACACACACGATCACCTCGGCGGTCATGGGTGCGGGTGCCACGAAGCGCTTCTCGGCCGTCCGCTGGGGCATGGCCCGCTCCATCGTCACCGCCTGGGTGCTCACCTTCCCCATGGCCGGCCTCGCCGCCGCCATCTGCTACTGGATCAGCCACTTCTTCATCGAGGTCGTCTTCTAGCCCTGCCCTCTGGCGGACGTCATACGGTTCGCCGCCCATGACCGACGGGACTCATGACGTCGTTCGTCCAACGGCGATTCACGCCGGCGTGCTGACCGGGGGTGCCCAGCCCGCGTCTTTCAACGCCTGTCCGATCTGATCAAGGAACTCGTCGGCGGCGATCCGAAGGCCGAGCAGTGGCAACCGCAGCACCGTCGCTCTACCGAGGGTCACATCGTTCTGCCGAAGCGCGTCCGCAACGACGTTCTGGGCCCATGAGTGATGGATGCCGTCGATTTCGACAACGAGTCCCCATTCGTCCCAGATGAGGTCGAGGTAGTAGTTGCCGTTGCGACCCTTCCGGAGCACCTGTCTCGTGGGCTCAGGCAGTCCTCGTCGTCGGAGCTCCCGGGCGACGTCGAGCTCGCCCAGCGAGCGCACCCCTCCGAGGAGATCGAGGATGACCGTGTTGATGAACAAGCGCCGACGGTCGCGCCTGACCCGGAGCATCTCCAGTCCGAGCTGCTCGGGTGTCGCCATCCCCTGCTGGACGGTCATCGTGAGAACGAGCGCCGCCTGCTTGTCCGACTTCGCCCACAAGGCGGCGCGTACGGCAGCCACGGGGTTGCGGCTGCGTGGCACACCGTTGCCCGGCACGAGATCGTCCGCTGCCCAACGACGCGTCTGCCGCACGTCGATACCCCGAACGCGGCGGATGCGCGCACCCCGAGGGACCGACACGCGGACCAGGTCGACTTCGAAGTTCCTGAGTCCACCGGCAACAAGCGACGACGCCCCGTCCAGGAACGCCCGCGGTCCGGCTTCGAACACCGCGGCCCACTCCAGGCTGGCATGTGGCACCGGTCCGCCGTGCACCAGGACCGACTGTCTCCCGATGGGCTGCCAGCGACCGGCGATGTTCGCGCGGACCTCATGCCTGGTGACTCCCGCGGCGTACAGCTGGATCCTCGCGGCGACACCACACTGGTGCGCTGCCAGTCGCTCGGCGCGTCTTCGCCGGGCCCGCCGCAGGGAGGCAGCACCGTGTGACTCGTCGAAGTGCTCCATGCGGGCAGCGTTCCCCGGCCAGGGGATCCAGACGCGGCCAATCTCGAGCCTGTGGAACTCGAGACGTCATCCGCTCCGGCGCCTATAACCGGCAAGGCTTATGACGTCCGCCGGGGTGGCGCCGACTCAGCCGAAGCGGCCGGAGATGTAGTCCTCAGTGGCCGGGTTGTCGGGGCCGGCGAACATCTTCTCGGTGGAGTTGAACTCCACGAGGTGACCCGGCTGGCCGGCGGCCTTGAGGTTGAAGAAGCCGGTCTCGTCGGAGACCCGAGCGGCCTGCTGCATGTTGTGGGTCACGATGACGATCGTGTAGTCCTGCTTCAGGTCGTGGATCAGGTCCTCGATCGCGGCGGTGGAGATCGGGTCGAGCGCGGAGCACGGCTCGTCCATCAGCAGCACCTGCGGCTCGACGGCGATCGCGCGCGCGATGCACAGCCGCTGCTGCTGACCACCGGAGAGGCTGGCCCCGGGCTTCATCAGCCGGTCCTTCACCTCGGTCCAGAGGTTGGCACCGCGGAGCGAGCGCTCGACGATCTCGTCCGCCTCGGCCTTCTTCATCCGCTTGGAGTTGAGCCGGTTGCCGGCGAGCACGTTGTCGTAGACCGACATCGTGGGGAACGGGTTCGGACGCTGGAAGACCATGCCGATCTGCCGCCGTACCTCGACCGGGTCGACGTTGGGCCCGTAGAGCTCCTGTCCGTCGATGACCACCTTGCCGTCGACCCACGCGCCCGGGATCACCTCGTGCATCCGGTTGAGGGACCGCAGGAACGTGGACTTGCCGCACCCGGACGGGCCGATGAAGGCGGTCACCGAGCGTGCCCGGATCGTCAGGCTGACACCTTCGACTGCGAGGAAGTCCCCGTAGTAGATGTCGAGGTCGGAGATGTCGATGCTCTTGGCCATGGGACTGATGTTCTCCTCGGTCAGCGACCGGTCTTGGGGGCGAAGTACTTGCTGACCGCGCGGGCGGTCAGGTTGAGCAGCATCACGATCGTGATCAGGACCAACGCCGCTCCCCAGGCGCGCGCCTGGCCGAACTCCGGGGGTACGCCGGGCTGCGTGTAGGAGTAGTAGATGAACACGGGCAGCGTCGCCATCCGCTCGGCGAAGGCGTTGAAGTTGTCGGAGTCGGTGTCTCCGGCGATGATCAGCAGCGGCGCCGTCTCGCCTGCCACGCGGGCCACGGCGAGCATCACTCCCGTGATGATGCCCGCCATCGCCGTCGGCAGCACCACCTTCATGACCGTGCGCCACTTCGGCACGCCGAGCGCGTACGACGCCTCCCGCAGCTCGTTGGGGACCAGCTTCAGCATCTCCTCGGTGGCGCGTACGACGATCGGGATCATCAGCACCGACAGGGCCACCGACCCGCCGAAGCCCATGCGCACACCGGGGCCGAAGAAGATCACGAAGAGTGCGTAGGCGAACAGTCCGGCCACGATCGAGGGGATGCCCGTCATCACGTCGACCAGGAACGTCACGGCCCGTGCCAGCTTCTTCTCCTCGCCGTACTCGACGAGGTAGATGGCGGCCAGGACGCCGACCGGCACCGAGATCACGGTGGCCCACAGGGTGATGATGACCGTGCCCATGATCGCGTGGTAGATGCCGCCGCCCTCGCCGACGACGTTGCGCATGTTGTAGGTCAGGAACTGCGCAGAGATCACGGGAAGCCCGTTGCGGAGAACCTGCCAGACCAGCGTGACCAGCGGCAGCATGGCCACGACGAAGGCCGACCACATGAGCCCGGTGGCGAAGCGGTCCTTGGCCTTGCGGCTGCCTTCGACCACCGAGGACCAGAGCGGCAGCGCGACGAGGTAGACCAGCCCGGCGGTCGCGCCGGTGCCGACCAGTCCCCAGCCCAGGAAGATCATCAGCAGCACCGCCACGGCGAGCGCCCATCCGGCCACCAGCAGCGGCGCCCACCGCGGGAGCTGGGGGCGGACGACCGGGATCGTCCCGTTGCCGGCCGGACGGGCCGGCCCCTCCTTGATGATGGTCATCAGCGGGCTCCCTTCACCTGGCCCCGGGCACCGATCCAGCGCCCGAGGAAGTTGACGAGGAACGTGACCAGGAACAGGACAAGGCCGCTGAAGATCAGGATGTTGACCTGGATCCCGGTCGCCTCCGGGAACTTCAGCGCCACGTTGGCCGCGATGGTCGACGGGTTGACCGAGGAGATCAGGTTGAAGGTCACGACACCGGTGGCAGACAGCACCATGGCCACGGCCATGGTCTCGCCGAGGGCGCGGCCGAGACCCAGCATGACCGCCGACACGATGCCCGAGCGCGAGTAGGGCAGGACAGTCAGCCGGATCATCTCCCACCTGGTCGCGCCGAGAGCCAGGGCGGCCTCCTGCTCGAGCACAGGCGTCTGGGCGAAGACCTCGCGGCAGATGGCCGTGATGATCGGCAGGGCCATGATGGCCAGCACCAGGGAGGCCGTCAGGATGGTGCGACCGGTGCTGGAGGCGGGTCCTTCGAAGAACGGCAGGAATCCCAAGGTGTCCTCGAGCCACTCGTAGAGCGGGACGAGTCGAGGCCCGAAGAACTGGATGCCCCACAGGCCGTAGACGACGCTCGGGACGGCGGCCAGCAGGTCGATGACATAGCCGATCGGCCGCGCCATCCGGCGCGGGGCGTAGTGGGAGATGACCAGGGCGAGGGCGATCGACAGCGGTGCCGCGACGAGCAGGGCGAGCAGCGCGGCCAGGATCGTCCCGAACAACAACGGCCAGACATAGAGCACGACATTGCCGGCGCCCAGCTGCTCGGAAGAGGCGGTGATCGCCGGGAGACCCTCGAGGCCCAGGAAGATCGCCACCCCCGCCAGCGCGAGCATGATCGACAGCGAGGCAGCGCGGGCCAGGCCCTGGAAGACGACGTCCCCGCGGCGGCGGGTCGCGGCATCCCTCGGCGGAGATTCACCTACCACAACCACAGTGTTGCCTCCTCTCGGATCAGGTGGGCTTCCGGCCCAGACCACGGCCAGCGGGACCCGACCCGCCGAGGCTTCGGCCGGTCGGATCCCGGTGGACCCGTATGTGCGTCGGTCACCCGGCGCTGATGCCCTCCACGATCTTCTGGGCCTGCCCGGCCAGGTCCGTGGGCAGCGGTGCGGATCCTGCGTTCTCCGCCGCGGTCTGCTGACCCTCGTCGCTGAGGATGTAGGACAGGTAGCCCTTCACCAGGTCCGCCGTCGCCTGGTCGTCGTACGTCGGGCAGGCGATCAGGTAGGAGGCGAGCACGATCGGGTAGGTGCCCGAGTCCTCGGTCTTGTAGTCGAGGTCGTAGATCATCGCCGTGTCCGACGCGGTGTCCGCCTTGGGCGAGACCTCGAAGATCTTCGCCGCTGCCTCCGCCGAGGGCTGGACGAACTCGCCGCCGACCTCGACCGAGGCCTTGCCGAGGTCGCCGGCCTGGCTGGCGTCCGCGTACCCGATGGTGTTCGAGCCGTTGGTCACGGCGTCCACGACGCCGGAGGTGCCGCTGCCGCCCTCGCCGGCCTTGATCGGCCAGGTCTCCACCGCACCGTGAGGCCAGGCGTCCGGCGCCACCGTGCTGAGGTAGTTGGTGAAGTTCTCGGAGGTGCCCGACTCGTCGGAGCGGTGCACGGCCGTGATCGTCTCGGACGGAAGGTCGGCGTCGGGGTTGTCCTCGGCGATGGCCGGGTCGTCCCAGGTGGTGATCTCGTTGTTGAAGATTCCGGCGAGCGTGTCGGGGCTGAGGTTGAGCTCATCGACGCCGTCGACGTTGAAGATGACCGCGATCGGGCTGACGTAGTCGGGCACCTGGATCGGCTCGGCGCCGCACTGCTTGGTGGCCGATGACAGCGCACCCTCGTCGTCGGTGAGGTAGGCGTCGGAGCCAGCGAATGGGAAACCGCCCGAGGCGAACTGCTCGACGCCGCCGCCGGAGCCGATCGGGTCGTAGTTGACGGTGACGTCGGAGTTCTGCTGCTGGAAGCCTGCGCGCCAGGCGTTCTGGGCGGCTTCCTGGGAGCTGGCGCCACCCCCGCTCAGCGTGCCGGAAAGGTCGCTGTTGCTCTCGGCCGCGTTGGACTCGTTGGCCGAGCCACAGCCCGTGAGGGCCAGCGCGAGAACGGTCGCACCGGGAACGATGGCCCGGCGGAAGAACGAGCTCTTCACTTCAGTCTCCTGAATATGTTTGTCGTGTCTGACATCAGGGAAGTTAGGGAGCACAGGTGACTGGTTCTGTCGGCGTGGGTGAACGCAGGGTGAACTCGGGCCAGCCGTTCTGACACGGTCCGGCGGCAACGAGACGACCGTCACATGAACGCGCGCCTCAGGGGCCCGTCTCGTCCTCGTGGTGGGGCTCGGTGGCGACGACCGCGCCCGCCCGGTGGTGCACGACAAGCATCCCGGCGGGAGCCATGCGCACCACCTCGATCCCCAGCGCCTCCAGGACGCTGGGCAGCACCGGGCGGTGGGTGCAGAGCACCGACCCTTCCTTGGTCTCGAGGAGGTCGTCGACGATCTCCACGACCGACTCCGCGGAGGCGTCCTCCTGGCTCAAGCCGTCGTACTCCTCCAGCTTCAGCCCGCTCGCGTCCGCGTACGGGGTCACGGTCTTGAGACACCGGGTGCTGCTCGAGGTGACCAGACGGGAGACGTCGTAGGCCGCGAGCAGCGGGATCAGTCGCTCCGCCTGGTCACGGCCCGCCTCCGCGAGCGGACGCTTGCGGTCGTCGCCTGACCACGCCTTCCGGGACTCCGCCGAGCCGTGACGGAGCACGACCAGGGCGCGGCTCTTCCGGCGGTAGGGGCGCGACTCCTTCAGGGTCTCGCGGTCATAGGGGTAGGTCAGCCGGTCCATGGCGGCCTTCCAGGGCAGCCACTGCACGTCGTCGATCTCGGAGTTGACCTGGTAGCGGCTCACGTCGTCGGAGCCCACCGCCCAGCCAACCCAGTAGTACACCGACTTCATCCGGTCGCCGTTCAGGTAGCGCTGGGTGCGCAGGGGCGGACCGAGCCGGATCGCCAGGCCGGTCTCCTCTCCCACCTCGCGTACCGCCGCGGCGGGCAACCACTCCCCGGGGTCGAGCTTTCCCTTGGGAAAGGACCAGTCGTCGTACGCCGGCCGGTGGACCAACAGCACCTCACGCCGCCGGCGCCAGACGACCGCACCGGCAGCGAGCACGTCCGGGCGGTTGGAGTCGACGCTCGGGGCCATGGCGCTAGTGTCACATCAGACCCAGGTGCCGCCCGTGCGGACCCGAGTCACCCCGCCGGACGACGTACGAGGAGATCAGGTGCGGGCACGGTTGCTGGCGGTCGGCGCCGGCCTGCTGGTCCTGGGGTTGATCGTCGCCGGACTGATGTGGTGGCGCTCGGCCCAGCTGACCGACCTGCAGCGCGCGACCGCCCTCGCACCACCGGACGCCCAACGACTGTCCTGGACAGACTGGGCCGCCGTGCGCCAGGAGCTCGGCACCCACGTGAACCTTGGGTCCGGAGTTCCGCAGGTCGAGAAGTTTCTCGACGAGGGCTTCCAGGCAGACCTCACCTCGACCTCGGCCCTGCTCCAGTCCGCCACCACCCTCCATGCGAAGTACGGGTTCTCCCCCGCCACGCTGGAATGGGAGCTGCTGAGCCAGTCGGACCAGGGCGCGGTGATCCTGATGCGCACGCCCGACTCGTTCGACTTCGAGGCGCTCGCGGACCGACTGGAGGGTCTCGGCTACGACCCACCCCAGTCCGACACCGGGGTGTGGGAGGGCGGTGGCGACGTGCTCGCCGACATCTCACCCACGCTGACCCCGGAGCTCTCGCACGTCGCCCTCGACGCCGACCGGCAGCTGATCGTCGCCTCCGACCGCACCGGGTACCTGGACCAGGCGATGGACACCGTGACCGGCGACGCCGACGGACTCGACGGCTTCGACGACATCCTGGACGCCACGGGCGAGCCGCTCTCGGCAGAGATCTACTCCGGCACCATCGCCTGTCAGGCGCTAGCCATGTCGTCGGCCGACCTGGACGACCAGGCCCAGGCGCAGGAGCTGATCGAGGCTGCCGGAGAGGTGAATCCGGTGACGGGGTTCTCGATGTCCGTCCAGCCGGGGCGCGACATCCGTGTGGTGCTCGGGTTCGAGAACGAGGACCAGGCCAAGGTCAACGCCGACACCCGCAGCGTGCTCGCGCGCGGGCCGGCGCCGGGGCAAGGCGGCACCTTCTCCGACCGGTTCAGTGTCGACCGGGTGACCGCGGAGGGGTCGTTGGTCACCCTGGCCCTGGACCCGGTGCCCGGCGAGTACGTCCTCTCCGACCTCAGTAGCGGTCCCGTGCTTTTCGCGACCTGCTGACGGAGGTCCGCCTCAGCCGATGTCGCGGCGGCGCAGTCCGACCAGACCCACGGCCCCGAGAGCCACGGCGACCGCGAGGACACCGAACGCCGAAGCCGGCGCGAACGCCTCAAGCGGCTGGCGCGGGAGATGCCACCACGGGGACAAGGCGGCCACCCAGCTCGGCAACTGGAGCAGCTCGCCGAGATAGACCTGCAGGAACGCGAACGCGAGGACCGCCCAGACGGCCAGCGTCGCCCGCGGCAACCAGCCCGTCAGGAGCACGGCCACCCCGCAGATCGCCAGGCACGCCGGTGACAGCGCCAGGGCGGCACCGAAGAGCGGCCCGACCGTGGAGTAGTCACCCGCGACCACGGCGTACATCAGGCCGGTCGCGAGCCCCATCGCCGCCAGCTGGACCAGAGTGCCGCCCACCGTCACCAGCAGGAACCCGAGGGCCAGCCGGCTGCGGGAAACCCCTGTCGCCAGCAACGGCTCGACCCGGCCGGCCGCCTCCTCGCTGCGGAAGCGCAGGGCCGAGGTGACGCCGAAACCGGTCCCGACCACGGCGGCGATCGCGAGCGTAGTGGCGAAGTAGGAGTCGAGGATCGAGCCGCCGGACGCACCGATCGCGCGGGCCAGATCAGGGTTGGACTCCACCATGTCGAGTACCTCCGGGCCGACGGACCCGAACAGCACGCCGCTGACAATCAGACCCACCGACCAGCCCAGGAAGAGTCCCCGCTGCAGGCGCCAGGCCAGACCTGCCGCCGTGCCGAGGGAGGGCCTGGCGCGCGGGCGACCCGGCCGCGGCTGGATGAGCCCCGCGCCCGCATCGCGATGAGCGGTGAGGTACGCCGTCCCGGCCAGCAGGCCGGCAGCGAACAGCACCAGGACGAGGATCGGCCACCAGCGGGCGGCGCCGAACGGGTCTGCGGCCTGGGCCAGGCCGAGTGGCGAGAAGTAGGTGAGTGCGTTGTCGCCGACATCGCCGATGCCGCGCAGCAGGAAGGCGCCGCCGAGGACCGCCCCCGCGATCCCGAGGGCGGCTCGCGCGCCGGCGGTGACCTGGGCCGCCGCGGCCGCGACGGCTGTGAAGACCATCCCGACACCGACGAGCTCGGCCCCGTGGAGCACGGAAGCCCCCATCGGCAGGTCGTTGGCGAGCAACACGGCCGCGTCGAGTGCCCCGACCACGACGCTGGCCGCCGCGGCGACCAGCACGGCGGCCGCGGTGGCCGCATGCCTGCCCGTGACCGTGGCCCGCAGCAGCTCGGCTCGCCCCGTCTCCTCCTCGGCCCGGGTGTGGCGGACGACGAGGAAGATCACCATCAGCGCGGTCACGACCAAGGCGTTCATCGTGGTCTCGTAGGACACGATCCCGCCGATCGTGTCCAGTGCGACCGGGCGACCGCTCATCATCTTCTGGGCGGCCGAGTCACGCATCGCGGCGCCGTACGCCGCGATCTCCTGAGGCGTCGCGTAGACGTTGATCACGGCGCTGGCCGAGGAGCCGGTGACCACGGTGAGGGCGATGATCCAGATGGGGAGCCGGATCCGGTCGCGACGCAGGATCAGCCGGACCAGGTGCCGGGTGCCGGTGAACGGGCTTGCGGGGCCGTTCATGTGGCGACCTGGTCGCCGTACTGCCGCAGGAACAGCTCCTCGAGGGTGGGCGGGTGAGCCGTCAGTGCCCGGAGACCGACATCGGTGAGGTAGCCCATCGCTGCGTCGAGGTCGTCGGAGTCGACGTCGAAGGTGACTCGTCCGTCGGTGAACTCTGGATTGTGTACCCCCGCGAGCCCGGCGATGCCCGAGGCCGGTGCTGCAGTCTCGGCGACCACCGTGGTCCTGGTGAGCTGCCGCAGCTGGGCCAGGCTGCCGCTCTGGACGGTACGACCGGCGCGGATGATGCTCACGCGGTCGCAGAGCGCCTCGACCTCGGCCAGGATGTGGCTGGACAGCAGCACGGTCGCACCTTGGTCGCGGGCCTCGGTCACGCATCTCCGGAACGCCGACTCCATGAGCGGATCCAGTCCGGACGTCGGCTCGTCGAGCAGCAACAGCTCCGCCCTGGCGGAGAACGCCGCAACCAGGGCCACCTTCTGGCGGTTGCCCTTGGAGTAGGTGCGCGACTTCCGGGAGGGGTCGAGCTCGAACAGATCGAGCAGCTCCGCCCGACGGTGCTCGTCGAGGCCGCCGCGCATCCGGCCAAGCAGGTCGATCACCTCACCGCCGGTGAGGTTCGGCCACAGGTTGACGTCGCCGGGCACGTAGGCGAGCCGGCGGTGCAGCGTCGCGGCCTCGCTCCAGGGGTCGCCGTCGAGCATGGCGACCGACCCCCCGTCTGCCCGGAGTAGGCCCAGCAGGATCCGGATGGTCGTGGACTTCCCGGACCCGTTGGGCCCGAGAAAGCCGTGCACCTCCCCGGCCTCCACCTCGAGGTCCAGGCCATCGAGGGCGCGGACGTCGCCGAAGGCCTTCTCCAGCGCGGAGATCTTGATGACTGGCATGGTTCGAGATTACATAGTCTTCAGAACATTGTGAAGTTTCAAAAGGTTATGATGCCCAGATGACCGACGTTCCCCTGTTCCAGGCCGTCGAGCGATTCGGCCAGGCGCTCGAAGGCTCCGGCATGGCACGAATGCCGGCCCGGGTTTTCGCCTATGTCCTCGCCGATGACGCCGACCGCTACACCGCAGCGCAGCTGGCCGAGGGCCTGCAGGTCAGTCCGGCGGCCATCTCGGGCGCGGTGCGCTACCTCGTCGACACCGGGCTGCTGATCAAGGAGCGCGCCCCCGGGCGGAGAGGGGACATCTTCCGGGTGGTCGACGGCGACATCTGGTCCACGATCACGACGGCACGGAAGCCGATGATCGACAACTTCATCGCGGCGGTGGACGACGCGATCGCGCTGGTCGGAGAGGACACGCCGGGGGGTCGCCGCCTGGTCGAGACGGCGGACTTCCTCAGGTTCACCCGGGCAGACCTCGAGGACCTGCCACGGCGATGGGCGTCGTACCGAGACGGGGTGAACGCGGAGCAGCTCAGGCCGCGCGGGGCCGAGGCTCCCGGCTAGTGGTCGAGGCCCGGGGCGATGCCGAGGATCCGGTCGATCTCGGCTGTCGAGAGCGCCTCGTCGGACTCGGTGGCGGCGATGATCAGGTTGGTGGTGAGCTCAACCTCGCCGAGGAGGTCCGAATCCTCCAGAGTGACGTCGAACTGATCGTGCACCGCTCGCTCCTCGCAGATGAATGGGTGGCTGACAGGTTCCCCCACAGCACACCTTGCCCCTTCAGGGGCCGCTCTAAACTTCGTTGGTTGAAATCTGGCCCATTCGGATCAAACAAATCACCCGAATGGAATCGGGGCCCCGACCAGGTCGGGGCCCCGATTGAAGCGTGGTACGGACAGGTGCTGTCCGGACGGCTTCGTTGTTCAGTGTCCGCTGATCAGAGAGGACGAACGTTCTCCGCCTGGGGACCCTTGGGGCCCTGGGTGACGTCGAACTCGACCTTCTGGTTCTCGTCCAGGGACTTGTAGCCCTGGCTCTGGATCGCCGAGTAGTGCACGAAGACGTCGTCGCCGCCGTCCTCCTGGGCGATGAAGCCGAAACCCTTCTCGGCGTTGAACCACTTCACGGTGCCTTGAGCCATTGTTCTGTACTCCTATATCGGTGCGATGAAGCCGTCACCTCGACGGCCCCGCATCAGATGCGGTGACACGTCGCTCCGACATGTGGATTGGCACCACAAAAACGAAACGCCGTTGGATCACAAACTCCGCGGGCGTCGACCTGCTGGAACTGCACCTGTTGCACGGATGACCCTACCAATCAGCACGCGGATGGAAACATCCCCGGGCGGTGTTTCGTACGGTCGCGGGTGAACACCGCGTGTCGGGCGGGTTGCCGGGCTCGGAGCCGACTCTCACTCCGGAAGGGTCAGGATCTCCACGATGTCGATACCGAGGGAGCGCAGCAGGTTGAGGACGCCCTGGAGCTCGTCCTGGTCGGAAAGGTCGCCTACCAGCGTCGTCTGGGCCGGATGGTTGCGGACCAAGAGCTGTGGGAAGGCGCTCGCCAACTCGTCCGAGAGCTTTGCGTCGACTCGGATCAGGACCTTGGTCACCGCGCTCTCCCTCACGACCCGCACGCCGACTTGTGTCGTCGCGACGGCGAACCCGACGCTAGGCACCGGACTTGCCCCGCGCCTCACTGATTTCGGGCGAGGCGACCTTCGACGGGGTGCGTTCACGAGCAACGGGTGAGGCCCCCTGGCGACCGAAGCTGGACAGTCGGAGGCAGTCCCCGGCGCAGCGCAGCGACGCGGTCCACGACATGGCGCGTGAGGAGAACGGATGGCCACCCTGGCTGTGTGGAAGTTCGGTTCCCCCTCCGGCGCCGACGAGTCCGCCATGACCGTGGAGGCGCTGGACCTCCAGGACGTCCTGGCACTGCGAGACGCGGCCACCGTGTCCTGGAAGCGGACCATGACCAGGCCGCGGACCCGCCAGCTCCCAGGGAACTCGCCCCAGGGAACCCTGAACTCCTCCTTCTGGGGTCTCCTGTTCGGGATGATCTTCTACGTCCCACTTCTAGGTGCGGCGACCGGCGCGGCCGGTGGCGCTCTCGCCGGTTCGTTGACGGACATCGGCATCGACGACACCTTCATCAACCAGGTGCGTGATCAGGTCACTCCCGGGACATCGGCGCTGTTCGTGCTCGGCCCGGACGCGGTCGTCATCACGATCGAGGGCGCGTTCGCCACGCACCAGCCGGTTGCCCGGATCGTCACCCGGCTGAGCGCCGCGCAGGACGCGGCGCTTCGTTCGGTGTTCGCCGAGGAGAGCGCGACTACTCCGTGACGGATGAGCCGCCTGGCACGGATGCCGCGCTACCGTCGAAGCCAAGCAACGGTGATGGGGCACCGCCTCCGACCAGCGTGCGCAAAGAAGGGGTCCGTGTGCCAACGGACGTGTCCGGTTCCAGTCCGGGCAGGGCGTCGCCGCCTGTCCCCGGCACCGCACGGGGCGGTCCCGATTCACTCGGCCAGACGGTGCCCAGGCTGCCGCGCGTGTACGTGCCTCGGGCACGGTTGTGGCAGCGCCTGGACCGCGCCTCGGAAAACCCGCTGACCCTGCTCGTCGCTCCGGCCGGCGCGGGCAAGACGCTCGGCGTGAGCGGATGGCTGCGACGGTCGGGACGATCGAGCGAGGTCACCTGGCTTCAAGCGGAGCGGCGCTGGACGCCTGCGCGGCTGGGGAAGCTGCTGGAGCCCGCTGCGGGGCAGGATGAGGACCCGACTCCCTCGCCACGACTCGTCGTCATCGACGATGCCCATGAACTTCCGCCGTCGACCCTGCGGATGATCGACAACC
>JBJMIQ010000278.1:0-10057 GCA_045806805.1 Nocardioides sp. | reverse complement strand
GGGCCAGGACTTCGAGCTCGCCGCGGGGTGGCTGGTGCACGAGGGGCTCCTCACCGCGCCCCCGCACACCATCGCCTACTGCACCGATGTCGACCTGACGCCAGAGCAGGAGTTCAACGTCGTCACGGTCACCCTCGACCGGCCACCGACCCGCGACCCGGGGCACCGGCATGCGGGATCGGGCTCCTCGGCGTGCGGCGTCTGCGGCAAGGACACCATCGCCGAGGCGCTCGCCGCCCCCACCTCCCCCCGCTGGCCCGGGCCGCTACCCGACCCCGACGTCGTTCGCGCACTGCCCGGGCGGCTGCGCGCGGCCCAGCGCGTCTTCGACGTCACCGGCGGCGTGCACGCCGCGGGCCTGGCCCCCGCCGAGGGTGGGCTGCTCGAGGTCCGTGAGGACGTGGGCCGGCACAACGCCGTCGACAAGGTCACCGGGGCGCGGGTGCTCGCGGGTCTGGCGCCGTCCGAGGCGGCCCTGGTGGTCAGCGGCCGGGCCGGGTTCGAGCTGGTGCAGAAGGCCGTCGCCGCGGGTGTGGGCGCGCTGGTGGCGGTTGGCGCCCCGTCGAGCCTCGCCGTACGCCTCGCGGAGCGCAGCGGGCTGCACCTTTACGGCTTCGCGTCCGAAGAACGGTGCGTCCGCTACCCGTAGGCCATATGGCCCGGTCTAGCCATTACGGATCACGGATTGCGCGAGTACCAAGGAAAGAAGGGCAAGTTTCAATTTCCTTGAGGAGAACGCAACGATGAACTCAACCCTTCGAAACGTACTCGTGGCCAGCCTCGGCGGCGCTGCGGCACTCGCGATCGCCCTGCCGCTCCTGCCGGCGGGAGGCGCGACCACCACCATCACACCTGCCGGGACCACTGAGCTCGCTACACAGATGGACGGCCAGCAGGAGGTGCCTCCGGCTGACCCCAACGGCGTCGGCGACGCCTTCGTCTTCGGCACATCCAGCGACCCTCAGGCTCTGTGCTACGCCGTGATCGTGGACCGGATGGGGACCCCCCTCGCAGCTCACATCCACCACGGTGCAGTGGGAGTGGAGAACCCGCCCGCCGTACCCCTGAAGACACCGACGGACGGGGACTCGGCCGGCTGCGTGCAGGTGCGGGCACGGCTCGTGACCAGGATCCTGAACAACCCTCAGAACTGGTACGTCAACGTGCACAACGCCAAGTTCCCCGACGGCGCGATCCGTGGGCAGCTCGCCGCCAGGTGAGACCCGCAGTTTGAGTACGGCGGCCGGTTGCGACACGGTGGAGGAGTACTGACCGCAATCGGAAGCGAGCCCATGCTCACTCTCACCGACAACGCCAGCACGATCGTCAAGGAGATCTCCGCACAGATCCCGGAGGCTGCTGGCCTCCGGATCACCAGCGAGAGTGCCGACCAGCCCTCGTTCGAGGTCGAGCCCGCCCCGGCCGCCGAGCCGGGTGACAAGGTCGTCGAACAGGATGGCGCGACCATCTACCTCGACGAGGCGGCGAGCCTGCAGCTCGATGACAAGGTGCTCGACGCCGCCGTGGACCAGAACGGAGGAGTGCAGTTCGCGCTCACCCTCCAGGGGTGAGCGGGCACTCCTGAGGACTGACGCGCGGCGTGGGTCCATCGCGGTGTCGGTGGGTCCTTCTACGTTCGTGCCGTGCGCATCCTCCACACGTCCGACTGGCACCTGGGCAGGTCCTTCCACCGCGAAGGTCTGCTCAGGCACCAGGCGGCGTTCGTCGACCACCTGCTCGACGTGGTCGACTCCGAGCGGGTCGACCTGGTGGTGGTGGCCGGTGACGTCTACGACCGGGCCCTGCCGCCAGTCGAGGCCGTCCGGCTCGCCGACGACACCTTCGCCCGGCTGGCCTCCTCCCGCGCGCAGGTCGTCGTCACCAGCGGCAACCACGACTCCGCCCAGCGCCTGGGGTTCGGCTCCCGGCTGATCGACGCCTCGGGCGTCTTCATCCGCACCGACGCCGCGTCGTCCGGTGTGCCCGTGCTCCTCGAGGACACGCACGGTCCGGTGGCCGTCTACGGTCTCCCCTACCTCGACCCTGACACGCTGCGCGAGCCGTGGGGGCTGGCCCACCGTTCCCACCAGGGGGCCCTGGGCGAGGCCATGTCCCGGGTGCGTGCCGATCTCGCCCGTCGGTCCAACACCCGGTCGGTGGTCCTGGCCCACGCCTTCGTCGCCGGCGGCGAGGCCAGCGAGTCCGAGCGCGACATCAGCGTCGGTGGCGTCTCCATCGTGCCGACCTCTCTGTTCGACGACGTCGACTACACCGCCCTGGGCCACCTGCACGGCCGACACACCCTGACCGAGGCGATCCGCTACAGCGGGTCGCCGCTGGCCTACTCCTTCTCCGAGGTCCGCCACCGCAAGGGCAGCTGGCTGGTCGAGCTCGACGCAGACGGGATGAGATCGGCCGAGTTCATCGACGCCCCCGTCCCCCGGCCGCTTGCGCAGATCAGGGGAGAGCTCGAGACCCTCCTCAGCGACCCGACCCTCGCGTGCCACGAGTCGGCCTGGGTCCAGGCGACCCTGACCGACGACACTCGCCCCCTCCAGGCCATGGACCAGCTGCGGCGACGCTTCCCCCACACCCTGGTCCTCGCCTTCGAGCCCACCCAGCCACGCGACTCCGGAGCCCCGGCTCCCCGCACGCACGGGCAGACCGACCACGAGATCGCTCTCGGCTTCGTCGCCGACCTGCGCGGCGCTCCCGCCACGGAGGCCGAGTCCGCGGTCCTGCTCACAGCGTGTGACGCATGCTGCGAGGATCCCGACTTCGACGTGCTGCTCTCCGCGGGGCAGGACTGATGCGTCTCCACCACCTGCAGATCGAGGCGTTCGGTCCGTTCCCCGATCCGGTCGTGGTCGACTTCGACGCGCTCTCGGCAGCCGGTCTCTTCCTGCTCACCGGCGCGACCGGTGCCGGAAAGACCTCGATCCTCGACGCCGTGTGCTTCGCCCTCTACGGCGAGGTGCCGGGCGACCGGCAGAGCGCCAAGCGCCTGCGGGCGGACCTGGCCGCCGACGGCGAGGCCCCGCGCGTCGCCCTGGAGCTCACCCTGGCCGGCCGCCGCTTCCGCATCGTTCGCTCCCCGGCCTGGCAGCGGCCCAAGAGGCGGGGCATCGGCACCACCACCCAGCAGGCCTCGGTCAGGCTCTGCGAGCGGCGCGGAGAGGCCTGGCACCCGCTCTCGACCCGGCTCGACGAGGCTGGCCACCAGATCACCCATCTCGTCGGCCTCAACCTCAACCAGTTCTGCCAGGTGGCCCTGCTCCCCCAGGGCCGCTTCCAGGCGTTCCTGCGCGCGAGGTCCGAGGAGCGCCACAAGCTCCTCCAACAGCTGTTCCGGACCGCACGGTTCGAGGGCGTCGAGCGCTGGCTCGCCGACCGGCGGCGTACTTTGCGTCGCGAGTCGCTGATCCACCACGACCGGGTGGCCGATCTCGTGAGCCGGCTCAGCGAGGCCGCCCACGCCTCCCTCCCCGAACAGTGGGATCTCCACGACCTCGGGCCGGTCGCCGAGGCCGGTGAGATCATCCGCTGGGCGGCCGACCGGCGACAGACCGCCGAGGAGTCGGCGGACGAGGCGCTGACCCGAAGTCGTGACGCCGTCACCGACGAAACGGCGGCGCGCGACTCCCTGGACCGGGCACGCCAGCTCCGCGATGCGCAGGCGCGCCATGCCGACGCCCTCGGTCGACGCGACCAGCTCGCCACCGCGGCCCCTGACCACGCACAGCAGGTCCAACGGCTCGCGCGGGCCAGGCGCGCTGCCGAGGTGCTCCCCCTTGGCCGGGTTGCGGACCAGCAGGCCGACGCGGCCGGGCGTGCCCACGAGCTCAGCCGGACCCGCACCGAGGCGGCGGCCGTGCGTGTCGAGGCCGCAGGAGCCGACCTCGACGACCACGTCCTGGTCCAGCTGCGCGACCGGGCCGTCGCCGGTGCAGCCGGCGCCCGGGCGCTGCTTCCGAGAGCGGCAGCCCTCGCTGACCTGGAGGAGGAGGTGCAGGAAGCCTCGGCCCGCGAACGGCGGCTCACGGTGGAGCGTGACGAGCTGGTTCGTCTGCTCGCCGACCTTCCCGACCAGCTCGTGCAGCTCCGTGAGCGCGCGTCCGGTGCTCGGGACGCAGAGCGAGACCTCCCTGGCACCGGTGACAAGGTCTGCGCACTACACCAGCGGCAGGAGGCCGCCCGGCTGTCGGTGAGGCTCGACCGGGAACTCATCGAGGCCACCGAGCTGCACCGGCAGGCGGTCGACGACGCACAGCGGCTCAAGGAGGAGTGGCTCCTCGTCCAGGAGGCGCGCATCCGCGGCATCGCCGCCGAGCTCGCCGGCGCACTCGTCGTGGGACACGACTGTCCGGTGTGCGGATCCGCCGACCACCCCCGGCCGGCCAGCCTCGACGCGGGCACTCCGGACGCCGGGGCCGAGAAGGCCGCCCGCAGGTTGGTCGATGACGCCGAGGCGACGCGTCACGCCCACGACCTCCGCGTGCGCGAGCTCGCCGCCCGGCTCGAGGCGGCCCGGTCCACCGCCGACGGTGACCTCGCGTTCCTCGAGGCGGAGCTGTCCACCGCGGAGACAGAGATGCAGCGGCTCACGAAGCTGGCCCGTGCCGCAGCAGATCACCAGGCGCGCCTCCTGGCCGCCGAGACCCGGCAGGCCGAGCTCACCACCCGCTGCGAGGAGGTCGCCCACGATCTGACCGTCACGACCACGACGCTGGCGCGCCAACGGCAGGAGCGCACGGCCATCAAGCGCGAGCTCGCCGACCACCTGCGCGGCACCGGCTGCGAGACTCTCACCCACCTCGCGGCCGACCAGGACGAGGTGGCCGACCTGTGCACGCAGGCACTGCTCGCCCGCGAGGAGGCGCGCCGGCACGACACGGCTGCCACGGCGGCCCGCGACCAGCTCACGGAGGCGGCGTTGGCCGCGGGCTTCGACGATGCCGACTCCGCCCTGCGGGCGGCGCTGGAGCCGAGGGCCCTCGCCCGCCTCGAGGGTGAGGTCCAGGCGCACCAGCAGGCCGTGGCAGGCGTCGAGTCGACGCTGGCCGACCCGGCGCTACGCGATCAGGCGAAGCTCCCGCCGCCCGACGTCCCAGCTCTCGAGGCCGCCCACCAGCAGGCGGTCGACGAGCTCGCCGCGACCGCCACCGCGGCCGACGTCACCCGCACGAGGGCCGAGCGCGTCACGGACCTGGGAGACCAGCTGAGCGAGGCGCTGCAGGTCTGGTCACCGCTGCGAGCCGAGCACGACCTGGTCACCCGGCTGGCAGCTTTCGCCGACGGGTCCTCACCCGACAACCGGCTCCGGATGCGACTCTCCGGTTACGTGCTGGCGTCGCGACTCGCGCAGGTTGTGGAGGCGGCCAACGGACGGCTCTCGCGGATGAGCGACCGGCGCTACGCCCTGGAGCACACCGGCGGAAGAGGTGCCGGGGAGAGCCGCGGCGGCCTGAGCCTGCTGGTCCGCGACGAGTGGTCCGGGGAGGCCCGCGACCCGGCCACCCTCTCCGGAGGGGAGACCTTCGTGGTCTCCCTGGCGCTGGCCCTCGGCCTGGCCGACGTCATTGCCCACGAGGTCGGCGGCGCCGACCTCGACACCCTCTTCGTCGACGAGGGCTTCGGCTCACTCGACGCCGAGACCCTGGACGACGTCATGGACACCCTCGACACCCTCCGCGAGGGTGGCCGCGTGGTCGGGGTGGTCAGCCATGTCGCCCACCTGCGCGAACGCATCCCCACCCAGCTGCACGTCGAGAAACGACGCCACGGCTCAGCGGTGCGCGCCGTCCACGTCGGATAGGTTCGCCCTCATGGTCAACGTCGTCGATCCGAGCTTCCTCGACCTGCCCTTCCGGGCCTTGTCCGACGCCGCGCTCGCCCGGGCCGGTGAGCTCGCGGTGAGCCATGCCGACTTTCGCTTCGAGCGCGTGCGCTACCAGCAGCTGGGCGTCCGCGACGGGGTGCTCCAGGGTGCCGGCGACACCGAGGACCTCGGCTTCGCGGTCCGGGTCATCCACCGTGGTGCCTGGGGATTCGCCTCCGGCGTGGTGCTGACCCCCGAGTCCGCCGTGGCGGTCGCGGAAAGGGCGGTCGAGGTGGCGCGGGTCGCGGCCGCCATGACCAGTTCCCCGGTCGAGCTGGCTCCCGAGCCTGTCCACGACGACGTCACCTGGATCTCGTCCTACGACGTGAACCCGTTCGAGGTTCCCACCGCCGACAAGGCCTCACTCCTCATCGACTGGACCAACCGTCTGCGGACCGGTGCGGCGGTCGATCACGCCACCGCGTACCTGCTCCAGGTGCAGGAGAACAAGTTCTACGCCGACCTCACCGGCACCCGCACCACCCAGCAGCGGATCCGGCTCCAGCCGGGGTTCGAGGCGATGGGGACCGGGGCCGACACCTTCGACTCGATGGCCTCGATCGCCCCACCGGTCGGTCGCGGGTGGGAGTACCTCACCGACGGCACCTACGACTGGGACGACGAGATCGAGCAGGTCCCCGAGCTGCTGGCCGAGAAGCTCAAGGCACCCAGCGTCGAGGCCGGCAGCTATGACCTGGTCATCCACCCCTCGAACCTGTGGCTGACCATCCACGAGTCGATCGGGCATGCGACCGAGTTGGACCGTGCCCTGGGCTACGAAGCCAACTACGCCGGCACATCCTTCGCCACGGTCGACAAGCTCGGCACCATGCAGTACGGCTCCCCGGTCATGAACGTCACCGGCGACCGCACCGTCGAGCACGGCCTCGCCACGACCGGCTACGACGACGAGGGCGTGCAGACACAGTCCTGGGACATCGTCCGCGACGGGGTCTTCGTCGGCTACCAGCTCGACCGACCGATGGCAGCGCAGCGGCCGGAACTCAACTCCCACGATGGGAAGGGCCGCTCCAACGGCTGTGCCTACGCCGACTCCCCCGGCCACATCCCGATCCAGCGGATGGCCAACGTCTCCCTCCAGCCCGCCGATGACGGTCCCTCCAGCGACGAGCTCATCAGCCGCGTCGAGCGCGGGCTCTACATCGTCGGCGACAAGTCATGGTCGATCGACATGCAGCGGTTCAACTTCCAGTTCACCGGACAGCGGTTCTACTCGATCGCCGACGGCGAGCTGGTCGGGCAGGTCCGCGACGTCGCCTACCAGGCCACGACGACCGACTTCTGGAACTCCCTGGAAGCCGTCGGCGGACCTGACACGTGGGTGCTGGGCGGTGCCTTCAACTGCGGGAAGGCCCAGCCCGGGCAGGTCGCCTCGGTCAGCCATGGTTGTCCCACCTCGCTCTTCCGTGGAGTCCGGGTCCTCAACACCACCGACGAGGGAGGCAACTGATGAACACCACGCCGCAGGCACTCGTCGAGCACGCCCTGGTCACCTCCACGGCCGACGACTGCATCGTCATCGTCTCCGACAGCAGCAGCGCCAACCTCCGCTGGGCCAACAACACGCTCACCACCAACGGCGTGATGCACGGCATCAGCGTCACGATCATCTCGTTCAGCAAGGCGCCGGACGGCATCCGCACCGGTTCGGTCACCGGCAGCGCCAGCTCCCCCGCGCAGGTCGCCGCGCTTGTGGAAGCTGCCGACGCCGCCGCCCGGGCCGGGTCGGCCGCCGAGGACGCCGCCGAGCTGGTCAGCGGTGATCCGGCCGACGACTGGGACCAGCCGCCCTCCCCCACCGACATCCACGTCTATGACGACTTTGCCCCCGCCCTGGGCGAGGCGTTCGGTCGCGCCACCGATGGCAAGCGGGTGCTCTACGGGTTCGTCAACCACGAGCTCACCACCACGTTCCTGGGCTCCTCCACCGGGCTCCGCCTGCGGCACGCGCAACCCACCGGCCACTACGGCTTCACCGGCAAGACCGCGGACCTGACCAGGAGTGCGTGGGTGGGTGGCGCCACCCGCGACTTCGCCGATGTCGACGCGCTCGCCATCGAAGAGACCCTGAGCCGGCGTCTGGGCTGGGGCGCGCGCCAGATCGACCTCCCGGCCGGCCACTACGACACGATCCTGCCGCCCACGGCGGTGGCCGACCTGATGGTCGACGCCTACTGGTCCGCCGGGGCCAGGACCGCCCACGAGGGGCAGTCGGTCTACAGCCGCCGTGGAGGCGGGACCCGCATCGGGGACCAGATCACGCGTGAGGGCGTCAACCTCTTCTCCGACCCCGCCTACGACGGCCTCGCCTGTGCCCCGTTCACGATGGCCGCAACCTCCGACAACACCGACTCGGTCTTCGACAACGGGCTGCCTCTCGGGCGGACGGACTGGATCCGCAACGGACGTCTCACCTCGCTCCTGCAGACCCGGCACACCGCCTCGATGACCGGGCAGCCCGTGACGCCGATGATCGACAACCTGATCCTCTCGATCGACGGCGCGTCCGGCACCGTCGAGGACCTGGTGGCCGGCACCGAACGCGGACTGCTCGTGACCTGCCTCTGGTACACCCGGGAGGTCGACGCGCAGACCCTCTTGTTGACGGGGTTGACGCGAGACGGTGTCTATCTGGTCGAGCACGGCGAGATCACGGCAGCGGTCAACAACTTCCGCTGGAACGAGAGCCCGGTCGACCTGCTGCGTCGCTTCACCCACGCCTCGGCAACCGTGCCCAGCTTCAGCCGCGAGTGGGGCGACGACTACTTCTCCCGGACGGCGACTCCCGCTCTCCGGGTCCCCGACTTCAACATGTCCAGCGTTTCGCAGGCACTCTGACGCTCAGCCGGCCGACCGCAGCCAGCGACGCAGCTTCTTCCGCGACACCTTCCTCCACAGGTCCGGAAGCTCGGCGTCCAGCTGGGCCGCCCGCTCCTCCTCGCGCACCAGCAGCACGCCCCAGGTCACGGAGCTCTCCCCCGCCGCGTCGGCGTACGCGGCGATCTCGAGCAGGCCAGGGCGGCTCATCACCGTGTCCTGCCGCTCGCCGAGGTGCGAGGTGAGCTTCTTGGCCGCTTTCGCCAACCGCTTGGCATCCTTGCCCCAGACGGTGTGCACGGCCTCGGCGGCGTACCGGAGCCGCTTGGCGTCCTTGCGCACCTCGTGCAGCTCGGCGTCTCGGTCCTCGGCCTGCTCCACTGCTGCCATTCGGCGCTTCAGTCGGCGCCACTCCTTGCGCAGTCGTTTCGGTAGTACCTCCTCGGCCGGCAGACCGGCCTTCTCCGTCCACGGCGGGTCTGCGAGTAGGCGGTCGAGGGTCGTGAGCAGCTCGACGTAGCGCTCGGACGCAAGTGTCTCGTCCACCAGGCGCCAGGCCGCCCGCGCGCGTTCGTCGAAGGCGGTGTCCAGCCTTCTCGACACCGGGCCGACGACGGCGTCGTCGGGCTCCTGGTCGATCATGTCCCTCAACCGCTCTCGCACGACCTTCGAGTCGCGGGCATCGGCGAGGGCGCGCCCGAGCCACTGGATCTCGTCCCGGACCGGGTCGGTCACCTCACGGTTCACCAGGGGCCGGAACGTCGCGAGCGCGGACCGCAGTCGTCGGCAGGCGACGCGGGCATGGTGTACGCCCTCGTCACGGTGGCGGCGCATCTGGCTGTCACAGCGCTTCAGCTCGGCGATCTGACGTGCCAGGCGGCGCTCCAGCACGCGTCCAGCGGGCAGGTCGCTCCCGACCTCGGGAAGCGATGTGTCAGGGGCCCGAACGCCGAGGACGCGCACGATCTTCCTCTGGATCTCGTCCGGCAGGACGCCGACACCCGCCATCAGCTCGTCGGCAGCCGTCAGGAGCTCCGGGCCGGCGTCCACCAGCTCCAGCTCCCACTCCCGCCACACGACCGGTCCGGAGGCGCCCGCAGGCGTGCCGGTCACCTCGTCGTCCGCGAGCTCGGCGAGCACGGTCCCGTCGCCTGCGACCAGGTCTCGTCGGGTGCGGCGGGTGCGGATGGTGGCGATGGGCTCGAGTGGCGCGTCCAGGGTCCACGCGATGACGTCGCGACGCAGCTCGGCAGGTGGATGGTGACGCGCCCGCCGCAGTCCCACCCGGATCTCGTCGCGGCCCTCCTCGGCCGGGACCTTGAGGTGCCATCCCTCGTCGGG
>JBJMIQ010000277.1:0-3688 GCA_045806805.1 Nocardioides sp. | reverse complement strand
TTTGTGTCCTCGGGCTTGATGTAGTCGTCGATCCGGAACGGTGCGTTGTCGAACGCCGAGCTGATCGTCTGCGCTCCGACGGTGCCGCTGCAGGTGACCGGCTGCGGCGGCGAGGTCAGGTTGACGTCGTTCTGCGGCAGGCACGGCAGGACCGTGCCGTCGGGCGCGACCTGCGGTTGGGGACTCGCGCCGTCCAGGCCGTTGACGCCCTCCCAGCGGCCGAAGAGGTTGTCGAAGCTGTGGTTCTCCTCGTAGATCACCACGATGTGGTCGATCTGTGGTCCCTTGGCCGGCGGGGCGGAGCGCGCGGCGGGACTCCCCACGCCTCCTCCCAGGACCAGCACGGTCGCGAGCACCCAAGCTGAACGAGACATATTGCCCTCCCCGAGGTAAAAAGTTCGGGCAAACGTAAGCCTCTAGACCACCGGGTGCCATAGTCATTTCCATAGTCAATTTGGGCAAATCTTGAATCTTTTCGAGCGGGGGTCCGGGGCAGTTCGAAACTCCGGTCACGGCTGCATTCCTTGCACCAATTACCGGACGGGAGGCTCACCTGACCAGGCCACCCCGGACCGGCCGCAGCCCCGGGGGCGCACCGTGCTCCACCAGTCGGAGTACGGCGTCGACGTCGAGGTGGTCTTCGAGGGCGTCCGCGATCGCGTCGATCCGTTGCTCACGCGCCGCCGCGAACGAGACCGTGCCGGTCTGGAGGCCGGACCGCCCCGCAAGCCCTGACACCAGCCGGAGCCAGGCGCTGCGGAACGCGTCACCCTCGAGGCAGCCGTGCCACATCGTGCCGAAGGTCGCGCCTGACCGGGTGCCGCCTGGAAAGTCGTCCCCCGCACCGATCCGAACACGGCCGTGGTGGATCTCGTAGCCCGACACCGGCTCCCCGAGTACGGAGCCGACGGGAGTCCCGAGCACCTTCTCGGGTCCGAAGGTGGTGACCGCCTCGAGCAGGCCCAGCCCGGCCATCCGCGTCCCGGCCGGGCCCTCGACCCCGTCGAGATCGACGATCTCGCGGCCGAGCATCTGGAAGCCGCCACAGATGCCGAGCACTACGCCGCCGCGTTCAGCGTGGCTGCGCACGGCCTCGGCCAGCCCCTGCCCGCGCAGCCACGCCAGGTCGGCGATCGTCGCCCGGGTCCCTGGCAGCACGACCACGTCAGCGGACGCCAGCGAACGGGGGTCGGCGGCGAAGGTCACCTCGAGACCGGGCTCGAGGGACAAGGCGTCGATGTCGGTGAAGTTGCTGATCCGCGGGAACCGCACCACCGCCACCCGCAGCCGTGACCCGGCGGGCTCGACCGGCGCCGGACGGTCCCGGATCGCGAGCGAGTCCTCGGAGTCCAGCCACAGCTGCGGCAGCCACGGCAGGACCCCCAGGACGGGCCTCCCGGTCACCTCTTCCACAACATCGAGCCCGGGTTGGAGCAGGCCTGCGTCGCCACGGAACTTGTTGATCACCAGCCCGGCGATCAGCGCCTGGTCGGCCTCCTCGAGCAGGGCGAGGGTGCCGTGCATGGCGGCGAACACGCCGCCGCGGTCGATGTCTCCGACGAGCAGTGCAGGGATCCCGGCGTGGCGCGCCAGCCCCAGGTTGACGTAGTCGTGCGCCCTCAGGTTGACCTCGGCCGGGCTGCCCGCTCCCTCGCAGATCACGACGTCGTACCGCCGCGCGAGGTCGTCGAAGGCCTCGTACGCCGCGGCCGCGAGCGGCGCCCGCGCGCCGGCGTACTCACTCGCGTCGAGGTGACCGGCCGGGGCGCCCATGACGACGACATGGCTGCGCCGGTCGCTGCCGGGCTTCAGCAACACCGGGTTCATCGCCGCCTCCGGATCCGCCTGTGCCGCGACGGCCTGGATCCACTGCGCCCGGCCGATCTCCGCGCCGTCGGCCGTCACCATCGAGTTGTTCGACATGTTCTGGGCCTTGAACGGCGCCACCCGAACGCCACGGCGGGCCAGGACACGGCACAGGCCGGTCGTCACGACAGTCTTGCCGGCGTCGGAGGTGGTGCCCAGCACCATCAGACTGCCTCTCACCGGACAGACCCTATGGCGTCACAGGCCGCCCTCCGAGGTAGTGTGCTGCTGCTCCCGTGCCTACGGGGGTGCCACGGTGCTCAGTGAAGTCCGGTGAGATCCCGGTGCTGTCCCGCAACTGTGAAGCCGTCCCTTCGGGGCCGGACGAGCCAGGTCACCTGGCCCGTGGCCACGCAACTAGCCTCGGACGAAGGGTAGTTCGTGCGGCAACGGCCATCCCTGGCTCGAGCGGTGCGACCACTTTCGTCCTCCGTGGACCGGAGGATGCTGTGCACACGAAGATTCCCGCGCGCCCCGAGCGGCGCCCCATCCCTTCACTTCTCACCCCGCCCCTGCTGCTGTTGCTGGGCCTCGTGCTCGCCGGCTGTGGCGGGGTCGACACCGTGGACGAGGCGGCCGACTCCTCGCCCTCGGCGGACGAGCAGTTCCCGACCGAGGTGCTCTCGGGCCCGGTCGACGGACACACCGAGATCACGATCAAGGACCAGCCGGCCAAGATCGTCTCCCTCAGCCCGACAGCGACGGAGATGCTGTGGGAGATCGGCGCCGGCGACCAGGTGGTCGCCGTCGACGACCAGTCCGACTACCCGAAGGACGTCCCGACCACGAAGCTGTCCGGTTACGAGCCGAACGTCGAGGCGGTCCTGGAGTACGAGCCGGACCTGGTGGTCGCGGCCGACGACACCGGAGACCTCGTCGCGAACCTCGAGAAGGCCCGGGTCCCCACCCTGCTGCTCCCCGCGGCCGACGACCTCGAGGAGACCTACTCGCAGATGGAGCGCCTCGGAGCCGCCACGGGTCACACCGACGAGGCCGAACAGGATGTCACCGGCATGCGTGAGGAGATCGAACAGGCGCTGGCCGACGCCCCGGACGCCAAGGGGCTGACCTACTTCCACGAGCTCACTCCCGACCTCTACTCCGCCTCGAGCAGCACGTTCATCGGCGAGGTCTACGGACTGTTCGGGCTGAAGAACATCGCGGACAGGTCCAAGGTCCAGGACGACTACCCCAAGCTGTCCCGGGAGTACGTCGTCCAGGCCGACCCGGACCTGGTGTTCCTGGCCGACAGCCAGTGCTGCGACGTCTCGGTGGCCGACGTCGAGAAGCGGCCGGGCTGGGCGCAGGTCGCGGCCGTGGACGACGAGCAGGTCCACGTCGTCGACGAGGACGTGGCCAGCCGATGGGGTCCCCGGGTGGTCGACTTCGTGCAGCAGGTGAGCGACATCCTGGCCGAGCGCGAGGCCGCCCTCGGCGGCGCGAGCGGCTGATCCACCATGGCGCTCGACCTGGCCGGCAAGGAGCGCGGCGTTGCCGCGACGGCGCACCTGCGCGCCGTCGCTCGCCTCGACTCCCGACCGCGGATGCGGCGGACCAAGATCGCCGTGGGCGCGCTCGTCTGCCTCGCGTCGGTGGTGGTCGGCTGTCTGGTGGGGCCGGCCGGGTTGAGCGTGTCGGGTGTGCTGCTGGAGCTGCTCGACGCGATTCCGGGGGTCGAGGTCGACTCCGGGATGTCGCTCACCCAGCAGGCCATCTTCTGGGAGATCCGGCTGCCCCGCGTGGTGCTGGGGGTCCTGGTCGGTGCGATGCTCGCGGTGTCCGGAACGGCCTACCAGGGCGTCTTCCGCAACCCGCTCGCCGA
>JBJMIQ010000276.1:0-4149 GCA_045806805.1 Nocardioides sp. | reverse complement strand
GAAGTTCACGACGCTGGAGACCACGCCGCGGCGGACCTCGCCCGGCTTGAGGTTCTCGAGGAACTCCTCGCGCTGCTCCTTCTGCGTCTCCTCCAGCCACGCCCGGCGGGACAGCACCACGTTGTTGCGGTTCTTGTCGAGCTCGATGATCTTCGCCTCGAGCTCGCGGCCCACGTAGGGCTGCAGGTCGCGGACACGGCGCATCTCGACCAGGGACGCCGGCAGGAAGCCGCGCAGACCGATGTCGAGGATCAGGCCGCCCTTGACGACCTCGATGACGGGGCCGGAGACGACGCCGTCCTCTTCCTTGATGCGCTCGATGTCGCCCCAGGCCCGCTCGTACTGCGCCCGCTTCTTGGAGAGGACGAGCCGGCCTTCCTTGTCCTCCTTGGTGAGGACGAGGGCCTCGATCTTGTCGCCGAGCGACACGATCTCGTTCGGGTCGACGTCGTTGCGGATCGACAGCTCCCGGCTCGGGATCACGCCCTCCGACTTGTAGCCGATGTCGAGCAGGACCTCGTCCCGGTCGACCTTGACGATGGTGCCATCCACGATGTCACCGTCGTTGAAGTACTTGATGGTCTCGTCGATCGCGGCGAGGACGCCCTCTCCCGAGCCGATGTCGTTGACCGCGACCTGGGGCGCGTCGGTCTCGGGAAGAGTGAAGGTGCTGCTCGTCATATGGGAAGTGGTTCCTTGGGTGGTCAGATGTCGTGCGGGCGCGCGTTGAAGCCGGTTTCACTACCGATGGACACGTCCGCTTGGTGCTCCGGACTGATAGCGAGCTCTGTGTCCGCTCCGTCCGGGACGCAGGCAGACTCCAGGCGCAGTCCACAAGGGTACGCCGGGGCGACTCGCCGAGTCCAATGCGGGAGGCGCTCAGGTCGCGTGCACGTCCCCCGCGCGGACGATCGCGCGCAGTCGATCGTGAGCCCGGTCGGCGACCGGGTTCTGTCCCCTTCGGGCGGCGAGGTCGACCAGCGCCCACAGGTCGGCGGCGCGGGCCATCGCCAGGGCATCGCCGGGCGTGCCGCTGTGGCGGGCGACGTACGCCTCCAGGACCGCCGCGGCCAGGGCCGGCTGGCGGTCGAAGCGCAGCAGGTTGCCGAGGTCGGTGTAGGGGTGCCCCGCGTGGGCGAACTCCCAGTCGAGAAGCCCGGTGACGTCCAGCGTGTCGGGATCGACGAGCAGGTTCTTGGGATTGACGTCGCTGTGGACCAGGCAGGTGCGGCCGACTGTGTCCAGCAGAGCCTGGGCATCGGTCGCCACCTCGCGCAACCCCTCCAGCTCGGCCTGCGACCAGTGCAGGAAGGCCTGCTCGTGGAGCGCCACGAAATCCGGAAGCCCGTCGATGCTCTGCCCGTCCGCGCCGAAGGAGCCGATGGTCAGCTCGCCGTCGACGAAGGGCCCGGACCGGAGCATCGGCATTCCGGCGAGGTCGGCGAGGATCCGCCCCAGTCGTCCGCCCAGCAGGGCCAGGCCGCGATCGTCGAGGTCGGGGAGCAGCAGGTCTCCCCGCACACCGGGCAGGAACGACGTCACCAGCAGGGCGGGATGGTCCGCTGCCGGATCGGCACGTCGTACCTCCAGGATCTCCGGCACGGGCAGGAGTCCGCGGACCAGACGCAGCAGCGCGGCGTCGACCTCGTGCGCGTTCGCTCCCCGGTGGGAGGCGCCGGCGTAGATCCGTACGACGCTGCGCTCCCCCGCGACCTCGGCGACGAACGTCTCACCGGACCATCCACCCTCGAGTGGGGTCAGGGAGGTTAGGTCCACGCACGACAAAGTAGTCTCCGCACGTGGAGGCCGAGCAGTCGCATCCGCCGGTGCGGGTCGAGCGGCGGGCGGTGGACGAGGCCGAGTCCCGACGGGCGAACGGACCGGACTGGGACCGCTACGCCGACGAGTACCAGGCGACCCACGGCGAGTTCCTGGGCGATGCCGGTTTCGTGTGGGGTCCGGAGGGGTTCACCGAGGACGAGGCAGGGGTCCTCGGCGAGGTGGCGGGCCGTGACGCACTCGAGGTGGGCTCCGGTGCCGGACAGTGTTCGCGGTGGATTTGTCAGCGCGGTGGCCGAGCGGTCGGCCTGGATCTGTCCTTCAGGCAGCTGCAGCACTCGCGCCGGCTCGACGAGGAGACGGGGACCCCGGTCCCCTCGGTGCTAGGCACCGCGACCCATCTCCCCTTTGCCGACGACTCGTTCGACATCGTCTTCTCGTCCTTCGGCGCCCTGCAGTTCATCAGCGAGATCGACGTCGCGGTGGCCGAGACCGCGCGCGTGCTGCGCCCTGGCGGACGGTTCGCCTTCTCGATCACCCACCCGACCCGCTGGATGTTCCCCGACGACCCCGGCGAGGGCGGCCTCGTGGCCAGCCAGTCCTACTGGGACCGGACGCCGTACGTCGAGGTGGACGACGAAACCGGACAGGTGTCGTACGTGGAGCACCATCGCACGCTCGGCGACTGGGTGAGCCTGCTGGCCGGCGCCGGGTTCGTGATCACCGACCTGCTGGAGCCCGAGTGGCCCGAGGGCCACGACCGGGTGTGGGGTGGCTGGTCGAAGGTGCGCGGTCTGCTGACGCCCGGAACGGCGATCTTCGGCGCGCGCCTGGGCCGCGCCTGATCATCGGGTGGGCGGTGAGCCAGGACTGGATCCGCCTCACCGATCCAGTCCCCACTCACCGCTGCACCGGCAGAGCCGATCGCAGACGCGGGAAGGGGCACCGATCGCTCGGTGCCCCTTCCGGATGTTGCTGGTGGCGCTGCGTCAGACCAGACGCCGGCGCAGCAGGAGCCCACCGCCACCGAGCCCGAGCAGGGCCAGCCCGGCCAGACCACGCGACCAGTTGCGACCGCTCTCGCCATCGTCACCCTGGATCACGTAGCTGTACGCCGTCAGGCCGGCCGCACCCTCGGGTGCGCCGTAGGCCATGTCCTCGGTCTGCGCCCGCTCGGCGCCGGCCTCCATGGTGGCGTACATCTGGCCGTAGGTCTGGGTCGTGTCCTTACCCTTCTCGACCAGCTTGCTGGTGCCCTTGTCGGAGAGCTCCTGGGCACCGTCGACCAGCTTCGGCGCACCTTCCCGAGCCTGACCCAGGCCGTCGGTGAGCTTGCCCGACCCGTCGGCCGCGTCGCCCAGTCCGTCAGCCAGCTTGCCTGCACCGTCCGCGAGCTGACCGGAGCCGTCGGCAGCCTCGTCGGTACCGTCGGCCAGCTTGCCCGCACCGGCGTTGAGTTCGCCCGCACCCGCGCGCAGCTTTCCGGTACCGTCCGCGAGATCACCGGCACCTGTGGCCAACCGGTCAGCCCCGTCAGCAAGCAGACCCGAACCACAGAGGAGCGTCGGGTGGAGAGGATCGCACCCGCCGTTCGGCACGGAGATGTTGCCCAGGAGACCCTCCGCAACCGACTCGCTGATCCCGTCCACCAGAGCAGGGATGCTGCCCCGGAAGAAGGAGAGGGCTTGCTGGAGCCCGCAGTCGTCCGCGGAGGAGGGAGTGGAAGCACCGACGGCGCATTCAGGGTTGGCCGCAGGATTGTAGATCTTGCCGAGGAGGACATTGAGTCCTTCGGCGATCATCTCTTGGTCAACCTGCAGATAGATGTTCTTCAGAGCTGCCGCACCAGCCGCCGTCTGGGCCTGCAACCCACCGAGCGGCTCAGTGGGCAGGACCCCGGGCCCTACCCCGAGTCCGTACGCGACCTTGGCGGCACCGGCACAAGCGGGATGCGGCGAAGTCAGCGCCGGCATCGGAGGCAGGGTGGTCCCGTTACGCGGGGAGCAAGCGCCGCCACTCGTAGTCGCGACGTAGTCGTAAATCCTTCCCGCACCCTCAACGAGCTCAGCAACCTTGGGCTGCGCACCTGCCAGCAACTCACTGATCTTCTGCACGCCATCCATCGCACCGCACCTAGCCGGAACACCCCCGGCCAAGGCCGCAATGCAGTCGTTACTGGCGTACCCAGCCGGCGTGCGCAGGCCGCCGCGAACACCCACCAGGGCTCCATACAGCGACGGCTGACCGCTGACGGGATTGACGAGCTGGTCCGGGGTCCCGATCGCGAGACTGGTTGCCTGCATGGCCCCGAGCAAACCGTTGTACTGCTCGTTCTCTTTGAGGTTCTTGCGAACGCTGGCCGGCAGCATG
>JBJMIQ010000275.1:0-26252 GCA_045806805.1 Nocardioides sp. | reverse complement strand
GGTATTGCGTTGATGGCTGTGGGCGTTGGCTTCATTCTTGGAAACAGGACCCTCGGCCGGGTGTTTCGGAAGTACGGCACCGCGAACTGGTTGCGTCCCGGGCTTGGTGACCGCGTCTACGGACAGGGCGAGGGCGGCGTCGTTTGGCTGGTCATTGTGACCGGGATCGGCTTCGTGGCGCTTGGCATCCTCATCGTGGGCCTGTCCTTCTGACCCGACCGCTCATCGGCAGGGTCGCGCACTCAAGTCGGCATGAGCGGACGGTCCTCGTGTGGTCAGGGTTAGGGCTGGAAGTCCGGTGCCCTGCCTCACGGGGGGCGGGAGGGCACCGGTGTCTTCGAGGCGCGGACCCCGCCCGACATCGGGGTGCGAGTGCGGTACCTAGGGTTCCGGGAGGACCGTGCGGAGACATGGGCCGACATGCGGATTCGGGTACCTATTCGAGATCTACTCGTACCGTCGGCGGGTGGACACTCTGTTGATCGTGACCCATATGGCCACCGCCGTCGGGGCCCTGGTCGGCTGGTCGATGCGAGACCGGAGAGGGTGAGAGAGATGGACCCGCCGTGGCGCAGCAGCATGGCTTAGCCCCCGCTTGCCGACGCTGCCGCGCCACTGGTCCGTTGGACGCTACGCCGGGATGACCATCCGCGCTCGGGATTTCCGAAATGAGTCGGGCGCGGCAGCGTCGAGGACCTGGGGGCTGCCGCGCCTAGGCTTAGGGCGCCGGGCTGTCTCGGCCTGACTCGGCCTGGGGGCGAGGTCTGAGTCCCGGATGGGCAACCCGGCGCAATCAACAGCCTCGGCGCGGAGGGTCAACGCTTCGTAAACCGGGTCGACCTTGCCGTCTTTGGGGGGATTGGATCAGGTCGACCCGGCGGCTCGCGAGCAGACTCGCGTCGAGCCGAGCCAGCCCGCAAGCCGCGCTTTGACCGTCGGGACGGGGTCCGAGTCTTCGCCGACCCGGCTCAGAACGGAGATTACCCCCGCTTGCCCCCAGAGTAAAAAGTCACTTCGAGTTGTGAAAGCCGTGCACGCTCGTCAGCAGATCCGGTCGCTTCTCCGCGCCGATATGCGGCGTGGTCCGCGCCCCAGCACGTGGATGCAGGGTTGCCAGCGAGCGGCGAGTACCGCGCGATGAAGTCGGTGAAGCGCGGGCGGCACACAGCCCTCTCGCGAAGCGAGACCGTATCGTCTTCCCTGGTCCCGGCGAGGTGCAGAGGGACCCTGCCGAGGTGCGCGCGAGGAGGGTCATGTTCGACGTCGTCGAAGCCTCGATCGCCGGCCTGCGTGCCGCGCTCGAGTCAGGAGCCACGACGGCCGTCGAGGTGGTCGAGGCCTACGTCGCCCGCATGGACCGCTACGACGGCACGGACACCGCCACCGCCCTGAATTCCGTCGTGGTCAGATCCTCCGACGCCCTTGCCGAGGCGGCGGCGTCCGACGCACGACGCAAGAGCGGCGCTGTCCTCGGGCCCTTGGACGGCATCCCTTACGTCGCGAAGGACAGCTATCTGGTCGAAGGCATGACCGTCGCCGCGGGCAGCCCGGCCTTCGCCGAGCTGGTCGCGCAGCACGATGCGTTCACGATCGGGGTCCTCCGCTCGGCAGGTGCCATCTGCCTGGGCAAGACGAACATGCCCCCGATGGCGAACGGCGGCATGCAACGCGGCTTCTACGGTCGGTCTGAGAGCCCGTACAACCCGGACTTTCTCGCCGCGCCGTACGCCTCGGGGTCGTCGCACGGATCGGCGGTGGCGACCACCTCGAGCTTCGCGGCATTCGCGATGGCGGAGGAGACGTGGTCGAGCGGACGCGGTCCGGCATCCAGCAACGCCTTGTGCGCCTACACCCCGTCGCGCGGACTGATCTCGGTCCGTGGTGTCTGGCCGCTGACGCCGGTCATGGATGTCGCGGTGCCGTACGCGCGAACCATGGCGGAGCTCCTCGAGGTCATCGACGTCCTCGTCGCCGACGACCCTGATCCGAGCGGTGACCTCTGGCGGCTCCAGAAGTGGATCGCGCTGCCCAGGCCCAGCGAGGTCAGGCCCGCGTCATACCTCTCCTTGCACGCGGGGCCCGACGCCTTGAGAGGCAGGCGCCTCGGCGTGCCCCGCATGTACATCAACGCCGACCTGGACGCCGGCACCGGCACCGGCCCCTCTCTCGGAGGACCGACGGGCAAGCCGATTCGAACTCGCGACAGCATCATCGAGCTGTGGCAGGAGGCGCGCCGCGATCTGGAGGCGGCCGGTGCCATCGTCGTCGAGGTCGACTTCCCGGCGGTCTCCAACTACGAAGGCGACCGTCCGGGCGCGCCGATGATCGACAGCCGTGGCCTGGTCCCGTCGGACTTCAGGGAGCACGAGGACACCGAGCTGACGGCATGGGGCCTTGACGACTTCCTGAAGTCCAACGGTGACCCTCGGTTGTACCGGCTGGTGGACGTCGACCCCGAGGCGATCCAGCCCACGGAACCGGGGACGCTCCCGGGGCGCGAGGGCGACGATCTCGGCGCCGACCTGGGCGACAGCGTGGGCATCGCCAGGAGCGGTATCACGCACTGGGCCGACATCCCCACGATGGAAGGGGGGCTGCGCGGCCTCGAAGAAACCCGGCGCATCGACCTCGAGGACTGGATGACGGCCCACGACCTCGACGCGGTGGTGTTCCCCGCGGTTGCCGACGTGGGACCCGCGGACATGGATCGCAACCCCCTCTCTGCCGACCTCGGATGGCGGAATGGGGTGTGGATTGCCAATGGCAACCTGGCGATCCGACACCTCGGGATCCCCACGGTCACGGTCCCCATGGGCACCATGGGCGACATCGGCATGCCGGTCGGGCTCACCATCGCCGGACGCAGCCACAGCGACAACCTGTTGCTGCGGCTCGGGAGCGCCTTCGAGGCAACCCGGGACCGGCGCACGCCACCGCCCCGGACCGCGCGCCTTCATTGACGATCCTCACCCGGAAGGGATGAGGCGTCCATCGGACCGTCGGGTGATGCTCGTTGCGCTGCGAAAGGGGCACACATGGGCCTGCGAGACCGGCGTGAGAAGCGCCGCGACGAACGTGAGACATTCGGACGCCGTGGAACCGCACATCAGTACCAGATGCGCCAGAAGCTGGTCTCCATCGGGGACGACTACTGGATCGAGGACGAAGCCGGCGAGCGCGTCCTCCGCGTCGACGGGAAGGCAATGCGTCTGCGCAACACGCTGGACCTCGAGGACCCGGATGGTCGCAAGATCTGCCGGATCCAGACCCGGGTCCTTCACATCCGCGACTCGATGGCCATCGAGGACCCCGACGGCGAACGCCTCGCGCTCGTGCACAAGGCGCTGATCTCGCCGCTGCGAGAGCGGTGGAAGGTGGACCTGGCGGGCGATCGCGAGTGGAAGGTTCAGGGCAACGTCGTCGACCACGAGTACGAGATCGAGGACGACGGCCGCAAGATCGCCGAGGTCTCGAAGAAGTGGTTCCGGGTCCGTGACACCTACGGCGTGGAGATCGCCCCAGAGGAGAACCGAGCCCTCGTGCTCGCCGTGACGGTCGCCGTGGACTCGATGGCGCACCCCGGGAAATGACTCAGTCGTCGTCCATCGAGCGGCGCGTGCCGACCGGGCCATCGGAGAGCGGGAAGGCGAGCGAGCCGGCGGCCACCCACCACTCCATGACGTCGTAGGCGAGCCGGCCGACCGCCACCGAGGGGTCCCCGTCCGACAGTCGTGCCGCCTCGGTCGGCTCGCACGCGAAGACGGACATCCCGCGGTACGACGGATCGCTCTGCTCGTCGAAGGGTCCGTTCGCGACCACGAGGCCGCTCCGCACCAGCTCGGCACGGTAGGCGAGGTGACGGGCCTGGAGCGAGTCGAGGTCCTGGTCCGGCATCTCCGGTGCGTCGGCCGGACGTCGGAGAACCACGATCGTGTAGACGTCGAACGCGTCGGGGATGCTCGGATCGGGCGGCACGGGAACCTGGCTCAGTCGACGCAGAGGCAGAACGGGTGCCCGGCAGGGTCCAGGAACACCCGGAAGGTCGTACCGGGCTGGTGCTCGTGCTTGGTCGCGCCCAGGTCGAGCACGGCTTTCTCGCCGACGTCGAGGTCGTCGACCATCACGTCGATGTGCATCTGCTGGGGCACCTCCTGCCCCGGCCAGCGGGGTGGGGTGTAGTCCGCGACCGGCTGGAAGCAGATGCACTGGCCGTTGTCCGCGCGGACCTCCGCCCAGTCGGACGAGGCCTCGACCTTCCAGTCGAGCAGGGCGCCGTAGAAGGTGGCGAGTGCGCCGGGATCCGGGCAGTCGAGGACGAAGCTGGGGAACCGTGCGATGGCCATGCCGGCACGCTACGCGCCATTGCGGACGATCCGCGTCCGGGTCACGGCAGGACGGCGAATCCCTGCACCTCGACCACGGCGGCCTCGTCCCAGAGTCTGGAGACACCGATGCCGGCCATGGCGGGATAGTCGGTTCCGACCAGTCGCTTCCAGACCTCGCCGATCTCGCGCGCGTGGGCGCGGTAGTCCTCGACGTCGACGATGTAGATGGTCAGGGAGGTCAGATCGGTCGGGGAACCACCGGCTGCGCCGAGCGCCGCCAGCAGGTTGGCCAGGGCCTGCTCGAACTGCGCGACCACGCCACCGGACACGATGGCCCCGTCAGCTTTCATCCCGGTCTGGCCGGCGAGGAACACCGTCGTGCCGGTGGCAACAACGGCGTGTGAGAACCCCGACGGGGCGGCCAGGGACGGTGGGTTGAGCCGTTTCATGACTGAACGGCGCCGCCGTCGACGTTGATCCCCTGCCCGTTGACGGCACCGTTCTCCACGCAGAGCATGACCGCAGAAGCCACCTCCGACGGCGTGACCAGCCGGCCGATCGGTTGCTTGCCGGCGAGGATCTCCCGCGCCTCCTCCGGGCTCCGGCCGGTCCCTTCTGCGATGGTGGCGACGGACTCGTCGGTCATCGGGGTGTCGACGTAACCGGGGCAGACGGCGTTGACCGTGACCCCGGTGCGGGCCACCTCAGCGGCGGCGGTGCGCACCAGGCCGAGGACGCCGTGCTTGCTCGCGGTGTACGCCGCGATCCGGGCGCCACCTTGCTTGCCGGCGACCGAAGCGACCACCACCACCCGTCCCCAACCTCCGGAGGTCATTGTCGGCAGGGCGCGGCGCAGGCAGCGGAACGGCGCGGTGAGGTTGATGTCGAGCATCCGTTGCCAGTCCTCGTCCGACGTCTTGACCACCGGCGCCGACATGGCGGCGCCGGCGTTGACGACGAGCACCTCGACCGGCCCCCACGTCGACTCCACGGTGTCGAAGGCCGCGTCCAGCGCGGCCGGGTCGAGGACGTCGGTCGGCAGCACCAGTGACTCGCCGGGCAGGCTGGCCGCCACCTCTTCGAGCGCGTCGGTGCTGCGGGCCAGCAACGCCACCTGGTAGCCGGCAGCCGACAGTGCGGCGGCGCAGGCGGCGCCGATGCCCTGCGAGGCGCCGGTGACGAGAGCGACCCTGCCGGGTTTCGAGTTCACCGCGGCGCCTTCATCGGTGTGTTCATCTTCCTGTCCATTCCGGTGGTCGCTTCTCGTTGAACGCCGCATGGAACTCGGCATGGTCGGAGGTGGTCATGAGCAGCGCCTGGGTCATCGCATCGAGCTCCATGGCCGAGCCGAGGGGCATGTCCAGCTCGCGGGTGATCAGCGACTTCGTCTGCGCGTAGGCGAGGGTCGGCCCCTCGGCCAGCCGCCGGGCGAGCGCGGCCACGGCGTCGTCGAGCTCGGTGTCGTCGACCAGCTGGGAGACCAGGCCGTACCGGTCGGCGGTGGCAGCGTCGATGGTCTCGCCGAGCATCAGCAGCTCGGTGGCCCGGCCGGCGCCGACCAGCCGGGGGAGGAGGTAGGCCGCTCCCATGTCGCCGCCGGAGAGCCCCACCTTGGTGAACAGGAAGGCGAACCGCGCGGAGGTCGAGCACACGCGGAAGTCGCTGGCGACGGCGATCACCGACCCGGCCCCGGCCGCGATGCCCTGGATGCCCGCCACGATCGGGACCGGGCACTCCCGCATCGCCTTGATCACCTCGCCGGTCATCCGGGTGAAGCCGATCAGGTCTCGGGGGTCCATCTCGATGAGCTCGCCGATGATCTCGTTGACGTCGCCGCCGCCGCAGAATCCCTTGCCCTCGCCCTGGATCACCAGCACCCGCACGCCCTCGTGGTGCGGTAGCTCTGCCAGCAGGTCGCGCAGGTCGGCGTACGACTCGAAGGTCAGCGGGTTCATCTTCTCGGGCCGGTTCAAGGTCACCGTGGCTACGCGGTCCTGGACCGCGAACCGGAAGTGCTGCCAGTCGTCGGTGATCGGGACGCTGCCCCGGTAGCGGGATCCGCTCACGACTGCCCTTCCTGACGGCTCTCATGTGCACGCACCAGCCCTCGGCCGATGATCGTGCGCTGCACCTCGGACGCACCTTCGTAGATCCGGGGGGCGCGCACCTCACGATAGAGGCGTTCGAGCAGGTGCCCCTGCTGCAGTCCGCGGGCGCCGTGCAGCTGCACGGCCTGGTCCACCACCCACTGTGCGTTCTCGGTCGCGAACAGCTTGGCCATCGCGGCGCTCTGGGTGACCTGGGCCGCCGGCGCCCCCGAGTCGTACGACGTCGCAGCCGACCGCACCAGCAGCCGGGCCGCCTCGGTGCGGGTCGCCATCTCCGCGAGCGTGTGCTCGACCGACTGCTGCCGGATCAGGAGGTCGCCGTAGACCTCCCGGGTCAACGCCCAGTCGAGCGCGGCGTCGAGCGCGGCCTGCGCCATGCCGACCGCGAACGCCCCCACGCTCGGCCGGAAGAGGTCGAGCGTCCGCATCGCCACGGCGAAGCCCTGGTCGACCTCCCCGAGCACGTCGTCGGCGGAGACCCGGACGCCGTCGAAGACCAGCGTGCCGATGGCATGCGGCGCCAGCAGGTCCAACGGCTCACCGCCGAGCCCCGCGGCGTCGCCGGGCACCACGAACGCGGTCACCCCTCGTGCGCCGGCACCGTCGGTGGTGCGCGCGAAGACGGTGTAGACGTCGGCCTCGGGCGCGTTGGAGATCCACGCCTTCTCCCCGTGCAGCCGCCATCCGTCGCCGTCGGCGCTCGCCTCGAGTGAGAGTGCCGCCGCGTCGGAGCCGGCCCCGGGCTCGGACAGGGCAAAGGCCGCGACGACGCTGCCGTCGACCACGCCGGGTATCCAGCGCTCGACGGCCGCGGGGGACCCGGACTGCAGGATCGGGTAGCTGCCGAGTCCCTGCAGCGCCAGGGCGGTCTCGGCCTCCGTCGTCACGCTGGCGAGGGTCTCGCGCAGCAGGCAGAGCTGGAGGGCAGCAGCCTCACCCAAGGTCACCACGGGTTCGTCGGGTGCACCTCCGAAGAGGCCGCGGAGCAGCCCGTGTTCGCCGAGCGCGGCGACGAGGGGACGGTTCACCGCACCGTGGACCGGAGGTATGCCGGCGAGATGGTGGGTGGCGACGGCCCGGACCCGGGCGACGTACTGCTCCTGCGCTGCCGTCAGCCCGACGCCGCCCATGCTCGCGACGCTATTGCGCCTTGACAACTTCCGTCAAGAACGCAATATGTTTGCAAAATGCGGATCGCGGTGGTCGGCGGCGGCCCCGGGGGGCTCTACTTCAGCGCCCTCACCCAGCAGCTCGCCCAGCGCACCGGACAGTCCCACGACGTCACCGTGTGGGAGCGGAATGCCCCCGACGACACCTTCGGCTTCGGCGTGGTGTTCAGCGACGAGACCCTCGGTGGGATCGAGCACGCCGACCCCGTCGTGTTCTCGCGGATGCAGCAGGAGTTCGCGGTCTGGGACGACATCGACGTCCACTTCAAGGGCGAGGTGGTCACCAGCGGCGGCCACGGCTTCGCGGCGATGTCGCGACGCCGGCTGCTGGAGATCCTGCAGGACCGCTGCCGCGAGCTCGGCGTCACGCTTCACTTCCGCACCGACGCCCCCGACGTCGACGAGCTCGCGCGGACCCACGACCTGGTCGTGGCGTGCGACGGCCTCAACTCCGGAGTCCGGGCGCGATACGCCGACACGTTCCAGCCGACCCTCGAGGCCCGGGACTGCAAGTACATCTGGCTCGGGACCGACAAGGTCTTCGACGCGTTCAAGTTCTACGTCGCACAGACACCCCACGGCGTGATGCAGGTCCACGGCTATCCCTACGACGCCGGTGGCAGCACGTTCATCGTCGAGATGACCTCCGCCGTCTGGGAGAAGGCGGGCTTCGCCGACTACGCCGACCGCGCCTGGGAGCCGGGGGAGTCCGACCAGAAGTCGATCGACCGGATCCGCGAGCTCTTCGCCGACGTGCTGGAGGGCCACGAGGTGATGGCCAACAACTCCCGCTGGATCAGCTTCACCACGGTTCGCAACGAGCACTGGGTCCACGCTGCGCCCCACCAGGGGCATGTCGTCATCCTCGGCGACGCCGCCCACACCGCCCACTTCTCCATCGGATCAGGCACCAAGCTCGCGATGGAGGATGCGCTGGCGCTGGCGGCCTGCCTCCACGAGGAGGAGACGCTCCCCGCGGCCCTGACGACCTACGAGGCCGAGCGCAAGGCTGTCGTCCTCTCCACCCAACGGGCCGCGCAGGCCAGTCTCGAGTGGTTCGAGAACCTCGGCCAGTACGTCCACCAGGACCCGATCCAGTTCGGCTTCAACATCATGACCCGCAGCCGCCGGGTCACCTACGACAACCTGCGGCTGCGGGACCCGGAGTTCGTGGCCCGCTGCGACGAGTGGTACGCCGACCACGTGGGCGCCACCGACGTCCGCCCGCCGATGTTCCAGCCGGCCCGGATCGGATCGCTCGACCTGGTCAACCGGGTGGTGGTGTCACCCATGGACATGTACGTCGCCGACGACGGGCTGACCTCCGACTTCCACCTGGTTCACCTGGGTGGCAAGGCCCTCGGGGGCGCAGGGCTGGTGATGACCGAGATGGTGTGCGTCTCGCCGGAGGGCAGGATCACCCCGGGCTGCGCCGGGCTCTGGGACGACGAGCAGCAGGCGGCGTGGCAACGCGTGACCGACTTCGTCCACACCAACACGGCCGCGAGGATCGGCCTCCAGATCGGGCACTCCGGCGGCAAGGGCTCGACCAAGCTGATGTGGGAGGGCATCGACGAGCCGCTGGACGACGGCAACTGGGAGGTCGTCGGACCCTCGCCGGTGCCCTACCGCGAGGGGGTCAACCAGGTTCCCCGCGAGCTGACGCGGGCCGCGATGGACACCATCCGCGACCAGTTCGTCGACGCCGCACGGCGGGGCGCCGAGGCCGGCTTCGACCTGCTCGAGCTCCACTGCGCCCACGGATACCTGCTCTCCGCGTTCCTGTCGCCGGTGACCAACCGACGCACCGACGACTACGGCGGCGGCGTCGCCGGCCGGCTGCGCTACCCGCTCGAGGTGTTCGCGGCGATGCGCGAGGTGTGGCCCGCCGCGCGGCCGATGACGGTCCGGATCTCGGCCACCGACTGGGTCGGGGACGGCCAGACGCTCGACGACGCGCTGGAGGTCGCCCGCGCCTTCGTGGACGCAGGGGCGGCCGCGATCGACGTCTCCACCGGGCAGGTCACGGCCCGGGAGCGGCCGGCGTTCGGCCGGTCCTACCAGACGCCGTACGCCGACGCGATCCGCAACCGGCTCGGCGTGCCCACCATCGCGGTCGGCGTCATCTCGTCCTACGACGACGTCAACTCGATCCTGCTCGCCGGCCGGGCCGACCTGTGCGCCATCGGCCGAGCCCACCTCTACGACCCCATGTGGACCCTGCACGCCGCCATCGATCAGGACTACGACGGTCCCGGCGCCACGTGGCCGTTGCCTTGGCAGGCCGGGCGGCGCAAGCCCCAGACCGGGCGGACCGACGGGCCCAAGCCGCGGCTCGAGCTGATCCGGGAGGGAGGCCAGGGCACTCGGCACCGCCGGTGGCGACCGTGAACACCCCTCCGGGCCCGCGGCTACCCTGACCCCATGGAGGGACCGCTCGACCCCCGAGACCCCGCCCTGCTGCGCGTCTCGGACGCCGACCGGCACAAGGTCGCCGAGATCCTGAGGGAGGCCGCCGGCGAGGGGCGGCTCGACCTCGACGAGCTCGATGACCGCCTGGAGTCGGCGTACGCCGCCAAGACCTACGCCGACCTGGTCCCCATCACCGCCGACCTCCCGGTCCGGGGCAGCGCGCAGCTGCCGTCGCCCGGTCCCCAGCAGGCCGGTCCCCTCGTGCCGGCCACGCGGCACGACTCCACTCTCGCGTTCATGGGCGGTGCGAGCCGGAAGGGGCTCTGGGAGGTCGGCGCGACCCACACGGCCTTTGCGATGTGGGCCGGTATCACCCTCGATCTGCGCGAGGCGCGACTCACCAGCCGGGAGACGGTGATCTACGCCAACGCCATCTGGGCGGGCATCGACATCCTGGTCAACGCCCACACCCACGTCATCGTCGACGGCATCGGGATCATGGGCGGCTTCGAGCAGGCGCGCGACAAGGTGGCGCCGGCGATCGGTCACGACTCGCCCGTGCTGAGGGTCAAGGGGTTCGCCCTGATGGCCGGGGTTTCGGTCCAGCGCAAGGCGATGCCGGGCCCCAGGCGCCTCAAGCGGCGTTGACTAGTGCATCGTGACCATTCCGTAGTTGACGCGGGGTGTGACCTAGACCACGATGAGCCTCATGTCGAGGCGGCCACTGGTCACCCAGTTTCGGCTTACAACTACATGACCGGGGGCGCATCACCGCGGCAGTCCGATGACGGGTTGTCGATGTCAACAACCGGAGGAAATCCATGCCGTTGAAGCGCACACTGGGGGCCGTCTCCTCGGTCCTGCTCATCTCAAGCCTGGCCGCGTGCGGCGGTGACGACGGCGGCGGCAGCAGCGGCGGAAGCAATTCCGCTTTCGAGGAGGGCCTCGGCTCCCGCGGCCCGATCACCTACGTCCAGGGCAAGGACAACAGCGGGATCGCCCAGCCACTGGTCGACAAGTGGAACGCCGACCACCCCGACGAGGAGGTCACGCTCAAGGAGCAGACCGACGAGGCCGACCAGCAGCACGACGACCTGGTGCGCAACTTCGACGCCCATAACGCCGACTACGACGTGGTCTCCGTCGACGTGATCTGGACCGCCGAGTTCGCTGCCAAGGGCTACCTACAGCCCCTCGAGGGCGACATGGCCATCAACACCGACGGCCTCCTCGAGCCGACCGTGCAGGCCGGTGCCTACGGCGGCAAGCAGTACACCTCGCCGATGGCCAGCGACGGTGGCCTGCTCTACTACCGCTCCGACCTGGTCAAGAAGCCGCCGGCGACCTGGGACGAGATGATCGACATGTGCTCGATCGCCGACAAGAACAAGATGGGCTGCTACGCCGGACAGTTCCAGAAGTACGAGGGCATGACTGTCAACGCTTCTGAGGCGATCAACGGAGCGGGCGGGAGCATCGTCGCAGAGGACGGCAAGACGCCCACCGTCGACAGTCCCGAGGCGGCGGAGGGGCTCGGCAACCTGGTGGACGCCTACGAGAACGGTGACATCCCCAAGGAAGCGATCACCTACACCGAGGAGGAGGGACGGATCGCGTTCGAGGAGGGCAAGCTGCTCTTCCTGCGCAACTGGCCCTACGTCTACGGCCTCGCCGCGACCGAGGACAGCTCCAAGGTCAAGGGCAAGTTCGACGTGGCGCCGCTTCCGGGCACCGACGGCGTCGGAGCATCCGCGCTCGGTGGTCACCACCTCGGTGTCAGCGCCTACTCCGACCACAAGGCGACGGCGATCGACTTCGTCAACTTCATCCTGGAGGAGGAGCAGCAGAGGTTCCTGCTGACCAAGGGTTCGCTCGCACCGGCGCTGGAGTCCCTCTACACCGACCAGGCCCTGGTGAAGAAGTTCCCCTACCTGCCCACACTCGCGGAGTCGATCGCGAACGCCGTACCGCGGCCGATCTCGCCGTACTACCCCGCGGTCACGAAGGCGATCCAGGACAACGCCTACGCGGCGATGAAGGGTGAGACCGACGTGGACACGGCGTTGAAGGACATGTCCGACGCCATCGAAACGGCCAGCTCGAGCGGGTAGCCCCTTACCCGGTTGAGCCCTGTGGGGCGGCGGCCATTCCGCCGCCCCACCCCAGCCCCACATCAGGTTGCGGACGCCCAGGAGGGGACATGTCAACCGAGACCACCGATCCGGCGACCACCACGGAGCCGACGACGCCTGAGGCGCCGGAGCGACAATCAATAGACCCCCACCAGACCCGGCGTGCCTGGCTGCTCCTCACCCCGACCTTGGTGACGCTGGCGGTCGTCATCGGCTACCCCGTGGTGCGGGCGATGTGGATGTCCTTCCAGGCCGACGAACAGATCGACCCGCAGACCGGTCTCTTCGTCCAGGGCGGGTTCGCCGGATTCGACAACTACACGCACTGGTTGCTCCAGCAGTGCGGTGGCCAGGCCTGCCCGACGGGCACCAACGCCGCCTCGTTCTGGGACACCGTGGCCATCACGGTGGGCTTCACAGTGGTGAGCGTGCTCATCGAGCTGGTGCTCGGCTTCTGGTTCGCGATCATCATGAACGGCACCTTCCGCGGGCGCGGACTGGTGCGCGCCGCGGTGCTGATTCCCTGGGCCATCCCGACGGCCGTGACCGCCAAGCTGTGGTACTTCATCTTCGCCTTCAACGGCATCGCCAACAGCCTGATGGGCACCAGCATCGTCTGGTTCAGCGACAAGTGGGCGGCCCGGGCCGCGATCGTGATCAGCGACGTGTGGAAGACGACACCCTTCATGGCGCTCCTGATCCTCGCCGGGCTCCAGCTGATCGGGTCCGACGTACAGGAAGCCGCGAAGGTCGACGGCGCCACCGCATGGCAGCGCTTCTGGCACATCACACTGCCGCTGGTGAAGCCGGCCGTCGTGGTGGCGCTGCTGTTCCGCACCCTCGACGTGCTCCGCATCTTCGACCTGCCCTACATCATGACCGGCGGTGGCGCGGGAGACGGCAACGACACCACGACGCTCTCGATCCTGGTCGTCAACGAGATCCGGAGCGGCTTCAACAGCGCCGCGGCCCTGTCGACCCTGATGTTCCTGTTCATCTTCCTGGTGGCGTTCATCTTCATCAAGATGCTCGGGGCCGACCTCTACGCCGACGAGAGGAAGTGACCTGACATGGCGACCGCGGCCACTGACACCCACACAGCAAGCGTCTCGGGCAGCGACAGGGGGACAGTGAAGAAGCCCACGGCCCCGTGGGTGAAGACCCTGCGCACCTACACCGGCGTCGCGATCATCGTGATCTGGGGGCTCGGGCCCTTCTACTGGATGGCGGTCACCGCCTTCCGCGACCTGCAGTTCACCTTCGACACGACCCCGTGGCCGACCCACGTGACGTGGGACAACTTCGAGACGGTCTTCTCGACGAGCCGTGGCAACCACTTCGGACGTGCCCTGGTCAACAGCGTGATCATCAGCGGGCTGACCACGCTCATCGCGATGGTGGTCGGCGTGTTCACCGCCTACGCGATGGCACGGCTGGAGTTCAAGGGCAAGTTCGCGGTGCTCGGCTTCGTGCTGGCGGCGTCGATGTTCCCGGGAGTCGCGCTGATCACGCCGTTGTTCGAGCTGTTCCAGAACATCGGCTGGTTCGGCACCTACCAGGCGCTGGTGATCCCCGACATCTCGTTCGCCCTGCCGCTGACGATCTATGTGCTGACGGCGTTCTTCCGCGACATGCCCTGGGAGCTGGAGGAGGCGGCGAAGATCGACGGCGCATCGCCGGGCCAGGCCTTCCGCCTGGTGATCCTTCCGCTGGCGGCCCCCGGCATCTTCACCGCGGCGATCCTGGCCTTCATCACGGCCTGGAACGAGTTCCCGATCGCCAGCCAGCTGAGCAGCGACGAGACCCAACCCGTCACGGTCGCGATCGCGAGCTTTGCGGGCGCCCAGCCTCACGTCGAGCCCTACACCGCGGTGATGGCGGCCGGCTTCGTGGTGACCGTGCCGCTGATCATCATGGTGCTGGCGTTCCAGCGCCGGATCGTCTCCGGTCTGACCGCGGGCGGGGTGAAGGGCTGATGCGACGCGCGCCGGCGCCCCACGAGGGGTCGCTGTTCGCGGCCATCGTCAGGACCGTCAGCTCCCGCGATCCCGTCGCGCGGGTGCAGAAGATCGACGTGGCCCTGGGCTTCATCGGGTTCTTCGCCTTCTTCTCGGTTCTCCAGACTGCCGCTTCGACCCTGCAGGGCGTCCCGTCCGCGCCGGAGTCGCTGATCGCGGCTGTGTTCGTCGGAATGGGGTACGTGTTGTGGCGCCGACGAGAGGCGCTCGTTCGCAGGATCAACCAACCATCCCTCACAACGGATCGTCCGGCACGTTCCTGCCGGTGAAGGAGTCGAAGAGTCCATGGCCAACGTGAAGTTCGAAAACGCCCAGCGCTGGTATCCCGGTGCGACGGAGCCAGCCGTGCCGGGTATCGACCTGGAGATCAACGACGGCGAGTTCATGGTGCTCGTCGGACCCTCGGGCTGTGGCAAGTCCACGACCCTGCGCATGCTGGCCGGACTGGAGGAGGTCAACTCCGGTCACATCTTCATCGGTGACCGTGAGGTGACGTTCACCCCGCCGAAGGACCGCGACATCGCGATGGTCTTCCAGAACTACGCGCTCTACCCCCACATGTCCGTGGGCGACAATATGGCGTTTGCCCTGAAGCTGGCCAAGGTGCCAGACGATGAGCGCAAGAAGCGGGTCGACGATGCCGCGAAGATGCTCGGGCTGACCGAGTTCCTCGACCGGAAGCCGAAGGCCCTCTCCGGTGGTCAGCGCCAGCGCGTGGCGATGGGCCGCGCGATCGTGCGCAATCCGCAGGTCTTCTGCATGGACGAGCCGCTCTCCAACCTCGACGCCAAGATGCGGGTGCAGACCCGCACCGACATCGCCAAGCTGCAGAACGAGCTCGGGGTCACCACGTGCTACGTCACCCACGACCAGGTGGAGGCGATGACCATGGGTGACCGCGTCGCCGTGATGAAGCTCGGCGTGCTGCAGCAGGTCGACACGCCGCTCAAGCTCTACGACAAGCCGCAGAACCTCTTCGTGGCCGGGTTCATCGGCTCACCCCAGATGAACCTCATGGAGGGCGTCGCCGATGACGGCGCGGTGCGGCTCGGCGACTACCACTTCCCGGTCGACGAGACCGCGGAGAAGAAGATGAACGGCAAGGTCACGGTCGGGGTCCGACCGGAGAACTGGCGTCTGGTCTCCGACAACGAGGGCGGTCTGCCGGTCCAGGTCACCGTCGTCGAGGAGCTCGGAGCGGACACCTACGTCTACGGCACCTGCGGCGTCGAGGGCACTCCTTCCGACGTGATCATCCGGGCCGGCGGGCGCTCGCACCCGTCCCGCGGCGACACCCTCTACGTCACCACCGACCCGCGCCACGTGCACGTGTTCGACACCGAGACCGGGGAGCGCCTCAGCGACTGAAAGGACCTGCCGGGACCCGCGCTCAGGCGCGCCGGGTGTTCCGTTCGATTGCGTCGATGAACGTCGAGAACAGCGCCGGCGGCAGGTCGTGCCCCATCCCGTCGATCAGCAGGAGCTCGGCGCCGGGAATGGCCGCGGCGGTCGCGCGTCCGCCCGAGGCATGGACCATCTTGTCGGCCACGCCATGGATCACCAGCGTCGGCACGGTGACGGCGCGCAGCCGCGCGGCGCGGTTGCCCTGGGTCAGGATCGCCATCATCTGCCGCAGCACGCCGCTCTGGCTCACGCCGCGGTCGAAGGTCTCGCCGGCCCGGTTGGCGATGCTCTCGGCGTCCGGGGGATAGCCGGGGGAGCCGATCATCTTCCAGACCGCGGTACTGGTCGCGATGTAGGCCTCCCGCCCGGGACCACGGGACATCAGCAGCGACGGCAGCAGCGACGGGTGCTGCCAGCCGACGGTTCGCTTCCCGGTGGTCGACATGATGCTGGTCAGGGAGCGCACCCGATGCGGGGCGATGATCGCCATCGTCTGGGCGATCATCCCGCCCATGGACACGCCGACCACATGAGCGGAGTCGAGTCCCAGGTGGTCCAGCAGCCCGCAGGCGTCGGCCGCCATGTCGTCCAGGGAGTACGGCGCCCGTACCCGGCGGCCGGTGAACGCCCGGACCAGCATCGACCGGGTGACCCGGCCGCGCGCCCGTGAGGAGCGGCCCGTATCGCGGTTGTCGTAGCGGATCACGTAGAAGCCCCGACCGGCCAGGGTGCTGCAGAATTCGGGGTCCCACCAGTTCATCGGCCCTCCAAGCCCCATCACGAGCAGGAGCGGCTCATCCTGCGGGCTCCCGAACGTCTGGTAGCACAGCTCGATGTCCTTGCTGATGGGAGCCATGAGCTCCTCGGAGACGGGCACGGTGGGCGTGGGGCGCGCGCGGTGAGCCATGTGTCCAGTCAACTACAGGAATCGGACAGCATGCGATTGCGGACCCACGATGCGGTCGATATGCGGGATTTCGGGGTACTGCCCCAGTATGGTTGAAAATGTGAGCACGTCGGTGGGCTCGTTCCTCCACCCGCCGGGCTTCACGAGCCCGGGGCTCTCGGCCGTCCTGCGGGAGCGCAGCGTGGTCGCCGAAGCCGGTCGCTACGCCTTCTGGCACTCCAGCACGTGCCGTACCGACCGCGGTCGGAACAGGCGGGGGGTCGGTCCCTGCGACCCGGTGATCCTGGTCCCGGGATTCCTGGCGGGCGACGGCACCCTGCGGTTCATGTCCGCCGCGTTGCGCCGGCAGGGATTCCGCACCTACCGGTCCCACATCCGTGCCAACGTCCGATGCACGCTCGATGCCGCGGCCCAGCTCGAGGGCCGACTGGAAACCATCGCCTCGCGGCGGGGCAGCCGGGTGCAGATCGTCGGACACAGCCTGGGCGGGATGCTGGCCCGCGGCCTGGCCGTACGCCGTCCCGACCTGATCTCCGGCGTCGTCACCCTGGGCAGCCCGATGCTCGCGCCGGGTGCCCACCACGCCTCACTGGCGAGAAGCCTCGACGTCCTGGTCCGCCTGAGCCGCGCCGGTGTTCCGGGCCTGATGTCGTCGGACTGCGTCGCCGGCTCCTGCGCCCGGCAGAGCTTCGAGGAGAGCCGCCGGCCGATCCCGACCGGGGTGGCGTTCACCTGTGTCTACTCCCGGCGCGACGGCATCGTCGACTGGCGCGCGTGCATCGACCCCACGGCGGACTCGGTGGAGGTGAGCACCTCCCACATCGGGATGGCCATCGACCCCCGCGTCATCGACCACGTCGTGGGCGCGCTGCAGTCTCAGACCGCCTCAGCGCTCGAAGTCGATCGAGGCGAAAGTGCGTAGCTTCTGGAGGCGGTGCTCGGAGGTGATCGAGCGGATCGTGCCGCTCCGTGCGCGCATGACCAGCGAATGGGTCGTGCAGCCGCCCGCGCGGTAGCGCACGCCCTTCATCAGCTCGCCGTCGGTGATCCCGCTCGCCGCGAAGAACGCGTCCTCCCCGGAGACCAGGTCGTCGGTGCCCAGGACGAAGTCGTCGTCGAGGTTGTGGCCGGCATCCAGCGCGCGCTGGCGCTCGTCGTCGTCCTGGGGCCACAGCTGGCCCTGGATGACGCCGCCGAGGCACTTCATCGCGCACGCCGCGATGATGCCCTCCGGGGTGCCACCGATGCCGAGCAGCAGGTCGATGCCGGTGTCGGCCCGGGCGGCCATGATCGCGCCGGCGACGTCGCCGTCGGTGATGAACTTGATCCTGGCCCCGGTCTCGCGGATCTCCTCGGCGATCGACTGGTGGCGGGGTCGGTCCAGGAGGACCACGGTGACGTCGGCGGGCCGCGAGCCCTTGGCCTTGGCGACCTGGTGGATGTTCTCGGCCACGGGGTAGCGGATGTCCACGACGTCGGCCGCCTCCGGCCCGGTCGCCAGCTTGCGCATGTAGAACACCGCCGACGGGTCGTACATCGCGCCCCGGGGTGCGACCGCCAGCACGGAGACGGCGTTGCTCATGCCTTTCGCAGTCAGGGTGGTGCCGTCGATCGGGTCCACTGCGACGTCGCACTCCGGTCCGGTGCCGTCGCCGACCTGCTCCCCGTTGTAGAGCATCGGAGCCTGGTCCTTCTCGCCCTCCCCGATCACCACTGTGCCGTCCATCGCGATGGTCGAGATCATGATCCGCATGGCGTTGACCGCAACGCCGTCGGCGCCGTTCTTGTCGCCCCGGCCGACCCAGCGTCCGGCGGCCATGGCCGCGGCCTCGGTGACCCGGACCAGCTCCATCGCCAGGTTGCGGTCGGTGGTCCCGGGGGTGATGTCGGCGAGGCTGTCCGTCATGGCGGCATGGTAACCGTCAGGGCGCCCCGGATGCGTACGACCGCACCGCTGTTGCCTTGACCGAGAGCCACACCTCACGACCAGGAACGAGCGAGAGCTCGGTGGCGGCAGCCGGGGTCACGTCGGCGATCAGGTCGGGCTGTGCCGGTTCGTGAGGGGCGTGGACCAGGAGGCGGACCGCATCCCCGTGCGGCGCGACGTCGGCGACCCGGCCGTGCCAGCGCAGGCGCGGTGATCCGACCGGTTCCTGGACCGTGACCACGACGGCGTCGGGTGTGAACGCCATCAGCTGCGCCTCGTCGCGCACCACGTTGAGGCCGACCAGCCGGGCAACGTGCTCGGTGCGCGGCCGCTGCGACACCTCCGCGGGAGTCCCGAGCTGGGCGACCCTGCCCTCGTCGAGGACCAGCACCCGGTCCGCGATGGTCAGTGCGTCGATCGCGTCGTGCGTCACGAGCAGCGTCACGCCGCCGTACGACGCGAGGTGCCGGCCGAGCTCGATCCGCAGCGCCATCGCGACCTTGACGTCGAGACCGGTCAGCGGCTCGTCGAGCAGCAGCAGACGCGGTCGGGTGGCCAGCGCGCGTGCGATCGCCACTCTCTGGGCCTGTCCGCCGGAGAGCTGCCGTGGGCGCCGGTCGGCCAGCTCCCCGATGCCGAAGCGCTCCAGCCAGGCGCGCGCGTCCGCGGCGGCCTCCTTGCGATGGGTGCCGCGGGCCCGCGGCCCGAACGCCACGTTGGCCAGCGCCGTCAGGTGCGGAAAGAGGAACTGGCCCTGGAAGACCAGGCCCACCGACCGGTCGCGGGCCGGCACCTGCAGCAGATCGGTCCCGCCGAGCCGGGCATGTCCCTCGGCCGGCACCAGGCCGGCCAGCGCCCGCACCAGCGACGACTTCCCGGCACCGTTGGGCCCGATCACGGCCAGCACCTCACCAGGCCCCGCTGTGAACGAGGCCTCCACCCGGTCGGTGACCCGCAGCGCGACGTCGAGGCGGCCCTCGCTCATGGCGTCCCCAGCCATCGGTCGCGCAACGCCAGGAGCACGGCGATCGACACCAGCAGCATCACCAGGCTGAGCGCCAGGGCGGCGTCCTGGTCGGACTGACGGGTGACATAGATGAGGTTGGGCATGGTCTGGGTGACGCCCGGGTAGTTGCCGTTGAAGGTGATCGTGGCGCCGAACTCGCCCAGTGACCGCGCCCAGCCGAGCACCAGTCCGGCCAGGATGCCCGGCAGCGCCAGCGGGACGCTGACCCGGCGGAACGTCGTCCAGCGGGTGGCCCCCAGGGTGGCCGCGGCGGCGTCGTACTCCCGGTCAGCGGAACGCAGCGCACCCTCCATGGCGATCACGACGAACGGGAGGGAGACGAACACGTGGGCCAGCACCACCCCCGCCGTGGTGAACGGGAAGGCGAAGCCGGTCAGGGCGAGCAGCGGTTCACCGATCGCCCCGGTCCGACCGAACGCCGTACGCAGGGCGATCCCCGCGACCACGGGGGGCAGCACCAGCGGCACCGTCACCAGGGCCCGGAGCCCGCCGCGGCCGCGGAACTCGACCCGCGCCAGGAGCCAGGCGAGCGGCAGCCCGAGCACCAGACAGATGAACGTCGCCGCGGTCGACGTGGTCAGCGAGAGCCACAGGGCCTGGCGCAGGGGCTCGGATCGGAGCTGGTCGGGGAGGGCCGCCCAGTTCGTGGCCGCCACCATCGCCACCAGGGGGACGACGAGGAGCAGGGTGGCCAGGACGGCGGGCGCCATCAGGACGAGCGGTGGCCGTCCGAGCGGGTCCCTCATGGACGTGATCACGGAAGGCCGAAGCCCGCGTCCTTCAGCGCGGCCTCTCCTTCGTCGGAGGTGACCAGGTCGACCCACTTCTCCGCCAGGTCGGAGTCGGCGCTCTGTTCCAGCGTGGTGATGAAGTAGGTCGTCAGCTCCTTGTCTGCGCCGGGAATCTCGATGGTCTCGACGTCGCTGCCAGCCGCCACGGCGTCCGAGGCGTAGACCAGCCCGGCGTCGGCCTCGCCGGAGATCACCTTGTCCAGGGTGGAGCGGACGTCCTCCTCGAGACTGGCCGGCTCGGCGGTGATGTCGTGGTCCTCCAGGACCGACTCGGCGACCCGGCCGCAGGGGACCTCGTCGGCGCAACGCACCCAGGTCGTGCCGTCCAGGTCGTCGAGACTCTCGATCCCGGCGGGGTTGCCGGCCGGGGTGACGATCACCATCACGTTGGTGGCGAAGTCGGTCACGTCGCCGGTGACCCCGGCGTCCTCGGCCACCTTCATCGAAGTCTCGTCGGCGGTCGCGAGCACGTCGCCGGGGGCACCGTCCGCCGCCTGTGCCGCCAGATCGGTACTCGACCCGAACGAGAAGGTGACGTCGGCGTCGTTCTTCTCCTCGAACCTGGTCGCGAGCTCCTGGTAGACGTCGGTGAGCGAGGACGCCGCCAGCACGGTGAGCTTCGCTCGGGCGCCGCCCTCGTCCTGGCCCGAGCCGCATCCAGCCAGGGAAAGCAGCAGCGCGAGGACCAGGGCGCTCCGGGTCACGTTCACGGCCTTTCGACGACGACGTTCGTGGACTTCACGGAGGCGATGGCGCGGACGCCTGCCTCCAGCCCGAGCTCGTCCGCGGCCTCCGCGCTCATGAGGGACACCAGCCGGTACGGGCCACAGATCATCTCGACCTGGGCCATGACCTTGTCCCGGATCACCCTGGTGACGATGCCGTCCAGCCGGTTCCGGGCACTGACCGCGGCGGCGCGGGTGGCCTCGCGGTCGGGATGGTCGGCCAGCTCCTGCGCCAGCCTGGCCACGTCCACGCCGGGGACGATCGCTCGCCCGGCCTCGGTGTCGCTGGTCAGCCGACCCGCCTCGATCCAGCGGCGTACCGTGTCGTCGCTGACGCCCAGCACGGCGGCGACTTCCGCAATCCGGTAACCAGTCACGCAGACAGCATGCCGCATCTGCGGAAGTTTCGGGAACCATGTGCCGCATTTGCCCGTGACGCGTCCACGCTGCTCGGCCAGCGGTGGCGTGACCCATCGTGAATTAACGACGGGTCAGCGAGCTTTGTGAAGATTGATCCGTGGCCCAGTCCTCCTACCAACGCTCGACTGCGGGACTCCTGGGCGCCCTCGTGGCGACCCTGCTCGTGATCGGGGCGTTCGTCGCGTTCCGGGCCCTCACGCGTGACGAGCTGGAGACCCGGCCGGCGTCGGTGGACTACCGCGAGCAGGCCGGGGTGGCACAGGACGCGGGCCTCGACGTGGTCTATCCGCGCGAGCTGCCCGAGGGCTGGCAAGCCACGAGTGTCCAGGCCGTGCCGGGGGAGAGGCCGGTCTGGGCGGTCAGCCTGCTCACCGATGAGCAGCGCTACATCGGGATCCGTCAGGAGGACGACCAGCTCGACGACCTGCTGGCGACGTACGTGGACGAGGACGTCGAGTCCCGGCCCGACGTCCGGGTCGCGGGCTCGGTGGCGAAGGACTGGCAGGTGTTCGCCGACGACGGCGGCGACCTGGCGTATGCCGCCGAGCTGGGCGACGAGGTCGTGATGGTCTACGGGTCGGCCGGCGAGGAGGACCTCCGGCTGGTCGTCGACCGCCTCACCACGGAGCCGGTGGGCTCGGCCGGCTGAGCCCGATCAGGGCTGGTCGCCCTCGATGGCCTCGTCCAGCCGCTTGCGGGCGCCGTCGAGCCACTCCTGGCAGGTCCTGGCCAGCAGCTCGCCACGCTCCCACAGGGCCAGCGACTCCTCGAGTGTCGTGCCGCCCGTCTCGAGCTTGCGCACCACCTCGATGAGCTCCTCGCGAGCGGACTCGTAGGACGGCTTGGGCTCAGTCATCGGTCTCGACCTTCGTGGTGGTGGCATGGATGCGGCCGTCGGACACGCGGATCGCGACCGGAACGCCGCGGCCCACTCCGGCGACCGAGCCGACCACGTGACCATCGGCGTCCTGGAGCACTGAGTAGCCCCGCCGCAGGGTCTCCAGCGGCGACAGTGCCCTGGCCCTGGCTCGTTGGTGGGCGATGTCATCGGCGGCCCGGTCGAGACCGTGGCGCAGGCACCGGCGAGCACGCTCGCGCAGCTGACCGACCTCGTCGGTGCGGGCGCCGACCAGCGACCTCGGATCGGCCAGCACCGGGCGGGACCGCAGGTTGTCGAGCCCGGCCTGCTCGCGGTCCAGGAAGGCCGTGACCAGCGAACGGATCCGGTCGCTGGCAGCCGCAACCCGGTGTCGCTCCTCGAGGACGTCGGGAACCACCAGCTTCGCGGCATCGGTGGGGGTGGACGCCCGGACGTCGGCGACCAGGTCGAGCAGCGGCGCGTCCGGCTCGTGGCCGATCGCCGACACCACCGGCGTACGGACCCCGTGGACCGCGCGGACCAGTCCCTCGTCGGAGAACGGCAGCAGGTCCTCGACCGAACCGCCGCCGCGGGCGACGACGATCACCTCGACGCCCGGGTTGCGATCGAGCCGCTCCACGGCCGCGATCACCTCGGCGGCCGCGCGCGTGCCCTGCATCGCGGCGTGGGCGACCTCGAACTCCACGGCGGGCCAGCGGCGCCGGGCATTGTCGAGGACGTCGCGCTCGGCGGCGGAACCGGGCGCGGTGACCAGGCCGACGCAGCCCGGCAGGAAGGGCAGCGGTCGCTTGAGCTCCGCGGCGAACAGGCCCTCGGCGGCCAGCAGCTGCCGGCGACGCTCGATCCTGGCCAGCAGCTCGCCGAGCCCGACCATCCGGATCTCCCGCGCCGCGAGGGACAGGGTGCCGCGATTGGGGTAGTAGGAGGGCTTGGCGTGCACGACGACGCTGGCCCCCTCGACCAGCGGGGGGTTGAGCCCGTCGAAGAGGGTCCGCGAGCAGGTCACCGCGACCGAGATGTCGGCGATCGGGTCTCGCATGGTCATGAAGACGGTGTTGAGCCCGGGTCGCCGGCTGACCTGCGCGATCTGGCCCTCCACCCACACGGCCCCGAGCCGGCTGATCCAGCCGTCGAGCAGCAGGGCGATCTGGCGGACCGGCGCCGGCGACTGGGCGGTGGTCTCCAGGGGCATGTGCGGCAGCCTAAGTGACCCCGCCGACGTGTGTGCGCACGCATTCGGCGCGGTCGAGGCGGATCCGTAGACTCGGCGGCATGAGTACCGACCTGGGGACCCCATCCGTCCTGTCCCCCGAGGAAGCCGAGCGCTCCGTGCTGCTCGCCGCTCCACGCGGCTACTGCGCCGGTGTGGACCGGGCGGTGGTCACCGTGGAGCAGGCGCTCGACCTGTACGGCGCCCCGGTCTACGTGCGCAAGCAGATCGTCCACAACAAGCACGTCGTCGCCGACCTCGAGTCCCGCGGGGCGATCTTCGTGGAGGAGCTCGACGAGGTGCCCGAGGGCAGGACCGTGGTGTTCTCCGCGCACGGCGTCTCTCCCGAGGTGCACCGTCAGGCCGAGGAACGCAACCTGAAGACGATCGACGCGACCTGTCCGCTGGTGACCAAGGTCCACCACGAGGCGAAGCGGTTCGCCGGTGAGGACTACGACATCCTGCTGATCGGCCACGCCGGCCACGAGGAGGTCGAGGGCACTGCGGGCGAGGCGCCCGACCACATCCAGCTGGTGCAGAGCCCGGCCGACGTGCCCGACATCGTGGTCCGCGACCCCCACAAGGTCGCGTGGCTCTCCCAGACCACGCTGAGCGTCGACGAGACGCTCGAGACCGTGGCCGCGATCCGTGAGCGGTTCCCCGAGCTGCTCGACCCGCCGAGCGACGACATCTGCTACGCCACCCAGAACCGCCAGCTCGCGGTCAAGGAGATCGCGAAGGACTCCGACCTGGTGATCGTGGTCGGCTCCGCCAACTCGTCCAACTCCGTGCGCCTGGCCGAGGTGGCGCTGGAGGCCGGCGCCAAGGCGGCGTACCGCGTCGATGACGCCGGTGAGATCGACGAGGCCTGGCTCGAGGGCGTGGATCGGGTCAGCGTGACCTCGGGCGCCTCCGTCCCCGAGGAGCTGGTGCAGGGTGTTCTCGCGTTCCTGGCCGAGCGCGGCTACCCCGACGCCGAGGCCGTCCACAGCGCCGAGGAGTCGCTGATCTTCGCGCTGCCCAAGGAGCTGCGCCGCGATCTCAAGGCGGCCGCAGCGAAGGCCTGACGTGGCCCGCTACCTCGAGCTGCACCCAGAAGACCCGCAGCCACGACGTCTTGCCCAGATCGCCGACGCGCTGCGAGACGACGCCCTGATCGCCTATCCCACGGACTCCGGCTACGCCCTCGGCTGCCGGATCGGCAACCGCGACGGACGGGACCGGATCCTGCGGATTCGAGGCCTCGACGAGAAGCACCACTTCACCCTGGTCTGCAAGGACTTCGCCCAGCTCGGGCAGCTCGTGCACGTCGACAACGCGGCCTTCCGGGCAATCAAGGCGGCCACGCCGGGGCCCTACACGTTCATCCTTCCCGCCACTCCGGAAGTGCCCCGGCGGCTGCTTCATCCGCGCAAGCGCACCGTCGGGGTGCGGATCCCCGACCACCGGGTCGTGCACGCGATCCTGGAAACGTTCGGTGAGCCACTGCTCACCAGCACCCTGCTCCTGCCCGGCGAGGAGGAGCCGCGGACGTCGGGTTGGGAGATCAAGGAGGAGCTCGACCACCAGGTCGACGTCGTGATCGAAGCGGGGGAGACACCGGGAGAGCCGACGACGGTGGTCGACTGGTCGCAGCCTCAGCCGGAGGTCCTGCGCCGCGGGGCCGGTGACCCAGACCGCTTCGTCTAGCGCCTGCCGGCCATCCGTTGCCGCACGGCCAGCGTGGTCAGGCAGAGGACGTAGCCGACCACCAGGGCGCCGCTGTGGTGGGAGAGCCCGGAGACCACGGACTGCACGACACCGTCCTGAGCGTGTGCGATCACCTCGGGGCGGGTGAACCCGAGCAGTGTGAAGACTCCGACCATGATCAGCGGAGGCAGCACCCCGACCACGAAGAAGTCGTTGGGGCGAACCGCCAGGGCCAGACCGATGCACAGCACCACAAAGCACAGGTCGAAGAAGAGGCTGACCCGTCCGACGAGGGCCAGGTCGACAATCACCACGGTGAGCGCCACGGCCACGCCGAGCGCGACGACCTGGCGGCCGGGCTCGCGCCCCTCCTCCCAGAGGGTTCGGGCTTGGGTCACGGCGCTCACGTTAGGACTCCGTCACTCCTCTCCGGACGCGGCGCGCCGATCGACAGCCCTGAGCTCATGGGCTCCGGGCTCGACGGAACCGACCTCGACCGACCCGGGGGACCGTGAGATCGACTCCACCTGGCGGGGCGAGTCGAGGTCGTCGGAGACCACCGACAGCTCGGTGAAGCGGCGCGCAGAGACCAGCACCCGCGACTCATAGGAGCCGACTGCCTGGTTGAAGTGGCCGACAGCGGTGTTGAGGGACCGCCCCACCCGATCGAGGTGGGTGCTGAGCAGCCCCAGCCGCTGGTGGAGGTCGCGCCCGAGCCGGTGGATCTCCCGGGCCTGGTCGGCCAGCGCTTCGTGGCTCCAGCCCTGGGCAACCGTGCGCAGCAGGGCGATCAACGTCGTGGGCGTGGCCAGCACGACCTGGCGACCGGCGGCGTGCTCGATCAGGCCGGGGTCGGTCTCGAGGGCGGCGGCGAGGAAGGACTCAGCCGGCACGAAGAGCACCACGAACTCCGGCGTCTCGGACAGCGTTCGCCAGTAGGCCTTGGAGGAGAGGCCGTCGACGTGCTGGCGCAGCTGGCGCGCATGCCGCGACAGGGCCGCCCGGCGCATCTCTTCGTCGTCGGTGGACGTGGCGTCGAGGTAGGCGTCGAGGGGCACCTTAGCGTCGACCACGACCTGGCGACCGGCGGCGTGCTCGATCAGGCCGG
>JBJMIQ010000274.1:0-6962 GCA_045806805.1 Nocardioides sp. | reverse complement strand
CACCGCCAAGGACGCCCTGGGCTCCAGCGGGGTGCACGTCGCGTCGGTCGCGACGGCGTTCCCGTCCGGCCGGGCCGCGCGCGACATCAAGCTCGCCGACACCGCCGACGCGGTGGAGGCAGGCGCCGACGAGATCGACATGGTGATCGACCGCGGCGCCTTCCTCTCCGGTCGCTACCTCGACGTCTTCGAGGAGATCGTCGCGGTCCGCGAGGCGTGCACCCGCACCGGTGGGACCGACGCCCACCTGAAGGTCATCCTGGAGACGGGTGAGCTGCAGACCTACGACAACGTCCGGCGTGCCTCCTGGCTGGCCATGATGGCCGGCGCGCACTTCATCAAGACCTCGACCGGGAAGATCCAGCCCGCGGCCACGCTGCCGGTGGCGCTGGTCATGCTCGAGGCGGTCCGCGACTTCCGCTCCGCGACCGGCCGGATGGTCGGCGTGAAGCCCGCCGGTGGGATCCGCTCGGCGAAGGACGCCATCAAGCACCTGGTGATCGTCAACGAGGTCGCCGGTCCGGACTGGTTGGACCCGGACTGGTTCCGCTTCGGCGCGTCGACGCTCCTCAACGATCTGCTGATGCAGCGCACCAAGATGACCACCGGCCGCTACTCCGGCCCCGACTACTTCACGCTGGACTGATTCCCATGACCACCGAACCCTCCGCCTCGACGTCCGCCGAGCACGGCGCCGGCGCGCGCAACCTGGGCGCCCCGATCTTCGACTACGCGCCCGCCCCCGAGTCGCGGGCGATCGTCGACATCCGGTCGTCGTACGGCCTGTTCATCGACGGCCGGTTCGTGGACTCCCAGGGCGGGCACTCGTTCAAGACCATCAACCCGGCCACCGAGGAGGTGCTCGCCGAGGTCAGCGAGGCCACTGCCGAGGACGTCGACCTCGCGGTCGCGGCCGCCCGTCGCGCCTACTCCAAGGTGTGGTCGCGCATGTCGGGTCGCGAGCGCTCCAAGTACCTGTTCCGCATCGCTCGGCTGCTGCAGGAGCGCAGCCGCGAGATCGCGGTGCTGGAGTCCATCGACAACGGCAAGCCGATCAGGGAGTCCCGCGACGTCGACGTGCCGATCGCGGCCGCGTTCTTCTTCTACTACGCCGGCTGGGCCGACAAGCTCGAGTACGCGGGCTACGGCACGCAGCCACTCGGCGTGGCCGGCCAGATCATCCCGTGGAACTTCCCGCTGCTGATGCTGGCCTGGAAGATCGCGCCGGCGCTGGCCTGCGGCAACACCGTCGTGCTCAAGCCGGCGGAGACCACGCCGCTGACCGCGCTGCTGTTCGCCGAGATCTGCCAGCAGGCCGACCTGCCCCCCGGGGTGGTCAACATCGTGACCGGCGCCGGCGAGACCGGGCGGGCGCTGGTGGCCCACGGCGACGTCGACAAGGTGGCCTTCACCGGCTCGACCGACGTCGGGCGCGCGATCGCCAAGGTGGTCGCCGGCTCCGACAAGAAGGTCACCCTCGAGCTCGGTGGCAAGGCCGCCAACATCGTCTTCGACGACGCTCCGATCGACCAGGCGGTCGAGGGCATCGTCAATGGCATCTTCTTCAACCAGGGGCACGTGTGCTGCGCCGGCTCTCGGCTCCTGGTCCAGGAGTCGATCGCCGAGGAGCTGTTGGGCAAGCTCAAGCGTCGGATGTCCACGCTTCGGGTCGGCGACCCGCTGGACAAGAACGCCGACGTCGGGGCGATCAACTCCGCCGAGCAGCTCACCCGGATCCGCGAGCTCTCCGACATCGGCGAGGCCGAGGGCGCCGGCCGCTGGTCGCCCGAGTGCGAGCTTCCGCAGCACGGGTTCTGGTTCCCGCCGACCCTCTTCACCGGCGTCTCCCAGGCCCACCGGATCGCCCGCGAGGAGATCTTCGGCCCGGTTCTGTCGGTACTGACCTTCCGCACACCGGCCGAGGCGATCGAGAAGGCCAACAACACGCCGTACGGTCTCTCCGCGGGCGTCTGGACCGACAAGGGCTCCCGGATCCTGTACCTCGCCAACCACCTGCGGGCCGGTGTCGTGTGGGCCAACACGTTCAACAAGTTCGACCCAACCAGCCCGTTCGGCGGCTACAAGGAGTCGGGTTACGGCCGCGAAGGCGGCCGCCATGGTCTGGAGGCTTACCTTCGATGACGCGCGTCGACGTCCGCAAGACCTACAAGCTGTTCATCGGCGGTGCCTTCCCGCGCTCGGAGTCCGGCCACTCCTACACCGTGACCGACAGCAAGGGGAAGTTCGTCGCCAACGCCTCGCTGGCCTCCCGCAAGGACGCCCGTGACGCCGTGCAGGCGGCCCGCAAGGCGTTCGGTGGATGGTCGTCGCGCACGGCCTACAACCGGGCGCAGATCCTCTACCGGGTCGCCGAGGTCATGGAGGACCGCCGCCCGCAGTTCGTCGACGCCGTCCGGCAGTCCGAGGGCCTCGCTGCCGCCCGGGCCGAGAAGGTCGTCGACGAGTCGATCGACCGCCTGGTCTGGTACGCGGGATGGGCCGACAAGATCACCCAGGTCGTCGGCAACGCCAACCCGGTGGCGGGGCCCTACTTCAACCTGTCGACGCCCGAGCCGACAGGGGTCGTGGCGGTGCTCGCCCCGCAGGGATCCTCGCTCCTGGGACTGGTCAGCACGGTCGCCCCGGTGATCGTCACCGGCAACACAGTCGTGGTGGTGTCCTCGTACGACCGTCCGCTGCCGGCAGTGACCTTCTCCGAGGTGCTCGCCACTTCGGACGTGCCCGGCGGCGTCGTCAACATCCTCACCGGGGCCGCGGCAACGGTGGCGCCCTGGCTGGCGGCGCACATGGACGTCAACGCGATCGACCTGACCGGAGTGGCAGGCGACGCCGAGCTGGCCCGGGACCTCGAGGTCGCGGCGGCCGAGAACCTCAAGCGGGTACGCCGTGCGCCGGCGACCGAGCCTGACTGGACGACGGACCCCGGCATCGACGCGATGACGACGTTCCTCGAGACCAAGACCGTCTGGCACCCGATCGGGGTCTAGGTACTGCCCTTGGTTCCGGGGTTTCGAGACGCTCGCAGCGCTCGCTCCTCAACCACCGACTTCGCGTATCGCTGGTGGGCGTTCTGGCGGGAGGTGCCCAGGGCCGCGCCTATCGTGGTCCACGAGGCACCGGCCCGGGATGCGTCGAGCACGGCGTCGCGCAGCTCGCCCTCGGCGGCCTTGAGGCGGAGGCGGGCCATCAGGATCCGCAAGTAGTAGTGCTGCGACCTGCCCACGACAGTGTCGAGTGGCAAAGACTCCAGGGAACGGGGTGGTCGTGCGCTTGCCATCTGTCAATCATCGATTGACAGCCACCAAGCGCGCGACACCCCCCTCCCGATTCTGTGGACGACCCAGCCCGCCGAGGGGCGGCCGCTTCAGGGCATCCGCGACAATGAGCGCGTGCCCGCGCGTGTGATCGTTCTGGCCGGCCCGTCCGGGGCCGGCAAGTCACGGCTCGCCGAGCGAATCGGACTACCCGTGCTCCGCCTCGACGACTTCTACAAGAGCGGTGACGATCCCACGCTTCCGAAGATCACCCACGGCGCCAACGCCGGGCTCACCGACTGGGACCACCCGGGCTCCTGGCTGCTGGACGACGCCCTCGCCACGCTCGAGCAGCTCTGCCACAAGGGCGCCGCGGAGGTGCCGGTCTACGAGATCGCCCGCAACCGCAGCAGCGGCACGCGACCACTGGACCTCAGCGGGTCCTCGCTCTTCGTGGCCGAGGGCATCTTCGCCCCCGAGGTCGTCGCGGGGTGCGCCGAGCGCGGTCTGCTCGCCGCGGCGTACTGCGTGCGCCAGCACCCGGTGGTGACCTTCTGGCGACGACTCACCCGCGACCTGCGCGAGCATCGCAAGCCGCCGCTGGTGCTGCTCCGCCGCGGCTGGGCGCTGCTGCGCGACCAGGACCGCGTGGTCGCCCATGCCGTCGCGCGTGGCTGTCGAGCGATGACCCCCGAGGAGGCGTACGCCGACGTCCAGCGCCTCCTCGCGCGCCAGCCCAGCGATGGCTGAGGAGCGCTGGGTCCAGCCCGACCAGCGTTCCTGCGGCGCCGCCGTGCTCGTGGCCGCGCAGCTGCTCGCGGCACCGCCGGAGGCACGGGCGACCGCGACGCCCGAGTGGTTCCGGACCGAGGTGCTGGCGCTCCACAGACGCATCACCTCGGTCACGGATGTCGGGGGTCGTTGGCAGGTCCCATGGCCCCGCATGATCGGCACCCCGCCGTGGGCGATCGCCCACCACCTGTCGGTGGTCACCGGCCGCCCGCACCACACCAGGCTGGTCGTCAACCGGGACACGGCCTTCGAGCAGATCCTCACTGCCGCAACGAACGGGAGCCCGGTGCCGCTCTACGTCGGCAACCGGTGGCTGCCGCGACACGTAGTCCTCGTGACGGGCTACCGGCCGAAGGACGCGCTGCGCTGCTACGACCCGGCTCGGGGCGCGGTGGTCACCGTGACCCGCGAGGTGTTCGTCAGCGGCCGGCTGGCGCTGGCCCGCTGGAATCGACCCTGGTTCACGATCCTGCCGCGAGGGCGGCGTAGCCGGGCTTGATGACGTCGTCGATGATCGCCAGCCGCTCGTCGAAGGGCAGGAACGCCGACTTCATCGCATTGATGGTGAACCAGCGCAGGTCGTCGAGGTCGTAGCCGAACGCCTTCACCAGAGCGGTCATCTCGTCGGTCATCGACGTCCGGCTCATCAGCCGGTTGTCGGTGTTGACCGTGACCCGGAACCGCAGCCGCTTCAGCAACCCGATGGGGTGCTCGGCGATCGAGGTCGCGGCCCCGGTCTGCACGTTCGAGGTCGGGCACATCTCCAGCGGGATCCGCTTGTCGCGGACGTACGCCGCCAGTAGCCCCAGCTCGACCGACGGTTGCCCGGTAGCCCCCGGGTCCCCGTGCACCGTGATGTCGTCGATGATCCGGACTCCGTGGCCGAGCCGGTCCGCGCCGCACCACTGGATGGCCTGCCAGATCGAGGGGACCCCGAACGCCTCGCCCGCGTGGATCGTGAAGTGGGCGTTCTCGCGCTGGAGGTACTCGAACGCATCAAGGTGCCTGGTCGGCGGGTAGCCCGCCTCTGCGCCGGCGATGTCGAACCCGGCGACCCCCCGGTCCCGCCACGCGACGGCGAGCTCGGCGATCTCCCGTGACCTGGCCTGGTGCCGCATCGCGGTCAGGAGCTGGCGGACCACGATCCTGCCGCCGGCCTTCTCTGTCCCGGCGTCGAACCCGGCCTGGACGGCCGCCACCACCTGGTCGAGGGTGAGCCCGTCGGAGACGTGCTGCTCGGGGGCGTAGCGGATCTCTGCGTAGACGACACCGTCCTCGACCAGGTCCTCGACGCACTCCCGCGCGACGCGGGTGAGCGCACCGGCCGTCTGCATCACCGCGACGGTGTGGTCGAAGGTCTCCAGGTAGCGCTCCAGTGAGCCGGAGTCGGCGGCGTCCGCGAACCACGTTCCGAGCGACTCCGCGTCGTCAGCGGGAAGCTCGTGGCCGATCTCGCGCGCGATGTCGACGATCGTCTGCGGACGCAACCCGCCGTCGAGATGGTCGTGGAGGAGCACCTTCGGCGCCTGGCGTACCTGGTCACGGCTCGGAACAGTCACCCGCCTATCCTTCCACCCATGCGTGTCTTCACCAGCCTCGACGACGTCGCGGCCGCCCAGGGCGAGGAGCTCGGCACCACCGACTGGGTCACCATCGAGCAGGACCGGGTGGACAAGTTCGCCGACGCCACCGGCGACCACCAGTGGATCCACGTCGACGTGGAGCGGGCCGCGTCCGGGCCGTTCGGGGGCACGATCGCCCACGGCTACCTCACCCTGTCGCTGGTGCCGTGGCTGGGCAGCCAGGTGTTCTCGCTGGAGACGCCGGGCGCGAAGCTGAACTACGGCGTCAACAAGGTCCGGTTCCCCAACCCCGTCCGGGTCGGCTCCCGGGTCCGCAACACCGTCTCGGTCGGCGACGTCACCGACCTTCCCTCGGGCAAGCAGCTGACGCTCAAGCACGTGGTCGAGATCGAGGGCGAGGACAAGCCCGCCTGCGTGGCCGAGACCGTCGTACTCCTCCTGCCCTGACGAGGAATGCGGGTCACCGGGCGATGCGGTCGATGAGCAGCGGGGAAGGCTGGTACGACGTCCCGTCGGGCTCGATGTCGTAGCCGCCGTCGAGTGACTCGAGGGCACGCTCGAACCGTGACTCGTCGTCGCTGAGCAGGGTGAACAACGGCTTGCCCTCGGTGACCTGGTCCCCTGGGCGGGCGTGCCAGACCACGCCGGCTCCTGCCTGGACGGGGTCCTCCTTGCGGGCCCGGCCGGCGCCGAGCCGCCAGGCGGCCATGCCGACGTCGAGGGCGTCGAGGCGGGTGAGCGTGCCGGAGGAGGGCGCCGCCACGACGTGGGACTCTCGCGCCTCGGGGAGCGACGCGTCCGGGTCGCCACCCTGGGCGCGGATCATCGACTTCCACGCGTCCATCGCGGACCCGTCGGCCAGCTTGTCCGCCGGGTCGACGTCGGAGCGGCCCGCACCGTCGAGCATCTCGCGGGCGAGCGCCAGGGTCAGCTCGACCACGTCGTCGGGACCGCCACCGGCCAGCACCTCGACCGACTCGGCGACCTCGACGGCGTTGCCGGCCGTGAAACCGAGCGGCGTGGACATGTCGGTGAGCAGGGCGACGGTGTGCAGGCCGGCGTCGGTGCCGAGCTCCACCATGGTCGAGGCCAGCTCCCGAGCCGCGTCGACGCCCTTCATGAACGCACCGGTGCCGACCTTCACGTCCAGCACCAGCGCCCCGGTCCCCTCCGCGATCTTCTTCGACATGATCGACGACGCGATCAGGGGGATCGCCTCGACCGTCCCGGTCACGTCGCGCAACGCGTAGAGCTTCTTGTCCGCCGGCGCCAGCTCGGCCCCGGCGGCACACACCACCGCACCCACCGACTC
>JBJMIQ010000273.1:0-25214 GCA_045806805.1 Nocardioides sp. | reverse complement strand
CGAGCTACAGGGTGCCCGGCCGCACGTCGGGGATCAGCGCTTCAGTGACCAGCTCGCGGAAAGGCATGACCGTGGCGCCGTCGCCGGTGGTGAGCAGCGCCGCCTCGACGGAGGTACGACCCGGATCGACCTGCGTCAGGGTGGCTCCCGCGGGGAGCTCGACCTTGCCACCGGTGCCCGGCTTCACCTCGACCCGCCTGGCCTTCAGCTCCTTGCCGGCATCGTTCCAGGACCTGACGGTGACGACTCCGACTCCGGCGGCATCAGCCAGCAACACCGAAGACTCCCCTGAGGGGACAACCAGCGACATCGGCTTGGCACCGCGCACGACCGGAGCCGCGAGCGACAGGTCTCCTTCGACGTAGGACCTGATCCCAGTGGTCACCGGGCCCGTCGAGGTGACCTCGACGCCGAGCGCGCCGTCCTTGATGGCGCTGCGGACCTGGCCGGACAGTTCCAGGGTCTGGACCGTGCCGGGCGGCACCCGGATGTCGTCGAGGCCCTCAGGGGCGAAGGCGGCGTCGGCGGTCAGGATCTTCACGCTGGCGCGTACCTCGCTGTCCCCCGGGTTGCTCACCGCCAGGCTGTGGGTGCCCGCCCCGGCGGGCAGCCCCAACAGGACATTTCTCTCCGCGGCCTCCGGCTGTGGTGGCAGCCAGTCCTCGGTGAGCGGCTGAGCGCCCAGCTTCGGGATCTCGTCGAGAAGGGTCGGCGCCAGCCGGCCCCGCGACACCACGACGCGCAGGGCGAGCTCGGTACGGCGGGGTACGGCCCTCGACAGGTCGAGCCGGACGCTGTCATTGCCGGGAACCGTCACGCCGCGAAGCTCGTCGGCGGAGATCTCCCCGGCGCGGGCGAGCACCGTGACGTCCGCGACCGCGGGGCCGGCGTCGGGGTTGGTCAGCTCGAGCACCGAGTTGTGCCGGGAGCCCGCGCCGACGCCGGTGAACCAGGTCTCCGGAGCCGGTGGGGGGCAGTCGACGGCAGTGAGGCCGCGATCACCGAAGCGGGCGCCGATCAGCCCGGAAGCCACGTCGCCCTCACCCTCGGCGACCACCGGACCAGCCCCGGGAAGGCGACTGACCCGGCCGGACCTCACCGGCACCGACGACGACTGGCCCTCGGCGGTCACGCTCACCTCACCGCGCACGCCCGGCTCACCGCTGGCCACGTAGGCCGTTCCTCCGCCCTGGGGCGCCGACGGGCAGGCGACGGCCGCGGACTTCAACGTGGTGGGCTCGGGCGGACGCGACTCGTCGACCGGGGTGTGGGGCCGGACGAGGAGAAGCGTCCCGACCGTCAGGGCCGGGAGCAGCACGGCGAGGACCGCCGTCGAAGTCACGCCGCCACGGCCTCCGGTGGCGGTGCGGCGTCCGGGCTGGGGGGTGGTCACCTTCTCTCCCTCCCTGTGGTCGGCGCGGCGAGGACAGCGATCACGAAGACGGCGAGGACCTGCACCACGAGCAGTCCGTCCCGCAGGATGGAGTCCGGCCCGTCGACGGCGTCCGGGTCGACGGCCCGTTCGACCTGCCAGGCCCGGGTGGACCGGTCCTCCGCACTTGCCTGGGTCAGCCCGGCCGTGGCGTCGAGGGCGGAGGCGACGTTGCCGTCGGCCGGGGCGGGGAGCACGACGTACTCCACCCCGTGGTCGGCCAGGGCGCCGGCGGCGCCGGGCGACGGCCCGGCGACCAGCGAGCGAACGTCGCCGGTCAGGGACTGATCCTCTTCGGCGAGAGCCGCGATCTCGTCCTCACCCGTGGTCGTCCCGTCGTCCCGGAGCACGGAGTAGTCGAGCCCGTCGGACACGTCGCCGCGAATGACGAGGATCCCGTGCTCGGGCCCACGCATGGCGTTCTGGACCATGTAGGCAGGAATGCCCGTGTCGGTGTCGTTGCCCAGCTGCCCGTGGCCCCCGACGGCGAACCAGGCGAGCCCGAGCGCCGGCACCAGCGAGAGGAGCAGGCCGGCCGTCGCCGCCACTGGTCGCCGCCAGCGGGCGGCGGGCGGAATGGCGCGCGCGAACCCGTGGACCCCGATGACGGAGGCCACCAGGAAGAAGGCCTGGAGCAGGACGACCAGGAAGCCGAGGCCCGGCCCCGTGGAGATGGTCGGGAAGTCGAGCACGAAGAGACCGAGGATCGCGGCCACTACGGCGGTGCCGAGGGCCACCATCCAGCAGACCAGGACCGGGATGCGGGTTGCCCGCGGGACCAGCGCCGCGGCCGCCAGCACCGGGAGCACCAGCCCGAGCCACCACGGAGCGCCGCTCTCGCCGAGACGACCCAGAAGCAGCTCCTGGAAGCCGACCGCGGGCATCGGAAGCCGACCGGCGTCGAACAGGAACCCGGCGCTCGCGCCGTGGAGCAGGGAGGGCAACCACCACGGGGCCAGCAAGATCAGCACCGCCGCCATCGCGGCGGCGGGCGGGCCCCACACGGACCGGCCGCGCATCCCCTGGGGGCTGATCAGGAAACCGACCCCGACCACCACCAGCGCCAGCACGACCCCGACCCAGAACACCATCGGGGCGAACGCGGCTCCGAGCGCGATGAGAAGAGCCGAGCGCCAGGCGGCGCGCCACCGACGGTCGGGGTCCGGGTCGGCGAACCCGAGAGCGGCGTGGGCCAGCCACGGCAACAGCGCGGCTGCGGCCACGACGCCGAAGCGTCCCTCGCCCCAGGCGCCGCTGACCACCGGGACCAGGGCGTAGGTCACGGCTCCCCAGGCGACCAGCCAGGTGGAGAAGCCCGCGGCGTCGACCAGGTGTCCGACCACCCGCAGCAGCCGCCACGCACCCCACAACGAGATCGGCACCGCCAGGACCAGCAGGGCGCTGATGGCGGCAGTGGGACTCCCTCCGAGCAGGAAGGCCATGACCGCGAGCGGAAGGACGTACGCCGGCGCCGGTACGGGCGTGCCCTGGCCGATGGCGTGCCACGAGTCGAGATGCAGCCGCCACCAGTCCCCTGCGTCGTCGGGTGGAGGCGACAACGCGCCTCCGGACACGGTGCCGAAGGCATCGCGAGCACCGAACAGCGCGAGGATGACGAACAGGGTGACCAGGACCGCGATGGGGTTGGTCAGGAACCGCACCAGGAAACCGCTGTCCTCGGACAGGTCGTCCTCGTCGTCCTCCGGCCTCGTCGCCCGGCGGACCGGCGCGCCGGACGCGGCGAGCTTGGCCGCGCGGCGGCGCTCGGCGACGTCGGAGGCCTGCAGCGTGGCCGCCGAGGCCAGGTCCCCGACGAAGTCCAGCCCGTGCCGGTAGGGCAGCCACCGCGGCGCGAGCAGGTGCCCGACGTCGCGCGGCTCAGCGGACCGCCGACGGGCGCGACTGCGTCGCGCGCCGAGCAGCTCCCGCGGGCTGGAGTAGAGCGAGACCATCGCCGCGAGCTCGTCGAGCGACTGTCCGACCTGCCGAACCAGCAGGAAACCGACCATCCGGATCACCGTGCCGAGCGCGAGCCGGACGACCTGGAAAGGCAGCCACTTGGCCGGTGCGTTGACCAGCAGCGTGTAGAGCGCCGCCCGTCGTTCCTGGTAGTGGGTGTGCCGACCGGTGATCGGGGTCCGGCGCACCCCGCGGTGGGCTGCCTCGGCGTGGAAGACCACGGCCTCGGGGACCACGATCGTGCGGTGGCCGGCGGCGGCGGCCCGCCAGCCGAAGTCGATGTCGTTGCCGAAGATGGGTAGTTGCGGGTCGAACCCGCCCAGGGCCACGAGGACCGAGCGGCGTACCAGCATGCCGGCGGTGTTGACGGCGAGGACGGTGCGGACCTCGTCGTGCTGGCCCTGGTCGAACTCGCCTCGCTCGAGCCCGGTTTCGCGACGGCCGGTGCCGCTGATGGTGACGCCGAGCTCCAGGAGGCGGCGTAGCGACGGCCACTCCCGCAGCTTGGGACCGAGGATGTCGACGTCCGGTTGCGCCTGCGCCTCCGCCAGCAGCGCCTCGAGTGCCCCCGGTGCCGGCCGGGAGTCGTCGTGCAGCAGCCACACCCACTCGCAGTCGCCGACGTGCTCGAGACCGAGCGTCACCGCATCCGGGAAGGAGGTCGACCCGTGGGCCTCCACGACGGTGCCGAACGCCGACCGCAGCAGCTCGGTGCTCTCGTCGCGGCTGGTCGTGTCGACCGCCACCACGGCATCCACCGGCACCCGCTGCTCGGCCAGCCCCTCGATGACGGCCGGAAGCCAGCGGGCGCCGTCATGGCTGACGAGGAGGGCGGCGACCGAAGAATTCACGGTGGTCGACCCTAACGGCCACCCCGGACCGACCGTGATTCGTCAGGCGGGAGGTGTGACGCAGCCGACTAGGGCCTGGTCTCGACACACCGGTTCGCTCGACCACCAACAGCGGACCCGCTGGCGCGGCTCCGCTACACCGCGCGCTTCTTGAGCTTGCGCCGCTCGCGCTCCGACAGCCCGCCCCAGATCCCGAAGCGCTCGTCGTTCATCAACGCGTACTCGAGGCACTCATCGCGCACCTCGCACGTCAGGCAGACCTTCTTGGCCTCCCGCGTCGATCCGCCCTTTTCGGGGAAGAACGCCTCGGGATCGGTCTGGGCGCACAACGCACGCTCCTGCCATCCCGCTTCGTCGGCTTCTTCCACGTCGAGGAGAAGTAGTTCCCTCACGGCACTCGCCCTTTCGACCCTGCACCCGGGACCTGCCGTCCCGGGTACCCCGTTTTGTGTCCCACTCGCCACCGCCCCTACCGGAGAAGCTTCGGACCGGCCGCGAACAACACTGTGGGAATTACATGCCTGTCGTGCGCGAGAAGTCAAGCGTGAGTCTGGTATGGGGCACAACCACCCGTCCGGGCCATCTTCGATGTACGGCAGGCTGATCGCATGCGCGCCATCACTGTGCTCTCCGGCGGCATGGGGGGAGCCCGGTTCCTGCAGGGACTGTGCCACGGGATCCGCACCGGCACCCTGCCGGGGGTGGAGCCGGACGCGACCGTCACCGTGATTGCGAACACCGCCGACGACCTGTGGATCCACGGGCTCAAGGTGTGCCCCGATCTCGACACCGTGATGTACACGCTCGGGGACGGGATCGACCCCGAGCGCGGGTGGGGTCGGCGAGACGAGACCTGGAGCGCGTCGGCCGAGCTCGCGGCGTACGGCGTCGAGCCCACCTGGTTCGGGCTCGGTGACCGCGACATCGCGACCCACCTGGTCCGCACCCAGATGCTGGACGCCGGCTTCCCCCTCTCGGAGGTCACCGAGGCACTCTGTCGCCGCTGGATCACACCCGTGCTCGGGGAGAGCGTCCGGCTGCTCCCGATGACCGACGACCGCGTGGAGACCCACGTCGCGATCGCCGACGCCGACGCGCCGAGCGGGCGGAGGGTGGTCCACTTCCAGGAGTACTGGGTGCGGCTGCGGGCGGAGGTGCCGGCCGAGACCCTGGTGTTCGTCGGCCAGGACGCCTCGAGCCCGGGACCCGGGGTGATCGACGCGATCACCGATGCCGACCTGGTGATCCTGCCGCCGTCCAACCCTGTCGTGTCCGTCGGCACCATCCTCGGGGTGCCCCGGGTCCGCGAGGCGATCACCGCTACGCGCGCTCCGGTCGTCGGCCTCTCCCCCATCGTCGGCGGGACCCACGTCCGCGGGATGGCCGAGCAGCTCCTCACCTCGATCGGGGTCGAGGTCAGCGCCGCGGGCGTCGGCCTCCACTACGGTGCCCGCACAGCCGGGGGCATCCTCGACGGCTGGCTGGTCGACGAGGTCGACGCCGAGGATGTCGCCCGGATCGAGAAGGGCGGAATCGCGTGCCGTGCCGTACCCCTGATGATGACCGATCACGACGCAACCGCGGCGATGGCCGCGGCCGCGGTCGACCTGGTCCTCGGGGACCGGCCGTGATCACCGTCTGGGCCCCCGACGGAGCGCCGGAGATCGAGCCGGGCGACGACCTCGCAGGAGTCGTCGCCGGGCTCGTGGAGCTGGCCGACGGCGACATCCTGACCGTCACCAGCAAGGTCGTGAGCAAGGCGGAGGACCGGATCCGGCCGGGCACTCGTGAGGAGGCACGGCCCGGGGAGACCCATCGCGTGGTGGCCCGCCGCGGACCGACGACGATCGTCCGGACCCGGCACGGGTTGACCCTGGCCGCCGCCGGCATCGACGCCTCGAACGTCGCTCCGGGCACGGTGGTGCTGCTGCCGGAGGACCCCGACGCGTCGGCGCGGGCGATCCGCGAGTCCCTGCTCGCACGGACCGGTCGCAACGTCGCCGTCCTGGTGACCGACACCGCGGGCCGCGCGTGGCGCGAGGGCCAGACCGACATCGCCGTCGGGGCCGCCGGGCTGAGGGTGCTCGTGGATCTCGCCGGTGCGGTGGATGCCCACGGCAACGAGCTGGCGGTGACCGCGCCGGCCGTCGGCGACGAGCGGGCCGGGGCAGCGGAGCTGGCCCAAGGCAAGCTCGCCGCCCGTCCGTTCGCCGTCGTCCGCGGCCGCGCCGACCTGGTGCTGCCGTCGGGCGAGCACGGGACGGGCGCCGCCGGCCTGGTTCGCCCCGACGGCGCCGACCTCTTCGGGTACGGCGCCCGCGAGGCCGTCATCCGGGCACTGCGCGGCGAGGAGAAGGATCGGGCCGCCTTCGGTGCGCCGGCGGACCCCGCCGAGCTCGCCGCGGCAATCCACACCGCGGCTCCCGAGGCCTCGGCGGCGGTCGAGGACGACGTGGTCATCGTGTCGGGCGGCGACGGCCGGACGATCGGCGCACTCGCGTTCGCGTTCGGCTGGCGCCCGGTCGACTCACCGGCCGCGGACGATCTCCGGTTCCGACCGGCGACTCCGTAGACTCAGCCCTCGACAGCTCCGCTCGACATCCCCCGTCTCACGACCACATCGAGGAACCGCACTCGTGGCCAAGACCACCAAGACCGCCAAGTCCGACCGCCAGGCGAAGATCGACCAGATCCGCAGCAAGCAGAAGGGCGCCGACCGTCGTCGCGGCTTCGCGATCGTCGGTGTCTGCGTGGTGATCGCGCTTCTGATCGTGGGCGCGGCGGCCTACAAGCCGATCATGGACTGGTGGGACCAGCGGCAGTTCAACGACCTGGCCCTCTCCGACGTCGGCGCCCCCGCGTCGGTGTGCCAGAAGGTCGAGACGAAGCCGGCCAACGGGAGCTCCGAGCACGTCCCGACCGGTACGCCGGTGCCCTACAAGGACGCACCCCCGGCGTTCGGCCCGCACTGGAACGAGACCGGTGTCGCGCCAGCACCCATCTCGCGCCATCTCTACGCCGAGGACGATCGCCCGGAGCTGGAGTCGCTCGTCCACAACCTGGAGCACGGCTACACGATCCTCTGGTACGACCAGACCATCGCCAGCGACGACGAGGCGATGAACCAGCTCGGCGCGATCGCCGACAAGTTCACCGACGACAGCAACTTCCGCAACAAGTTCATCGTGGCGCCGTGGACGTCGGAGGACGAGAACGGCAAGAAGTTCCCCGATGGACAGCACATCGCCTTCAGCCACTGGTCGGCCGGCGGCGAGGACGCCACCCAGGGCAGCACGGACTCGCAGGTCGGGGTGTGGCAGTACTGCTCCGACGTGAGCGGCGCCGCCCTCGAGGACTTCATGCTCAAGTACCCCTACACCGACTCCCCGGAGCCCGGCGCAGCCTGAACCGGGGTGGGGCTCAGGTCAGGTCCGCACGGCCGTCGGCCCGTAGCCGGCTGACGACCTGCTTGACGTCCTGCGCGCGGGCCCGGCTGGTCACCAGCAGGGCATCAGGCGTGTCCACGACCACGATGTCGTCGAGTCCCACGACCGAGATGACTCGCCCGCTGCCGGCCACCACCAGCCCCGAGCTGTCGACCCCGCGGACGCACGCCCCGTCTCCCAGCACGGTCAGGTGCCCCAGGTCGGCCTCGAGCAGGTGGGACAGGGAGTCGAAGTCACCGATGTCGTCCCAGCCGATCGCCGCCGGCACGACGGCGACACGGCCGGCGTCCGCCGCCGGCTCGGCCACGGCATGATCCAGCGCGATCCGGGGCAGCATGGGCCACACGCTCTCGAGCCGGGAGGTGTCGGCGGCGATCTGGCGCAGCCGGTCGGCGAAGCCGGGGTGCCACTGCGCGAGGAGGTCGAGCAGGATGCCTGGCCGGACCACAAACATGCCGGCGTTCCAGCGGTACGTCCCCGACGCGAGGTACTGCTCGGCGACGTCGACCGACGGCTTCTCCACGAAGCCCCTGACCGCGTGCGCACCGGGATGCTCCGCCAGCGGGTCGCCGACCCGGATGTAGCCGAACGCGGTGGACGGGTGGGTCGGCTCGATACCCACGGTCACCAGCCAGCCGTCGCGCGCCACCTCCGCCGCGAGCCGGACCGCCCCGGCGAAGGCGTCGGCGTCGGTGACCACGTGGTCAGCCGCGAAGGAGCCCAGCACGGCATCGGGTTCCCGGCGCTCGAGCAGCGCGGCGGCCAGCCCGATGGCGGCCATGGAGTCGCGCGGTGACGGCTCGCCCAGCACTGCCGCGGGGTCGAGCGCGTCGAGCTGGCCGACGACGGCGTCGCGGTGGCCCGCACCGGTCACCACCAGGAACCGGTTCTCGACCAGAGGCGCCAGCCGGTCCACGGTCTCCTGCAGGAGCGAGCGACCGCTCCCGGTGAGGTCGTGGAGGAACTTGGGCGAGGACGCGCGCGACAGCGGCCACAGCCGGGTACCGGCACCTCCTGCGGGGATCACCGCCCAGAGGCCGTCGATCGGGCTCGTGGTCGCCGGCATGGGAGCCACCCTAGGGTGTTCGTCGATGACCACCTTTGCCGCGGTGATGGAGGGGTTGCTGCGCGGAGACGCCGGCCGGCCGCTCATCACGTTCTACGACCACGCCAGCGGGGAGCGCACCGAGCTGTCGGTGACGACGTACGCGAACTGGGTGGCCAAGACCGCCGGCCTGCTCGCCGACGAGCTCGGGCTCGAGCGCGGCCAGGTGGTCCGGGTCGACCTCCCGATCCACTGGCTCGGCCCGGTCTTCCTGGGCGCCGCCTGGACCGTCGGGCTGGCGGTGACCGGCGGTGACAGCGCGGATGCCTACGTCTGCGGCCCCGCGGGGGTTGCCCGGTGGGCTCGGCGATCGGTACCGCGCGAGGCGGTGGTGCTCGCCAGCGCGCTGCAACCTCTCGGCACCCCCTTCGCAGATCCCCTGCCGCCCGGCGTGCACGACTACGGCGTGGAGGTGTGGTCGCAGCCCGACGCCTGGGTCGCGTTCGACCCGCCGGCCCCGGAGGACCTCGCCGTCGGGGACACCACCCACGCGCAGCTGTGGGACGCGGCCGCCGCCGGCGATGTCGTCGCCGACGGCGGCCGCGTCCTCACCGAGGAGAACCCGGCTTCCCCGTCCGGGCTCTCCTCCTTCACCGAGCCGCTCGTCCGCGGCGGCTCGCTGGTCCTCGTCGCTCACGCGGATCCGGCCCGGCTCGACGCGACGTACGCCGCCGAGCGAGCCACCACCCGCTTCCCGCCGGGCTGAGGTTCATCCGACGAGGTCGAATCCGGCCAGTCCGTCACCGAGGTACCGCCGGGGCAGGAACCCTTTCGACGTGGCCTCCAGCAGGTAGACGTCGCCGGTCCCGCGGACCCGAGCGATCACGTCTCCGCGTCCGCCGCCGAGGCGCTCGTCGGGGATCCCCGCTACCGAGCTGTACGGCGACAGGTCGGGCCCCACCGCCGTGGAGCCCATGAGCCCGCCGGGACCGTTGCCGAAGTACACGTGCAGACGGTTTTTCCGGCGGAACAGGGTGTCCGGTGCTCCGTCCGCGTCCCACCGACCGATCCCGACCTGCTTCACGGCCGTGATCGGGCTGTGCGCCACGTAGCTGGCCTTGAGTCCAGCCAGACCGTTGCCGGGGTACAGCCGAAGGCTGCCGCCCCGGGGTTGCCCCATGAGGTCCGGATAGCCGTCGCCGGTCATGTCGCCCACCGCCGCCAGCAGGCGGACCGGGCCGAACCCGTCGGCGATCTTGAGGCCAACGGCGAAACCGCCCCGGCCGTTGCCGCGCCGGAGGACCAGCGCACCGTCGGCGCTGCGCCGGTAGACGATGTCGCCCGCGCCGTCGCGGTCCCAGTCTCCGACGTTGAGGATCGCGTTCGCACCGGCGAGGTTGACGCCGGTCGGGATCGGCCGGCCCAGGTTGAAGGTGCCGTGGTGCGCGATGGTGATCAGGTCGTCGCCGCGCCGGGCGACCAGGTCAGGGGCCGGGTCACCGATCGCGTTGCCCGCACCGCTGATCGCGGTGCCGCGGCTCAGCCGGCCGAACGGGCCGATCATGCGACCGAACGTCCCGTCACCGTGCGAGGGAAGGATGTAGCCCTTGCCGCCCACGGGTCGGACCACGAGGTCGGGCTTCCCGTCGCGGGTGAAGTCGCCGAAGCCGCTGATGGTGTCGTAGCCGCCCCAGCTCCCCGCGAGCTGGACCGGGGTGCCGAACCCTCCGGTTCCGGTGCCCGGGCGGAGCCAGAGCTTGCCGGCGGCGTCGCGCGCCAGCAGGTCGACGTGGCGATCGCCGTCGAGGTCCCCGGTCGCGACCAGCTTGTCGTAGCCCGTCCAGTCGCCCGGCAGGGCACTCCTGGCAAATCCACCGGTGCCGTCACCGAGGTAGGCGTTCAGGACGCCGGTGGACGCGTTTCGGGCCACGAGGTCGTTGTGGCCGTCCTCGTCGAGATCGCCCACGGAGGTGAGCAGGTCACGCCCGGCGAACACCGAGGTGGGCTTGATCGGGGCGCCGAAGCCGGTCGGCGAGCCCGGCCGGACGGTGGCGTTGCCGTTGGTCGCGCGGACGACGAGGTCACCGAGCCCGTCGCCGGTCAGGTCGGGTGAACCGACCGCCGTGTCGGCGCCGGTCAGGAGCCCGGTCTGGGTGACCGGACGCTGGAGACTCAGGAGGCCACCGGTCGGGATGATGAAGCCCTGGCCGTCACTCTCCCGCCGTACGACCAGGTCCGGGTGGGGGGTGCCGGCGAGGTTCGACTTCAGCTCGCGGCCCGACCAGCTGCGCTGGGCCCTCGCGGCGTACTGCCGGATCAAGGGCAGCTTCGCGTAGAGGAAGCGGCCGGGGCACGCGGTCTGTCCCGCGTCGCGGTGGCCGTTGATCGCCCGGAAGCTGCGGGTGCCGACCCACTGGTCGGGTGAGGACGCGTCGACGCCGTGCAGCGAGAGCTTCCAGGCGAAGAGGCTGCCGTAGGCCTGGAGCATCACGTCGCTCGGCTGGGCGGTCTCGTAGTTGCCGATCGCCGACATCGCGAAGGACCAGTCGTTGTAGCCGAGGGTGTGGGCGCCGACCACGGGCCGGTCGACCCCACCGGCGCGGCCCTCCCAGATCCGGCCGAACTTGTCGACGAGGTAGTTGTAGCCGACGTCGCTCCAGCCGAGCGATCGCGTATGGTACGCGTAGATGCTGCGCAGGATCCCGGGCACCTCGGCCCGCGTGTAGTCGTTGGCGTTCACCGTGTGGTGGACGAACCCGGCGTGGACCTCGAAGTAGTGCAGCGAGCTCTTGTCCCGCATGCTCTCGTCGGCTCCCCACTGCTTGCGGGAGTAGATCACCGGCTTGGGAGTGAACGTGGTGGCCTGCAGGTCGAGCCCGTCGCTCGCTCCGCTCGGGGCGCTCGGCGCGGGCTCTTCGGTGGCGCCTCCGTCCAGGTCCGCGGTCTCGATGGCCGCACGCTCGGTGGTGGTGGCGGCGGCGTGTCCGGGTGCGACCACGGCCATCGTCATGTCGTCCGGCGGTGCGCCCCGGGTGCTCTGTGACCGCACTTGTACCTGGTCGACCTTGCCGACCAGCAGCACGTCGGTGCCCGGTCGTGCGTGCCGCGCCTCCGTGCTGCCGGGGTCGGGCCCGTGCTCAGGGTCGTAGGGAAGGGTCATCCACTCCGACCAGTCCGCATCGGTGCGGGTGCGCACCTTGAAGCCGAGCGTTCCTTCGGCGGGCTGCTGACCCCGGGCCCAGGTGACGCCGACGGCGCCGTAGCCGACGACCGGCTCGGGGCTGCTGGTCACCTCGGTTGCGCCGGGGCGCTTCGCGGTGGTCCGGGCTGCGAGCCCGCGTGCGGCGCTGGCGCCGGGCGCAGGGGTGAGGGGGTACTCCTTCAGCTTCGCGTCCACCGGCTCCGCGGGCAGCTTCGAGGGTCGGGCGGCCTCACGCGTGTACGCCGCGAAGGTGGCACCGCCCGCGGGATCGCTGGGTGCGACGCCGGGGACGTCACCGACCACGTCGATGCTGATGATGCCCGCTGCCGGGGTGAGCACGGCCAGCACCACGCCCAGGGCCAGCAGCTGCTGGCAGGCGGTGACAAAACGAGCCTGGCTCGGACGCATCTTCGGGTACTCCAGTGCGGGGAAGGAACCACAGGAGCCGCAAGTTTCACATCAGTCACAGGGTGCGCGATAGCGGTTCTGAGTAACTACAGAACTGTAATTTCCACCCGACACTCCGATGAAGCTCGGAAAGTTGTCCGAACCGGGAAGGTCGGTCAGTCGTCGTCCTGAGCCAGACCCTCGTCGTCGTCGCCGTCGTCACCCTCGTCGTAGTGGAGGTACTTGATGCCCTCCTCGACGCCGCCGTCGAAGCCCAGCTTCCCCTTCTCGAGGACCAGCACCCGGTCGCAGAGCTCCTTCACCGCGCCAGGAGAGTGGCTGACGAAGAAGATGGTCGTGCCGTTCTCCCGGATCTCACGCATCTTGAGCTTGCACTTCTTCTTGAACGGCCGGTCTCCCACCGCCAGGGCCTCATCGGCGATGAAGATGTCGGCGTCGACATTGATGGCCACGGCGAAGCCGAGTCGGGCCTTCATTCCGGAGCTGTAGTAGGCAACCGGGGTGTCGATGAACTTCCCGAGGTCGGCGAAGTCGATGATCGCGTCCAGCTTCCGCCGGGTCTCGGCCTCGCTCATGCCGAGGATGGCGGCGTTGAGCCAGAGGTTGTCGCGGCCGCTGACCTGGGACTGGAACCCGGCGCCGGTCGCGATCAGGCCCGCGACCCGGCCCCGGGTCATGACCCGGCCGCTGTCGGGTTGCATGACCCCGCTGATCAGCTTGAGGAGGGTGGACTTCCCGGACCCGTTGAGGCCCATGAGTCCGACCGACTCGCCCTGCTGCACGGTGCAGGACACGCCGTCGACCGCGTTGAAGCGATCGTGGGTCTTCATGCCACGCATCCGCGCCAGCGCGATCTGCTTGAGGGAGCGGTGGTACTGCATCGTGAAGGACTTGGTGGCGTTCTCCACCTCGATGAAGTTCGTCATCAGAGGCGCTCCGGCACCCGGCGTTCGAGCTTGCTGAACCAGACCTGCGCGAGCCCGAGCGCCACCAGGGACAGCCCCAGCATGATCAGACCGCGGCTCCAGAGATCCGGCGGGAAGCCCTCGACCCGGGAGACCTCGGGGTCGTGCGTGAGCGGCAGCCAGAAGCAGCGCTGCATCAGCAGCACGGCCTCGGCGATCGGGTTGAGCATGTAGACGTCAGCGACCCAGGGCACCTTGTGGAACCGGTCCGCGACCATGGAGTACGGGTAGATCATCGGGACGCTGAACGTGGTGAACTGGGTCAGGGTCTGGGTGACCTTGCTGAAGTCGCGGAAGAAGACGTTGGCGACGCTGAACATCAGGGCCAGCGCCAGGCCGAGCACACCGACCAGCAGGATGGCGAGCAGCGCCGCCAGCAAGCCCACGGGATCGGGCGTCCAGCCGAGCAGCACGCTGACGAAGATCGTGATCACGAGCATCGGCGCCGTCTGCCACGCGCACACCAGCATGTTGGCCACCGGGAACAGCTCACGCGGCATGGGCAGCTTGACGATCAGGCCGCGGTTGCTCACCAGCGAGCGCGTGCCGCCGTTGAACGTCTCGGTGAAGAAGTGGACGATGACCATCCCGCAGACCAGGTGGATCGCGAACGGGTAGGCATCCGGCCCGCCCCGCCCGATCAGGACCTGGAACACGAAGTAGTACATGCAGAACCGCACGGCCGGCTGCACGTAGCTCCAGAGCCATCCCAGGAGCGTCCCCTGGTAGCGCGCCTGAACGGTGCTGCGGACCAGCAGCCGCAGCAGATAGCGCCGTCTGAAGACCTCGAGCAACCCGTTGTTGTGGCTGGCCTGAACCAGCGGCGGCAGCTCGGGCGTGGCGCCCTCGATCGTGGTGCTAGCGGCCATCATCGCCGTCCAGCCAGGGGGCGAAGGTCTTCTCCCACGCCGCCGGGGAGGTGATCTCGGGGAGCGCCGCGCGGTACTGCTCCGCCAGGTCGTCCCATTCGGTCGCCAGTCGGCGATGGATGGCCAGGGTGCGCTTGAGCAGGTCGGCGAACTTCGCCCGGTCGCGCCGGTAGAAGGCCGCCGCAGTGCCGTCGGGCATGGTGACGATCGCCGAGTCGTAGCGGGCGATCTTGTGCCACCTGGAATCCTGGGCCATGATCTCGGCCTCCGGGTGGACCTGCGCAAGGTCGCGCGGCTTGCGCAGCTGGCGTAGCGGCTGGAGCAGCGCCTGCACCGTCGCCTGGCGGCCGGAGAGCACCGGGTCCGCCTCCTTGCCCTTGCGCGGCAGCTTGTGCCGCTTCACCTCGGGGAGATCGGCGGTGTTGCCCACCAGGGTTGCGTCGTCGAACCCCTTCACCAGCTTCTTGAGCTCGGGCAGCGTGCCCGGCAGCAACGCATGGAGGCCGTGCGGGCCGGCGAGGACGTCCTCGAGCGCCTTGTGGCGCAGCTCGACGGTCGAGTACTGCATCGAGACGAGGTGCTTGATCTGGTGGTTGAGGCTCTCGCGGACCAGCCGGCCCCCGCGCGGGTACTGAGAGTGCAGCAGCGCGGCGATGAACCGGTTGCGGTGGTGGAAGTAGGACTGCCAGTCCAGGGCATCGTTCTTGTCGGTCCAGGGGACGTGCCAGACCGCGGCACCCGGAAAGCTGACGGTCGGATAGCCCGCCTCCTTGGCGCGAAGGCCGTACTCGGAGTCGTCCCACTTGATGAACAGAGGCAGGGAGAGCCCGATGTCAGCGATCACGTCGCGCGGGATCAGGCACATGAACCAGCCGTTGAAGTCGACGTCGACGCGGGCGTGCAGCCAGCGGGTGGAACGGATGTTGCGGGCGCCGAGGTCCCACGCCGGGAACACGCCCCGGGCCGGACCCCACCAGAAGTTGTAGGGAGCGACCCGCTCGCCGTAGCTGTGGAGCTGGGTCTTGTGGAACAGGCTGAACATGTGGCCGCCGACGATCGTGGACTTGCGGCACAGGTCGCCGAAGGTGATCGCCCGGACGATGCCCTCGGTCTCGCACTCGACGTCGTCGTCGAGCATCATCACGTAGCGCGAGCGGCCGGACTTGAGGCCTTCGTACTGCGCCCGGGCGAAGCCACCGGAGCCGCCGATGTTGCCCTGCTCGATGATCCTCAGCCTGTCGCCGAGGGACTTCTCCGCGTCCGGGAAGAACTGGGAGTCGACGACCTTGTCCTTGCCCTGCTCCATGACGACGACCTCGTCGAGGTAGGCCTCGAGGGCCGTGGACTCCCCGAGCTGGTTGAGCAGCTTGGCGCAGAAGTCCGGGCGGTTCATGGTGGTGATGCCGACGGTGACCGTGCCGTGCTGGACACGGTCGGCCGGCACCTCGGCGCTCCACTCCGCGGACTCGACCACGCAGTCCTCGTCCGCGGCGACGACGTCGTACCAGTACCAGCCGCCGTCGGCGAACGGCTTGAGCGTCAGGTCGAAGGAGTACTCCCCCTTGGACCCCTCGTTGGTGGCGCTGTCGACCCGCTGCGACCGGCCGTTGGCCATCGAGCGGTAGACCGTGACGGTGGCACCGGTCCCCCGCAGCCGGACGGTCAGCCGGACCTCGTCGACGATGGTCCAGCGCCGCCAGTAGGACGCCGGGAAGGCGTTGAAGTAGGTGCCGAAGGAAAGCTTGTCGCCCTTCTTCAAGCGGTAGGCGGTGCGGGACTCGATCCGGTCAGGGTGCACCTGGCTGCCGGTGCCGACCGCCTGTCGCATGGCGACGGCGTTCAGCTCCCGGGCCTGACGGTTGTGGCCCACCTCGTACTTGTCGGCGTCCAGGACGGCGGGGTCCGGGTCGACGTAGAGCCGGATCACGTCGGTGTCACGGTCCTTGGGCAGGATCTGGCGCTGCAGGAGCCGCCGCTCGGTGCCGGGGGTGCTCGTGCTCTCCGGGTCGGCCTGGGTCCGGGTATGGGTGACGCTCATTCGGGGTCCCCGTTCCTAGCGGAACGAAGTGAGCATGGGGATGGGGTGTTCATTCGTCGACTCCTCCGCTGGTCAGGGTCACACCGTCGGCGAAGTGGGGCTTCAGCTTGTTCTCGTACATCGTCAGCGCAGAGCCGATCGCCATGTGCATGTCGAGGTACTTGTAGGTGCCGAGCCGTCCTCCGAAGAGGACCATCGGCTCCTTCTTGGCTCGCTCGCGGTACTTCAGGAGCTTCTCGCGGTCCTCGGCGGTGTTGATCGGGTAGTAGGGCTCGTCGTCGTCCTCGGCGAACCGAGAGTACTCGTGGACGATCACGGTCTTGCCGGGAAGATGGGTCTTCACCCGCTCGGGGTGGAAGTGCTTGAACTCGATGATCCGGGTGAACGGGACTTCCTGGTCGTTGTAGTTGACGACACCGGTCCCCTGGAAGTCGTCGACGTCCTCGACGGACTCCTCGAGGTCGACCGTGCGCCACGACAACCGGCCCTCGGAGTGCCCGAAGTACTCGTCGACCGGCCCGGTGTAGACGATCGGGACCTGCCCCTTGAACTCGTCGGCCACGTCGAAGAAGTCGGTCTCGAGGCGAACCTCGATGTTGGGATGGTCGGCCATCCGGGTCAACCAGGCGGTGTAGCCGTCGACCGGCAGCCCCTCGTAGGTGTCGCTGAACCACCGGTTCTCGAAGGTGTAGCGGACGGGCAGCCGCGTGATGATGTCGGCACTGAGCTTGGTCGGGTCGGTCTGCCACTGCTTGGCGGTGTAGCCACGGATGAAGGCCTCGTAGAGTGGGCGACCGATCAGGGAGATCGCCTTCTCCTCCAGGTTGGTGGCGTCCTCGGTGCGGATCTCGCTCGCCTGCTCGGCGATCAGCGACCGCGCCTCGTCGGGCGTGTGGGACTTGCCGAAGAACTGGTTGATCAGGCCGAGGTTCATCGGCAGCGAGTAGACCTGGCCCTGGTACTTGCCGAAGACCCGGTGCTTGTAGTCGGTGAACGAGGTGAAGCGGTTGACGTACTCCCAGACCTTCTCGTTGGAGGTGTGGAAGAGGTGCGCGCCGTACTTGTGCACCTCGATGCCGGAGGTCGGCTCCCTCTCGCTGTAGGCATTTCCGCCGATGTGGTGGCGGCGCTCGAGGACCAGCACCCGGAGGCCGAGCTCGGTGGCGCAGCGTTCGGCGATGGTGAGGCCGAAGAAGCCGGAGCCGACGATGACTAGGTGTGGACTCGTCAAGGGGTGATTCTCCTCGTGGGGTTGACGCAGTGGGTCAGTCTACGGTCGTGGGCGGCACGGCCCGCATTCCCCGCGCCGCGCGAATGGCGCGGATCACGTTGCGGGCCTCGGCGCGACCGCCGCGCAGGGGGCAGAGGACGACGACCGCAGCGGTGATCAGCCACGGCTTGAGTCGGACGAGGGAGTTCTCGCCGTAGCGGAAGTGGACCACGAACAGGTTCCGGAACATGTAGAACCCCTTCCAGGTGTCCAGCGCGTGCTGCTGGCTGAAGTCCAGCTGGCGCACCAGCACGGCGTCACGGAGCCCCCAGATCCGGTAGCCGGCGCGTCGGGCCCGCACGGCGAAGTCGACGTCGTCGTAGAAGATGAAGTACGACGCGTCCGGCAGCCCGATGGTGTCCACCACCTCGCGGCGGAACATGAACCCCTCGAACGACACGTTCTCCAGCTCGACCCGGTCCGGCAGGTCCTTGCGGTCCACGTAGCTGTCGTCGACCGAGGTTCGCTTGGGGCGGATCGCGAGCGGGTTGCTGAGGTCGAACTCGAGCGCTGCCTTCTCGACCAGGCGTCCGGCGAGATCCTCGCGGATCGCAGCCAGACAGGGCTCGTCCTCGGCCAGCAGGACCTCGAGACAATCGGGGGCGGGCACCACGTCGTCGTCGACCAGCCAGATCCGGTCGTGACCCGCGGCGTAGGCGAGGCGCACGCCCAGCCGGAAGCCGCCGGCCCCGCCGAGGTTCTCCGCGGAGTGCGTCACCTGCAGCGGCAGCTCGGGGTGCTCGCGCCGGGCGCTCAGGATCTCCCGGGTGTGGTCGGTGCTCGCGTTGTCGACCACGAAGACGGCGTCGGGCAACCGGGTCTGGGCGGCCAACCCGTCGAGCATGCGGGTGAGCAGGTCCGCCCGGTTGAAGGTCACGATCACCACCGCCACGGACTCGGTCATCGGAGTGCTCACTCGGGGTCCCCGTCCGAAGCGGAACGAAGTGAGCATTCGGATGGGGTTTTCACAGGAATCTCTCGTGTCCGGTGAAGTCTCCGCGCAGCCCCGCCCGCATGCCCTCGAGGCTGAGCCGCAGCCTGGCCGGGTCGCGACGCGTGAAGGTGTAGAACCACAGCGTCTTGGCGACGAAAGCGAGCGCGTGCGGCCAGCCGCGGTACTCCCGCAGGTTGACCAGGTTGTTGCGGGCCATGCAGTAGTGCTTGAGGTCGCTCGGCGTGTGGTTGTAGGTCGTCCGGCCGAACATCATCGGTGTGCCCAGGTCGCCGACCGCCGGGTGCAGCACCCGGGCGTCGGTCACGGTGGCGATCCGGGCGCCGGACTGCTCGGCCCGGAGGCGGTACTCGTGGTCGTCACCCCAGATGAAGTACTCCTCACGGACCAGGCCGATCCGCTGCACCAGCTCGCGGGTGACCAGGACTCCGTTGAACGGGATGACCACACCCGGGATCACCCCGTCCAGGGCAGCCGCACGGACCTCCTCCGTCCGGTGGACGACGGCGACGCCGCCGGGCAGCCGGATCGGGAAGACGAGGCGATCCTGGTCGTCCTCGTCCACCACGACAGGCCCCCAGAAGTCGTGGTCGCCCGCGTGGCCGAGCAGGGTCTTCAGGCACCCCGGATCGGGCAGGCCGTCGTCGTCCATCAGCCAGACCAGGTCGGCACCGCGCTCGACGGCCAGCCGCAGACCCTCGTGGAAACCGCCGGCGCCGCCGCGGTTGCGGTCCAGGGTGCGGACGACCATCCCCGGGTCGCTCGCTGCCACGGCGGCCACCGCGAGCCACTCCCCCGTGCCGTCGGTGGACGCGTTGTCGACGACGACGATCTCGGCCAGCTCGGGCACCTCCCGCAGGGCCGTCACGAGGCGCTGCAGCAGGGTCAGGCGGTTGAAGGTGACCACGACCGCGATGACGCGGGGTTCCTGGCCGGATGTCACGTCTACACCCTAGGGATGCCGGTGTCTCGGCTAACAAGCACTGCCGACGTCGTCGGCCTGGTTGGCGGCATACCCCTCGCTGAGGCTTCCCAACGAGCCGCCGGTGACCGCCTCGGGCTTCTTCTTCCGGTGGCTCGGTGGAGGCGCCTCTCCCTCGGCCTTGTCGATCGCGGCGGCGACCTTCTCCTGGACGAGGTCGATGTCGGGGTCGCCGGTGTTGATCATCGGCGGCACGAGGGAGAGCGAGGCCACGCGCTGGTCCCTGGCCTTCATCGCGAGGTCGATGAAGCGGTCGACCTCGCTCGAGGGGATGTCGGTGGAGATCATCTCCGAGCTCGCCTGGGCAATGCTCTGGAAGTTGCTCAGTGCCGACTGCGGGCTGATCTGCTGGAGCATCGCGTCCATCACGCACTTCTGCCGTGCCATCCGCGAGTAGTCGTCGGAACCTTCCCGCGAGCGCGCGAACCAGAGCGTGTCGTGTCCGTCGAGCCGGCGGACACCGGGCTGGATGTAGCCGGTCACGTCGCTTCCGAGGCCACCGACCGGGATCGGAGACCGGACGTTGAGGGTGACGCCGCCGACGGCATCCACCAGGTGCTTGAATCCCTGCAGGTTCACCATGGCCCAGTAGTTCACCTTGAGTCCGGTGATCCCCTCGACCCCCATGATCGTGGCGTCGATCCCGGGATTGTCGGAGTTTCCGAAGAGGTCGGTGTGGTCCTGGGCCCAGGTGCTGACCGCGTTGAGGTAGCAGCCGTCGCAGTTGAAGCCGTGGGGGAACTGCTCGTCCATGACCGAGCCATCGGCGAAGGGAAACTGCGCCATGTTGCGGGGCAGGCTGATCAGCACCGTCCGGCCGGTCTCCGCGTCGATGCTGGCGAGGGTGAGCGAGTCCGGCCGCAGTCCCCATCGTCCGGCTCCGGAGTCACCGCCCAGCAGCAGCACGTTGTAGCGACCGTCGTGGGCACTGGTCGCCGCACCGTCACCGAACGTCGTGATCATGAAGTCGCGCTGCACGCTGACAAGGTGGGCGCTGAAGAGCAGCGCGCCGGCCACCGACAGACTCAGCACCCCGTTGACCCCGACGACCGCCCGGCGGTGCTGGATCGACAGGGTCAGCGGCTGCCCGATTCGCCAGGCGTCCGTGAACAGGGCGGCCCAGCCGACGGCGAGGACCATCAACGCCAGTCGCACCAGGCCGAGGACGCGTGGATCGGAGACCAGCCAGTAGGCGAAGCCGTTCCACACCAGCCCGAGGCTCAGGGCAGCGAGCGTCCCGGCCACGAGGACCATCCAGATCCGGAGGGCCACGCGGCCCACCTGGCGGTTGCCGGCCACCAGCTGGGCGGAGCCCGGCAGGACCAGGGTCATCAGCATCAGCGCCACGGCCCTCCGGAAGCGGACGCGAGCGGCGCGGTCTCCCGGAGTCCGTGCTGCAGGGTCGGTACCGGTGAGCAACCCGGGGGAAGCTGCGGGCGGCCCAGAGGACATGGGCGGGTACCTCTCTGCTCGGGGAAGGAAGCAGGGTCGGGCCAAGTATCACCAGTCACATGGGTCACAGCAGGCTGCGACGCGCCGGGATCCGGGGACGCATCCCGACGCTCGTCCCGTCTCGGGCCGATGCCGGACGGCACGGTACGGTCATCGCCATGGCTGATCCTCCCCGGGGAGACGGAGGTCCCCGCGAGGGCACCCCCGAGTACAACTGGCTCTACGGCAACAAGCGCAGCTCCGGAGGCTCCGACGACGCCACCCGCCGGGTGCCCCAGCAGTCGGCCGGGGACGAGACCCGCGTGATGCCCGCGGGACGGGCCCGCGAGCAGCGCACGAACCGCCCGGCGCCGCCCAACATCGCGCCTCCACCCCGCTCGAGCTCCGGCTCCTCGTGGCGGTCGCGCCTCCCGCGGCCACGGCTGCGGTGGCTGTGGATCCTCCTGCTGCTGTGGCTGGTCTTCCTGATCGCGATCCCGATCTGGGCGTGGACGAGAGTGGAGAAGGTCGACGCCGAGCCGGCCGGGAGCCGTCCGGACGAGCAGTCCGGGACGACGTACCTCGTCGTGGGCAGCGACAGTGCCGACGACCTCACCGACGAGCAGCGCAAGGTGGTCCGGGCCGGCGACCGCTCGGGGAACCGTACGGACACGATCATGCTGCTGCACACCGGCAACGGGCCGAACCTGCTGATGTCCATCCCGCGGGACTCGATCGTCGACATCCCGGGCCAGGGCACCAACAAGATCAACGCCGCCACCGCGTTCGGCGGCCCGAGACTGCTGGTCCGCACGATCGAGCAGAACACCGGGATCCGCGTCGACCACTACGTCGAGATCGGCTTCGGCGGCGTGATCAACATGGTCGATGCCGTCGGTGGCATCGAGATCTGTCCCAAGCAGGCGATGAAGGATCCCGACGCCCGGCTGAACATCGAGAAGGGTTGCCAGGAGGCCGACGGCCTCACCGCGCTCGCCTACTCCCGCTCGCGCAAGACCTACGCCGCCCGCGGCGACATCGACCGTGCGCGGGCCCAGCGCGAGGTGGTGTCGGCCATCGGGCACGAGGCCATCTCGCCCTGGTCGATCATCAACCCGATTCGCTACTACCGGCTGAACATGTCGGCGGCCGAGGCGGTGCGTGTCAGCGAGGGCACCAACGTCTTCTCTGCGGCCCGCTTCGCCTACGCCATGACCAAGGTCAACGGCGAGGACGGACTGACGTGCACCGTGCCGATCGCTGACCTGAGCGTGAACTGGGACCCCGAGCGGTCCGAGGAGCTGTTCCAGCACATCATCGACGACGACACCGACGGGGTCGGCAGGCGCCTCTGCACGCCCACCGGCCTCGCCCCGTGACGGACTCAGTCGTGACGGACTGGGAGACCCTGTCCTGGTCGGTCGACGAGGACGGCATCGCGACGCTCACCCTGGACCGGCCCGAGACCCTCAACGCCTTCGACGTGACGATGGCCCGCGAGCTCGAGCAGGTCTTCCTCGAGGCCGCCGCGGACGACTCGGTGCGGGCGATCGTGGTCACCGGCGCCGGCCGCGCCTTCTGCGTCGGGATGGACCTCTCGGCGACGGGCAACGTCTTCGGGCTCGACGAATCGGTCTTCCCCACCCCGACCGAGCTGCGCGACCACCTCACCGAGGCGCCGTACCACGACGGCGTGCGCGACACCGGGGGTCGGGTGACGCTGGCGATCCATGCCTGTCCCAAGCCGGTGATCGCCGCGATCAACGGCCCGGCCGTGGGCATCGGCGCGACGATGACCCTGGCGATGGACCTGCGCCTTGCCTCGACCCGGGCGCGCATCGGGTTCGTCTTCGGCCGGCTGGGCATCGTGCCCGAGGCCTGCTCCACCTGGTTCCTGCCCCGGATCGTGGGGGTGCAGCAGGCCCTGGAGTGGATTTACTCCGCCGACATCCTCACCGCCGACGCGGCGCTGGCCGGGCGCCTGATCCGCTCCATCCACCAGCCCGACGAACTGCTTCCGGCCGCCCGCGACCTCGCCCGGACATTCGTCGTCGGCCGGTCGCCGGTCGCGCTCGCGCTGGCGAAGCAGCTGGTCTACCGCAACAGCGCGGCGGCGGAGCCGCTGGAGGCGCACCTCTCCGACTCGCTGGCGATGTACTACACCTCGATCGGCGACGGCAAGGAGGGCGTCGCGGCCTTCCGCGAGAAGCGCGAACCGAAGTTCACGGGCCGGGCCTCGGAGCTACCCGAGATCTTCTGACCGACGTCACCACAGGGTGCCGCCGATCTCCCTGGACCGCCCGACGAACGTGGCCACGACTGTCTCGCCGACGGTGACCGTGACGTCGTAGACGCCGTCGCGGTCCGCGCGCTCACGCTCGGTCGCCGTCGCGACGAGGACGTCGCCGCGATGGGTCGGTGCCAGGAACCGGATCTCGGCACCTGCGGCAACCGTGCGCCGGTTGTAGGAGTTGCAGGCGAACGAGAACGCGGAGTCGGCCACCGTGAAGGTCAGCCCGCCGTGGCCGATGTCGTGGCCGTTCACCATGTCCTCGCGCAGCGTCATCCGGACGGTCGCCCGACCCGGATGCACCGCGTCCACGACGATCCCCAAAGCCTGCGCGGCGCGGTCGCCGGCCGCCATGGCCTCCCCGCTGCGCCGGGCGGTGTCCTCAGGGGTCACGCGGGCAGGTTAGCGACCGACCGCCTTCTCGAGCTCGGCCTTGCTCATCTTCGACCGGCCCTTGATGTTCTTCTGCTTCGCCTCGTTGTAGAGCTGGTCCCGCGTCCTGCCGCCGGAGCCCGAGTGGGACCGGAGCCCGCCGCGACGCGAGGAGGACATGTCATCCTTCGAGGTCCGGCTGCTCTCCTTCGCCTCGCCGTGCTGGGCCCGCTCCTTGTTGACCGTCCGCGCGGCGATCTCTTCCGCGGTGTCCTCGCTGCGTCCCCGGTCCTCGAGTCCCTCCTTGATGTGCTCGTACTGGCGCTCGCGCTTCTTGCTCCAGGCCTGCTGCGGCATCTCGGCTCCTCTCCGGGCTGGTTCTGATCCGACCGATCGGTCGTACCCGTTCGACCCTCGAGCAAACACTGCATGAGGCCGCGTGCGAGCGGGTACGACGCCGCCTTGGAACCGACTGCAACCGATGAGACCGAGGAGGCCGACATGGCGAGCCTGGACGGCAAGACGATCGCATTCCTGGTGGCGCCCGAGGGAGTCGAGCAGGTGGAGCTGACCGATCCGTGGGAGGCGGTCGAGAAAGCCGGCGGCACCCCCCAGCTGCTCTCCACCAAGCCCGGAAAGGTGCAAGCCTTCAACCACCTGGACCAGGCCGACAGCTTCGACGTGGACGTCGTGGTGGCTGACGCCGACGCAGCGACCTACGACCTGCTGGTGCTCCCTGGTGGCGTGGCGAATCCCGACAATCTCCGGATGGACGAGGACGCCGTGGGCTTCATCAGAAAGTTCTTCGCCGACGACAAGCCGGTCGCGGCGATCTGTCACGCCCCCTGGACGCTCATCGAGGCAGACGTGGTCCGCGGACGATCCGTGACGTCATGGCCCAGCCTGCGCACCGACTTGCGCAACGCCGGCGCGGAATGGGTGGACCGCGAGGTCGTCCGGGATGGCAACCTGGTCACCAGCCGCAAGCCCGACGACCTCCCCGCCTTCAACGAGGAGCTCGTGAATTTGCTGACCTGACCCAGCGCCGGGGCGTGCGTGTCAGGATGGCGACGTGAGCCAACCGGACAACTCCGACCCCGAGCACGTCTTCCAGACGCTGGCGCAGCTGATCTACGCCGGAAGCACGTTCGACGAGATCTACCAGCACCTGGTCGACACGGCACCCAGGACCATCGCCGGTTGCGACCACGCGAGCCTGATGCTGGCCCGGGGGGACGGCTACGAGACCGCTGCGGCCAGCGACGACGTGGCCCGCCACGTCGACGCCATGGAGCGGGAGCTGGGCGAGGGCCCGTGCGTCGACGCGATCGACGACGAGGCCGGGCAGGTCGATCCCGACATCAGCAAGCACAGCACCTGGCCCAAGCTCGCCGAGCGGGTCCTGGCGGAGACGCCGGTGCGCGGCATGGCCGGCTACCGGATCGTGATCGAGGGCCGGAAGATCGGCGCGCTCAATCTCTTCTCCGACACCGCCGGGGCGCTCGAGACCGGTGGCGACGAGGGCGTCGTGCTGGCAGCCTTCGCGTCCATCGCGCTGGGCTCGGTGGCGAACCGGGAGCGCGCCGAGTCGCTCCGGCGTGGCCTCGAGAGCAACCGCGAGGTCGGCAAGGCGATCGGGCTGCTGATGGCCGCGCACGAGATCGGCTCGGTGGAGGCATTCGAGCTGCTCCGCCGTGCTTCC
>JBJMIQ010000272.1:0-2554 GCA_045806805.1 Nocardioides sp. | reverse complement strand
CGTCGGAGTTGCCCACGATCGCCACCCGGCGCCCGCGCGGCAGCGGCTGGTGGGCGAGCAGCTGGGCGACGTCGAACATCTCCTCCAGGGTGTCGACCTGGATCACCCCGGCCTGCCGGAACATGGCGTCGACGGCCTGCGGCGGGGCGGCGATCTGACGGACCGCGTGCCCCATCGGCACTCCCTGGGTGGTGCGTCCCGAGCGGACCGCGATGATCGGCTTGCGCAGGGAAACCCGCCGGGCGATCCGCGAGAACTTGCGCGGGTTGCCGATGGACTCGAGGTAGAGCAGGACCACCTCGGTCGCGTCGTCCTCCTCCCAGTACTGCAGGAGGTCGTTGCCGGAGACATCCGCACGGTTGCCTGCGCTGACGAAGGTGGAGAGGCCAAGGCCGCGGTTGTTGACCTTCTCCAGGATCGCCGAGCCGAGGGCGCCGGACTGGCAGAAGAACCCCGCCCGGCCGCGCGGAGGTTTCACCGGGGAGAGCGAGGCGTTGAGGCACACGCCAGGGGCGGTGTTGATGATGCCCAGGCAGTTGGGTCCGATCAGGCGCAACCCGTAGGACCGGGCCAGGCCGACCAGCCGGCGCTGGCGCTGGCGGCCCTCCTCCCCGGTCTCGGCGAAGCCGGAGGAGATCACGACCAGGCCGTGCACCCCCTTGGCCGCGCAGTCGAGGACCACGTCCTGCACCGCGTCGGCGGGCACCGCCACGATGGCGACGTCGACCTCGCCCGGGATGTCGGACACGGTGGCGTAGGTCGGCAGCCCGGAGACCGACTCCGAGCTGGAGTTGACGGCGTAGACCCGACCCGAGAAGTTGCCCATGACCAGATTGCGCACCAGCACCTGGCCGATCGTGGCCTCGCGGCGGCTGGCCCCGATCACGGCGATCGAGCGCGCGTTGAAGAACTTCTCGATCGACGCCGCCTCGGCCCGGTGCTCCCGGTTGGCCATCAGGCCCATGGCGGTGTCGGTGGCGTCGATCGGGAACTCGAGGGTCATCACCCCCTCGTCGTACTCGCTCACCACGCGGTAGCCGGCGTCGCGGAAGGTGTGGATCATCTTCCGGTTGTCGGGCAGCACCTCGGCGAGGAAGCGCTCCACCCCGCGCTCGCGGCCGGCCTGGGCCAGGTGCTCGAGCAGCAGCTGGGCGATGCCCCGGCCCTGGTGCTCGTCCTGGACCAGGAACGCGACCTCGGCCTCCCCCGGCTTCACGACGTCGTACCGCCCGACCGCGATCATCAGGCCGCCGAGCAGGACGATGAACGCGACCCGGTCGACGTGGTCGACGCGGGTGAACCGGAGGATGTCCTTCTCGGAGAGCTTGGGCATCGGGCTGAAGAAGCGGTAGTACTTCGACTCGTCGGAGACGCGGTCGTAGAACTCGACCAGCAGCTTGGCGTCGGAGGGCTCGATCGGCCGGATGTGGGCCGTGCGGCCGTCTCGCAGCAGGACGTCGGCCTCCCAGTGGCGCGGAGCCGCCGGGACACCTTCCTCGATGCTGGTCACGCTCGTGAATCTAGCGTGACCACCCACACTCAGGGCATCCCTCCGGCGTGCCCCGCGGTGAACGCCGGACGGCCCCGGGGAGAATGGCGCGCATGGCCCGGCGTACGACGCAACCACCCCTCCCCGACGACTTCGAGGAGCACATCCTCGACACCAACATCAAGCAGGAGATGGAGTCGTCGTTCCTGGAGTACGCCTACTCGGTCATCTACTCCCGCGCCCTGCCAGACGCCAGGGACGGCCTCAAGCCGGTCCAGCGCCGGATCCTGTTCACGATGAACGACATGGGTCTGCGCCCGGACCGCGGCCACGTCAAGAGCGCCCGCGTCGTCGGAGAGGTCATGGGCCGGCTGCACCCGCACGGCGACACCGCGATCTACGACGCGTTGGTCCGGACCGCGCAGCCGTGGTCCATGCGGCTACCGATGATCGACGGCCACGGCAACTTCGGGTCTCCTGACGACTCGCCGGCAGCCATGCGCTACACCGAGTGCCGGATGGCGCCGCCGGCGGTGGCGATGACCGCGTCGATCGACGAGGACACCGTCGACTTCAAGCCCAACTACGACAGTCGCGAGCTCGAGCCGTCGGTCCTGCCCGCCGCCATCCCCAACCTGCTGGTCAACGGCTCGGCCGGGATCGCGGTCGGGATGGCCACCAACATCGCCCCCCACAACCTGGTCGAGGTGGTGCAGGCGCTGCGCCACCTGATCAAGCACCCCGACACCCGCACCGAAGGCCTGATGCGGTTCATCCCGGGCCCGGACCTGCCGACCGGCGGAAAGATCGTCGGCCTCGACGGTGTCCGCGACGCCTACGAGACCGGCCGCGGCTCGTTCAGGATGCGGGCCACGGCCCGGGTCGAGAACGTCGGCCGCCGCAAGGGCATCGTCGTCACCGAGCTGCCCTACGGCGTCGGCACCGAGAAGGTCATCGAGCGGATCAAGATCCTCGTGCAGGGCAAGAAGCTGCAGGGCATCGCCGACATCAAGGACCTCACCGACCGCGAGAAGGGCATGCGGCTGGTGATCGAGGTCAAGAACG
>JBJMIQ010000271.1:0-3251 GCA_045806805.1 Nocardioides sp. | reverse complement strand
CAGGATCCCGATCGTGGCGGTGACCGGCACCAACGGCAAGACGACGACGTCACGGATGATCGCGCACGTGTTCAAAGGCATGGGGCGCAAGGTCGGCATGACCTCGACCGACGGCATCGTGATCGACGAGCGGCTGGTGATCCGGTCCGACGCCAGCGGGCCGAAGTCGGCCCGGATGGTCCTGCAGAACCCGCGGGTGGACTTCGCGGTGTTCGAGGTCGCCCGCGGCGGGATCCTGCGGGAGGGCCTCGGCTACCAGCGCAACGACGTCGCCGTGGTGCTCAACATCGCGCCCGACCACCTCGGGATGCGCGGCATCGACACCCTCGAGCAGCTGGCCGAGGTCAAGCAGGTCGTCGTCGAGGCCGTGCCGCGGGACGGGTTCGCGGTCCTCAATGCCGACGACCCGCTGGTGCGTGGCATGCGCCGCCGCTGCTCCGGCGAGGTCGTCTGGTTCACGATGGCCCAGGCCGGCAGCGAGGTGCACGACATGGTCGAGGACCACTGCCGGCGCGGCGGCCGGGCGGTGCTGCTGGAGCGCAGTGACCTCGGCGAGATGATCGTGATCCGGCACGGTCGCCGGGCCATGCAGCTCGCGTGGACCCACCTGCTGCCGGCCACCTTCGGCGGCAAGGCGAAGATGAACGTGCAGAACTCGCTGGCCGCAGCAGGCGCCGCCTTCGCGGCCGGCGCGCAGCTGCACGACATCCGGCAGGGCCTGCGGACGTTCACGACGTCGTACTACCTGTCCCCCGGTCGGCTGAACCAGATCGACGTCGGCGGGACCATGGTCATCGTCGACTACTGCCACAACGCGCCGGGCATGAAGGCCCTCGGCGACTTCGTGGACCGGGTCGGGGACTCGATGGAGGAGAGCCACGACATGGCCCGGCCGTCCCGGATCGGGATCATCGCCACCGCCGGCGACCGCCGCGACGAGGACATGCGCGAGCTCGGCCAGATCGCCGCCCAGCACTTCGATGTCCTGATCGTCCGCGAGGACGTCGCACTGCGAGGTCGCGAGCGGGGCGAGACCGCGGCCCTCGTGGTGGAAGGGGTCCGCGAGGCGATGTCGGCGGGCTCGCGGTGCCGTCAGGTCGAGGAGGTCCTCGACGAGATCAGCGCCGTCCGGCACGCGATGAGCCGCGCCAACAAGGGAGACCTCGTGGTGGTCTGCGTCGACAAGCACGGCGAGGTGATGTCGGAGCTGGAGAACTGGTCGAGCCAGGCCCAGGCCGGCTCCGGGGCCAGCGACGAAGCGCCGACCGCGGACCCGGACTACACGCCGGCTTCGACCGAGGGTGGGTAAATTCTGGCGGCTGCGTTTTGCCTTCCCCCCTTGCCGCAGGCATGGTGGTCCGCATGGCAAAGGTCAACTGGGGAAACCTGGGTGCCGGAGCCTCGGGGCAACCAGAGCACCTTCCGATTCCGACTGACGAAGACGGGTACGGCCCAGTGCCGGACCAGCAAGCGCGGGGCTACGCCTGTCGGTGTGGGTCCCGCGACTGTCTGCTGGACAAGGCGCTGAAGGACGCGTGGCGCTCCGGCGTACGCCTCGCAGCGCATGCCTGGCCGAGCCCACCGCCCGAGCCGGCCAGGGCGCTCGAGCCGGAGGAGCTCCACCGGCTCCTGTCAGCTGCGGGCGCCGGCCGCACGCAGTAGGGCGCTCAGCGGGCCTGGGCGACGCGTACTTTCTCGGCGAGCGTCTCCGGGGAGTCCGGCACGCCTCCGTGGTCGGCGATCCAGCCGTAGACCACCTCACGCTCGGCGTGGCACATCAGGCCCACCGCGTCGCCGGGACCGGCCTGCTTGACCAGCGCGGCCAGCCCCTCGACCTCGGTGGGGTAGGACTCGATGTCGGTCACCCCGACCCGCTCGGCGCCCGTCCTCAGCAGCGCATCGAGGGACTCCAGCTCGCGGCCCCGGAGATAGCGCTGCTTGTGGGCGATGGCCAGCACGTCGCTGTCGCGGGCGGCGATCTCGCCGAGCTTCTCGATCAGGTCGTCGGTGCGGTCGCCCACGGCACCGAGTCCGATGAGGAGCTTGGAGCCGGGGCGGCGTACGCCGTTGAGCACCTCGACAAGCGCCTCGAGGCCGGCCTCGTTGTGGGCCAGGTCGACCACGACGGTGACGTCGTCCACCGTGAAGATGTTCATCCGGCCCGGGTTGTGCTCCGGGTCGTTGCGGAAGGTGCGCAACCCCTCGACCACCACCGCACGGGGAAGGCCGACGGCCAGGCCCGCCGAGGCGGCGGCCAGGGCGTTCTCGACGTTGAACCGCGACAACCCCGATAGGGTCATCGGTACGTCGACCAGCTCCACCAGAGGGTCCGGATCGGCGTTCGGCGCGAGGACGGCGATCCAGCCGTCGATCACGGTGGTGGCCCGGCCACCCTCGCTGAGCACTTCCCGGATGGCCGGTGAGTCGGGGTCGCGCGAGAACACCCAGCTCCCGGCCTTGATGACGCCGCGCATCGCGAAGACCCGCGGGTCGTCGGCGTTGAGCACCGCCCAGCCGTCCTTGCGCGTGATCCTGGGGACCACCGCCTTCACCTCGGCGAGCTGGTCGAGGGTGTCGATGCCGTGCAGCCCGAGGTGGTCGGCGGTGACGTTGGTGACGACCGAGACGTCATTGCGGGTCAGGCCGATTCCCTTGAGCAGGATCCCGCCGCGCGCGGTCTCGGTGACCGCAAGCTCGACGTCGTCGTGGGCCAGCACCCGGCCCGCCCCGCTCGGGCCTGAGTAGTCACCGGCCTCGACGAGCTCGCCGTCGACGTAGATGCCGTCGGTGCTGGACCACCCCACCCGAAGGCCCTGGGTCCGGGCGAGGTGGGCGATCAGCCGGGAGGTGGTGGTCTTGCCATTGGTACCGGTCACCGCGACCACCGGCACCCGGGGCGTCAGGGTGCGTGGACCCTCGCCCACCTCGCTGGCCGCCACCCGCTCGCTGGCGGCGGCGACCGCTGCCTCGACGTCGCCCTGGGGCAGGGCGTCGAGCACCTCGGCCACCGCGAGCCCCATCGCCTGGGCCCGCTCCCGGTGCCACCAGGGAAAGGCGACCACGATCCGCTGGGGATCGGTGGTCGGGCGGACCCGGACGGCGAGTCGCGAGGTGCCGGACTCCCCGGCGATGGCGCGCACCAGCCGGCCGACTGCGCGGGTCGCGAACCGCTGCCGGAAACCGGTATCCGGCTCACCAGGACGCGCGTTGCGCAGCCCGATCGTGCGGGCGAACCGCTCGGCGGTCTCGGT
>JBJMIQ010000270.1:0-21691 GCA_045806805.1 Nocardioides sp. | reverse complement strand
GTCGGCCAGGAGCCCGGCCGCGGACTGCTCCCCGGAGGGGACCAGGTCGGCGCGCAGTCCCCAGGCCGCGATCGCCTGGGCGGTCTTGTCGCCGACCGCTGCGATCTTGAGACCGGAGAACGCGCGGGCGTCGAGGCCGTCCTCCTCGAACTTCTCGCGAACCGCCTTCACCGCGTTGACCGAGGTGAACGCGATCCATTCGTACCGGCCCTCGACCAGGCCGCGCACGGCCTTGTCCATCTGCAGCGGGTTCCGCGGCGGCTCGACCGAGATCGTGGGCACCTCGTCGGGCACGGCGCCGTACTCGCGCAGGCGGGCGGTCAGGGAGCCGGCCTGCTCCTTGGTGCGCGGCACCAGGACCCGCCAGCCGAAGAGCGGCTTGGTCTCGAACCACGAGAGCGCCTCGCGCAGGTTGACCACGTCACCGACCACGGTGACCGCAGGCGGTGCCATTCGAGCGGCCCGGGCGTCGGCGGCGATGTTCTCCAGCGTCGAGGTGACGGTGCTCTGCGAGGTGGTGGTGCCGACCCGAGTCATCGCGACCGGAGTCTCCGGGTCGCGACCGGCCTCGATCAGGCCGCGGGCGTTGTCGGCGATCGAGCCGACCCCGGAGAGCAGCACCAGGGTGGACGCGTCGGCGTAGCGGCTCCAGTCGATCTTGTCCCCGCAGGTGATCACCGCGACCTCACGGCAGTGCTTGGTGGTCAGCGGGATGCCGGCGTAGGCCGGGACGGCGCTCACCGAGGACACACCGGGAACGATCTCGAAGCCGATGCCGGCCTTGACACAGGCCTGGGCCTCCTCGGGCCCGGAGGCGTAGAGGAACGGGTCGCCCGCCATCAGCCGGACCACGCGGTTGCCGGCCTTGCCGTGGCGTACGACGACCTTGGCCCGCGCGGCGTGCGTGAGCGGCTGGCCGTCCTCGCCGAAGCCACCGTCGACGAACCGCGGTCCGCCCTCCCCACCGGGGTGGCCGAGCAGACGGCGGACGAGCTCCTCGTGCTCGGGGACCTCGGTGACGATGACGTCCGCCTTGCCGATCAGGTCGACGGCACGAACCGTCAGCAGATCGGGGTCGCCGGGGCCACTGCCGACAAAGGAGACCCAACCGCGACTGGTGGTCGCGCCGGCCTTGCTGTTGTTGCCTCGCGTCATGCGTTCTGCCTCTTCGCTGGTGCTTCCATCAGTTGTGTTGCCCCGTCGGCGAGCATGTCGCTCGCGAGGCGCTTCCCGACGCCGGCGGCGTCAGTGGGCCGCCCGGATGCGGACATCCGCACCGAAAGCGTCCCGTCATGCGACAGGGCCACGGCCCTGACCCAGATCTCGTCTTCGTCCTCCCCCTCCACGACCTCCGCCAACGCACCGATCGGGGCCGAGCACCCTCCCTCGAGCGTGGCCAGCACGGCCCGCTCCGCCTCCACGGCGGCCCGGGTCCGCGCGTCGTCCAGTCCGGCCAGCTCGGCCAGCAGGTCGACGTCGGTGTCGCGGCACTCGATCGCCAGCGCACCCTGGCCAGGGGCCGGGAGCATCTGCAGCGGGTCGATCACCTCGCTTGCCTCGTCGAGCCGACCGATCCTGGCCAGTCCGGCCCGGGCCAGGATGACGGCGTCGTACTGACCTGACCGAACCTTGCCGATCCGGGTGTCGACGTTCCCACGGATGTCGGCGATCTCCAAGCCGAGGCCGAGGGCGTGCAGCTGGGCCGCCCGCCGCGGCGAGCCGGTGCCGACCCGGCTGCCGGCCGGCAGCTCGCCGAGCGTGAGGCCGTCGCGGGCCACGACCGCATCGCGGGGATCCTCCCGTTCGGGACAGGCGGCGAGCGCGACCCCCTCCTGGGCGCCGGTGGGGAGGTCCTTCAGAGAGTGGACGGCCACGTCGATCTGCCCGCGGAGCAGGGCGTCGCGCAGGGCGCTGACGAAGACGCCGGTGCCGCCCAGGGTGGCCAGCGACGCGGTGTTGACGTCGCCCTCGGTGGTGACCTCGACCAGCTCGACCTCCCGACCGAGGCGGTCACGAATGAGGTCGGCCACGGTCCGGGACTGAGTCGTGGCGAGCAGGGAGGCGCGGGTGCCCAAGCGAAGGGCGCTCATGGCAGGTCTCCTAGCGTGCGAGGGCCGGACGCGATCCCCTCGGGACGGGTGACGGCGTCGACCGCCTCGGGGTCCAGCGCGAACAGCTCGGCGAGTGCGGTGGCGTAGGACACCGCCCCGGTCTCGTTGGCGAGCTCCTTGACCCGCACGGTCGGCTGGTGGAGCAGCTTGTCGGCGACCCGACGCACGGACTGCAGGACCTCGGCGCGGGCCGCGTCGTCGAGCTCGGGCAGCCGCGAAGACAGACGATTCATCTCGGCTTCGACCACCGCAGTCGCCATCGACCTCAGGGCCACGACGGTCGGGGTGACGCTGGCCTGCCGGCGGGCGTTGAGGAAGGCGGTGACCTCCTGCGCCACGATGTGGCGTACGCCGTCGATCTCGTTGCCGGCGACGCTGTCGCGCAGCTCGTCGGCCAGGTCGGCCAACGTGACCAGCGTGACCTCCGGCAGGGCGCCGACCGCCGTGTCGACGTCGTGCGGGAGAGCGAGGTCGACGACCGCGAGGGGCGCACTTTCCGGGCGGGCAGACTTCACCATGTCGAGGTCGACCAGGATGCCGTTGGCGCCGGTGCAGGTGATGACGAGGTCGGCGCCGGTCAGTGCCCGCGGGAGGTCCGAGAGCGACGCGGGACGGGCGTCGTACTCCGCGGCCAACCGGTCGGCGTTGGCGGCGCTGCGGTTGACCACGGTGACCTCGGCCGCGCCCAGCCGGGTGACCGTGGCGGTGGCCAGCCCGGCCATCCCGCCGGCACCGACGACCACGACCGACTTGTCCTTGACCCCGCCCAGCGGCCCGGAGACGCGCTCCAGGCCGGCGCTGACCAGGGACGGTGCGGCGAGGTCGATGTCGGTCTCGGCCCGAGACCGCTTGCCGACCCGAAGCGCCTGCTGGAAGAGGACGTTCAGCGCCGGGCCGACGGTGCCCTGTGCCTGTCCGCGACGCAGGGCCTCGCGGGTCTGGCCGAGGATCTGGCCCTCCCCGACCGCCATCGAGTCGAGGCCGGCGGCAACGTGGAACAGGTGGGAGACGGCGCCGTCGTCGTAGTGGACGTAGAGGTGCGGGAGGATCAACGCGGTGGACTCACCGGCCCGCTCGACCAGCAGTCGCGAGACGTCCTCGACGCTGCCGTGGAACCGGTCCACCTCGGTGTAGATCTCCAGCCGGTTGCAGGTCGCCACCACCACCGCTTCAGCGACGTGGTCGCAGGCCACGACGTCGGCGAGCAGCTTGTTGACGCCGTCCCGGTCCAGGGCGACCCGCTCGAGGACCGCCACCGGGGCGGACTTGTGGGAGATGCCGACCACCAGGATGCTCATCCGGGGTCCCCGTTCCGACCGGTCAGGCGGAGCGCAGCTCTCCCATTGAATGGGGTGGTCATGAGGCGTTCTCCTGACCCTTGCGCTGCTCGTGGTAGGCGAGAATCTGCAGCTCGATGGACAGGTCGACCTTGCGAACGTCGACGCCGGGCGGGACCGAGAGCACGGTCGGTGCGAAGTTGAGGATGCTGCGAATCCCCGAGGCGACCATCCGGTCCGCAACGTCCTGCGCGGCGACCGCGGGAGTGGCAATGACACCGATGGCCACGCCGTGCTCCTTGACGATCCGCTCGAGATCGTCGAAGGGACGGACCTGGACGCCGGCGACGACCTCGTTCTCTCGTTCGGGATCGGCGTCGAGCAGCGCGACCACGCGGAAACCACGGCTGCGGAAGCCGGAGTAGTTGGCGAGCGCGTGCCCGAGGTTTCCGATCCCGACGATGACGACGGGCCAGTCCTGGGTCACGCCGATCTCGCGGGCGATCTGGTAGCGGAGGTAGTCGACGTCGTACCCGACGCCGCGGGTGCCGTAGCTACCGAGGTAGGAGAGGTCCTTGCGGAGCTTCGCGCTGTTGACACCGGCCGCGGCCGCCAGCTCTTCGCTGGAGCAGGTGCGGGTGCCGAGGTCGACCAGGGTGGTCAGGGCGCGGAGGTAGACGGGGAGTCGGGCGACGGTGGCCTCCGGGATGTCCCGGACGCTGTCGCTGGATGTCCGTGCCGTCACTTGGTTCTTCTCTCCAGCCGCCCGTTCACGGGCTCGAGTCACCCGTGGAGCTCATGCGGCTCGTTCACTGTAGAAGTTTGTGAACGCGAGAACAAACCGAGCCGAATGACGGACTAGCACATGTGAGAAGGCACACCGGCCGGACCCCGTTTCAGGCGGTGAGCGCCGCCCGGAGCCGGACCGGGTCGACCCGCCAGAAGTCGTGCTGCCGCCCGTCGACGAAGGTCACCGGGACCTCGTCGGTGAACCGGGCGACGAGGTCCGGATCGGCGTCGATGTCGACCTCGGCGTACTCCTCGCTCAGCTCCGCGCACACCTGCTCGATGACCCCGCGGGCCTCCTCACACAGGTGGCAGCCCGCGCGGGTGTAGAGGGTGATGCGCGGGGGCACGATCACTCCTCCAGCAGGCCGAGCGCCCGTCGCCGCTCGATGCCCCGCAGCCGGCCCTTCTGGACCTTGCCGGTGACCGTGAGCGGCAGCTCGTCGACGACCTCGATCCGGGCGGGCCACTTGAACCGTGCCAGCCGCCTCTCGCAGTGGCTTCGGCACGCGTCCCGGACCGCGGCCGGGTCCGCGCCCGGTGCGCGCACATAGGCGATCACCGCCTCACCGGTCCGGTCATCGTGCACACCGATCACGGCGGCGTCCTCGATCCCCTCGACCTCGCGGAGCACGTCCTCGACCTCGCTGGGGTAGACGTTGAAGCCGCTGACGATCACCAGCTCCTTGAGCCGGTCCACGAGGAACAGGTCTCCGGAGGCGTCGAGGAACCCGACGTCACCGGTCGACCACCAGCCGTCCTGGTCGGGGCCCTCGCTCCCGTCGGGCCAGTAGCCGCTGAACAGGTTGGCGCCCCGGATCTGGATCTCGCCCGGATCCTCTCCGTCGGGCTCGTGGCCGTGCTCGTCCACGAGGCGTACGTCGATGCCGGGCAGAGCCGCCCCGACTGACCCGGCCTGCAGCCGCTCGCTGCACAGCGTGCTCGTGACCACGGGCGCCGCCTCGGTCAGGCCGTAACCCTGGTGGACCGGGACCGACGTCTTGGCCGTGAACTGCTCGACCAGGTCCGGAGAGAGGGGGGCCGAGCCGGAGAGCATCAGCCGGACCGGCCCGAGACGGTCGACGAGATGCTCGGTGGGAAGCCAGTGCGCGAACACCGGCGGCGCCACGGGCACCACGCTGCAGGCCTCGTCGTCGATCACGTCCAGCGTCCCCTGGGGATCGAACCGCTCGACCAGGACGAGCTTGGCCCGGTGCCGAAGCACCCCACCGAGGACCGCGTTCAGGCCGTAGACGTGGAAGAGCGGGAGCACCCCCAGCACGACGTCGTCACCCTGGATCATCGGTGGGTCGACGGCGGCCACCTGCTCGAGGTTGGCGAGCAGGGCCCGATGGGTGAGCATCGCCGCCCGCGGACGTCCCGACGTACCGCTGGTGTAGAGAAGGGCCGCGAGCTTCTCGGGGTCCGGCAACGGCGGCACCGGCCGGGCGTCGGCGCTGCGCAGGCGGTCATGTGCCAGCTCTCCCTCGAGAGCGGGCTCGCCGATCACCACGATCAGCGGAGGCACCGCGCGTGAGACCAGGTCCGGGTCGAGCAGGTCCCCCTTCCCCTCCAGCGCGTCGTGGACCACGGCGACCGCGTCCCGCACCGCGCCGACGGTCTGCGGGTCCGCGACCACCAGGCGCGCTCCCGAGTCGGCGATCAGCCTGGACAGCTCGTCCACCGTCGATCGGGGGTTGACGGGTACGGCGACCACCTGGGCCCTCAGCACGCCGAGGTAGGTGGTGACGAACTCCAGCCGGTTGCCGACGGCCAGCAGGACGCGGTGTCCCGCCACGACCCCTCTGGCTCCGAGACCGGTGGCGATCCGGCCCACCTCGTCCTCGAGCTCGGCCCACGTGAGGCTTCGTCCACCCGCCTCGACGACGGCCAGTGCCCCGGGTCGCTCCTCCGCCGCCCCCGCGACCAGGGTGGCCAGGTCGTGCTCAGCAGGCATGTTCGCGATCCTTCCACACGTCTCACGCGCCGGTCGGGGGGTGCCGGTACGGGGTCTACGCTGCCGATGTGACCCCGCCCGCCGACCCGCGCCGCAGGCCTCCGAACCTGCGGCAGCGGTCGGTCCTGGCCGGCGAGGCGGCCGCCGCCGCGACGGAGGTCGAGACCGCGCTGGACACGCCCGCGGACCTCGAGGCGGCGGCATTCTTCGATGTCGACAACACGGTCATGCAGGGCGCGAGCATCTTCCACCTGGCCCGGGGCCTGCACCGGCGGAAGTTCTTCACCACGCGCGACATCCTGAGCGCCGCGTGGAAACAGGTGTACTTCCGCGTGGTCGGCGTCGAGGACCCCGACCACGTCTCCGACGCCAGGAGCTCCGCCCTCACCTTCATCGCTGGCCGCACCGTCACCGAGCTGGAGGAGCTCGGGGAGGCGATCTTCGACGAGGCCATGGCTCACCGGATCTGGCCGGGCACCCGGGCCCTGGCGCAGCTGCACCTCGACCAGGGCCAGCGGGTCTGGCTGGTGACCGCCGCGCCGGTCGAGATCGCTGGCATCATCGCCCGCCGGCTGGGTCTCACCGGGGCCATGGGGACCGTGGCCGAGCACGTGGACGGTGTCTACACCGGCAAGCTGGTCGGCGACCTGCTCCACGGGGCGGCCAAGGGAGAGGCGATCAAGGCCCTCGCCGCCCGGGAGCACCTGGACCTGCGCAAGTGCTCGGCGTACTCCGACTCGTTCAACGACCTGCCCATGCTGATGCTGGTCGGAGACCCGTGTGCCATCAACCCGGATGCCAAGCTCCGCGCCAAGGCCCGGGAGATGGGATGGCGGGTGCGCGACTACCGGACCGGTCGCAAGGCCGCCCGCGCGGGAGTCGTCGTCGGCGCTGTCGCCGGCGCGGTGGGCGGCACCATCGCCGCAGGAGCCGCGCTGCGCGGGCGGCGGAGGTGAACCGGGCCGCCTGAGCCCGAATTCTTTACCAACGTGGTCCACACCACGATTTGGCTCCAACTGTTCCCCTCAGTACACCCGTGCACTTAACATGTCGAGAGCTTCGGGGGAAGCGCGCCGGGAGGGTTCATTCACATGCCAGGGGACGGGTACGACGTCGCTCGCGGGCTAGAAGCCCTGCGCGCCGCCGTCGCCGAGATCCTCCTCGCGCCCCAGGTCGCCATCGCCGGCGGTCCCACCATCCTGCTCAGCGAGGCCTCGGTCACCCACGGCCCGGTCTCCACGACCGGCGGAGCCTCGGCCACCAGCGGCGGCGACTACGACGACGCCGACCAGGCCACTTCCTCGGAGGATTCCGAGGCCGAGCGCACCCGGTTGATCGCCCTCGTCGAGCTGGCGCGCACCGGTGACACCGAGGCCTTCGGGCTTCTCTACGACCACTACCAGTCCTCGGTCTACCGGTTCCTCTTCTACCGGACCCGCTCCGTGCAGCTCGCCGAGGATCTGACGTCGGAGACCTTCTTCCGCGCGCTCCGCAGCATGAACAACTTCCGTTGGCAGGGCAAGGACTTCGGTGCCTGGCTGATGACGATCGCCCGCAACCTGTGCACCGACCACTTCAAGGCCGGCAAGACGAGGCTCGAGCTCACCACCGAAGACATGAGCGCCCACGACGACGCCACCGAAGGGCCGGAGGCGACCGTGCTGGCGGGGCTCACCAACGAGCTCCTCCTCGAGGCTCTCAAGGCCCTGCCCGACGAGCAGCGCGACTGCCTGATCATGCGCTTCCTCCAGGGGATGAGCATCGCCGAGACCGCGGCCGTGCTCGGCCGGAGCGACGGGGCGATCAAGCAGCTCCAGCTGCGCGGCGTCCGCAACCTCGCGAAGCTCATGCCGGAAGGGATCCGGGACTGATGCACAGCGCGCAAAAGACGTCAATGACATGTGGCGCGTACCCCGTAACCTCCCCCCTCCGCACCTCGTTGAAGTGGGCGAAAGGGGTCGAACAGGCCGGCCCGCTGGTTGACAAGCAGACAGGACACCTTCGATGACCCCGGTTTTCGGAGCGCGACGGCGCGCCGAGGAGTTCCACTCCCTGGTCGAGGACACCTCGACCGGTGGGCTCCACGACGCGCGTTACGCCGACTTCCTGGACATCGTGGCTTCGCTCCGCGACACGCCGGCCGCACAGCCGCGGCCCGAGTTCGTGTCCGGCCTGCGCGAACGGCTGATGATCGAGGCCGAGACGGTGCTCGTCGCCTCCGACGCGGAGGCACGCCTCACGCTGCCGTCCCGCCAGAAGTCCCGGCGGCCGGCCCGGGAACGCCGGATCGCCGCGGCGGCCGTCGGTGTCGCGATGGTCGGGGCCACGACCTCGATGGCGATGGCCGCACAGTCCGCCCTTCCCGGCGACACCCTCTACCCCCTCAAGCAGCTCCTCGAGGGCGCCCAGACCGGACTCGCCGTCAACGAGGGCGACAAGGGCGCCACGTTGCTCGAGAACGCGTCCGGTCGGCTCGCCGAGATCACGGCCCTCAGCCGCGACGGCCGCCTGGACGACGGCGACGCCATTGCCGACACCCTCAACACGTTCACGCGGCAGTCGATCGAGGCCTCGGACCTGCTGCTCGCCGACTACGCCACCACCGGCAACACGAGCTCGATCGCCGAGCTGCGTGACTTCACCGGCCAGAGCATGCAGACGCTCACCGAGCTCGAGGCGCTCGTCCCCGACCAGGCCCGCGACGAGCTGCTGAGGGCGGCACGGGTCCTGACCCAGATCGACGCTCAGGCGCAGCAGGCCTGCCCCTCCTGCGGTGGAGACGGCATCGGCGAGATCCCGGCGATCCTCACCTCCAGCTTCGACACCTCCGCCGGCGGGACCGCCGCCACTCCGGGGACCGTGCTCAAGGTGGCGCCCCGGAAGAAGAAGCACTCGGGCACCAGTTCGCCGTCGCTGCCCCAAGCCGACCAAGAGCAGCAGCTGCCCGCGGGCAGCGTCCTGGCCCCCACGAGCCAGCCGGACACCCAGTCCTCCGCCTCGAGCAGCGGCGGGACGAAGCCGAAGTCCTCCGACCCCATCAAGGACCTGACCGACTCGCTCACCGGCGGCGGCGGCTCCGAGCCCGCCTCCGGTCCGACTGTGCCGGCGCTCCCGGACCCCGGTCAGGTCGTCGAGGACGTCACGGATCCCCTGCTTCCGAGCCCGTAGCGCAGACGCGTCAGCGGATGCGCTGATGGTGGTCGAGCGAGCCGCGCGACTGAGGAACGAAGTCGCTACCCGCGTGTCGAGACCCGGGGAGACGAAAGCCAGCCGCTAGCCCGGGATCAACGAAAGACCGACTCACGATCCATCAGCAGTGTGTAGAGCGTCTGCTGGATCGTCTCCCGCACCTGGTCGGTCACGTTGAAGACCAGCATCGGATCGTCCGCGGCGCCCGCGTCGTACTCGTCGGTGCGGATGGGCTCTCCGAACTCCAGCAGCCACTTCGACGGCAGCGGTAGCAGCCCCAGCGGTCCCAACAGCGGGAAGAACGGGGTGATGGGGATGTAGGGCACGCCCAACAGCCGGGCCAGGGCCGGGATGTTGCCCACGAGGGGGTAGATCTCCTCGGCCCCCACGACGGAGAGCGGGATGATCGGAACGCCGGTGCGCAGCGCCGCCGAGACGAAGCCGCCCCGACCGAAGCGCTGTAGCTTGTAGCGTTCGCCGTAGGGCTTGCCGATCCCCTTGAACCCCTCGGGCCAGACTCCCACGAGCTCGCCACCGGCGAGCATCCGCTCCGCGTCCTCGTTGCAGGCCAGCGTCGCGCCGCTGCGGCGGGCCATGCTGCTGATGAGTGGGAGCCGGAAGACCAGGTCGGCGCCGAGTGGACGCAGGTGACGGCCGGTCGTGTCGTGGACCGAGACCATGGTCATCAGGCCGTCCATCGGGATGGTGCCCGAGTGGTTGGACACGATCAGGGCGCCCCCGTGGGCCGGGATGTTGTCGGCGCCGCGGACCTCGACCCGGAACCACTTCTGGGCGATCGGACGGAGGGCGGTCATGACAAAGCGTTGGGTGACCTCGGCGTCGAAACCGTACTCGTCGACCTCGTAGTCGCCGGTCACGCGGCGTCGCAGGAAGGCGAGAAACCTCGCCAGCTGAGGCTCCCACTGGTCCCCGAACAGCTCCTTGGCGGCGAACTGGAAGGCGCTCAGCCAGTCTCCGACCGGGATGCCCGCGAGCGGCGACCGGTCACGGGCGGTCACAGGTGAGCGGGGGGCTGCGTGGGGTGCATCGACGAGCGGCTCAGCGGCGGGCGTCACGTCACCGACCGGGGCCTCAGGCTCCGGCTCTTCACGACGTTCCGGTCGGGGCGCCTTCTGCCGGGAAGTGCTCGATCGCGTACGCCGGTCGCCCGCGAGGCTGCGGGCCGCCGCGGAGGGCTTGTCGTTGCCGGCTCCGCGACCGGGCTTCCCGCGGGTGCCGATCGGAATGATGTCGGCGTCACCCACGGCCTGCCCCTTCCAGCTCACGGGTCTCACGGACTCCCTGGAGCGCCTCCGTGAGACCGTCGATCACGCGAACCGAGCGGCCGCCGGTCGGTGTCAACGAGGCGGCGAAGTCGGCGAACGCCTCGTCGGTGCGATAGGACGGCGTGAATCCCAGGACCTTCCGCATCCGCGTCGTGTCGACCCCACGGCCGAAGGTCAGGAACCGCAGCTGCTCGGGGGAGAAGTCCGCCAGGTGCGCCGAGCGCAGCACTGACCCGAGTCCCCCGACGGCGAACGCCGGCAACGGCACCGAGGGGCGCTGCAGGCGGCGGATGGCCTGGCTGAGCATCAGCACGCCGTCACCTGCGACGTTGAAGGTGCCCGAGACGTCCGAAAGCGCCGTGTGGCCGAGCACGTCGACCAGGTCCTGCGCATGGAGGAACTGCATCCGCGGGTCGAACCCGATCACGGTCGGGATCACCGGCAGCCGGAAGTAGGAGGTGATCGGGCTCTGGACCAGGGGACCGAGCACGTTTGCCGCGCGCAGCATGGCCACCCGCACGTCGGGACGACGGCGGGCGAACCCACGGACGTACCCCTCGACCTCGGCCGCGTCCTTCGAGTAGCCGGACTGATGGGCGCGCCGGGGCTGCATGTCCTCGGTGAACATGGCGGGATCACGGCTGCTGGCGCCGTAGACGGTGGTCGTCGACTTGACCACGAGGTGCCGGAGGCCGGGCGCCTTCTGGCAGGCAGCCAGCAGCTGCATGGTGCCGATGACGTTGAGCTCCTTCATCGTGTGCCGGCCCCCGGCGCTGCCCGGAGTCGCGATCACGCTCATGTGGACGACGGTGTCGACGTCCTCCTTGGCGATGACCTTGGCGATGATGGGGTTGCGGATGTCCGCGCGGACGAACGAGACGTCACCCAGGTCGCCGCGCGGGGGCACGACGTCCACGCCGATGACGCGGTCCACCTCGGGGTGGGCGGACATGGACACGGCAAACCGGCGACCGAGGTCTCGGGAGACCCCCGTCACCAGGACGACCCGGCCGCCGTTGCCCATGCGGGCTACTTGCCGAGCTTGCGGCGCTGGACGCGCGTCTTCTTCAGGAGCTTGCGGTGCTTCTTCTTGGCCATGCGCTTGCGCCGCTTCTTGATGACTGAACCCACAAAACACCTCTCGAACGCTTGGGGCCGCTCCGGTGAGCCTGCCCGGAGGGACCCCGACAGCCTAACCGGCCCCCGACAACAGGCAGAATCCAAGTCGCCCCGGCGAGATCGCCGGGGCGTCGTGGCGGCGGCGGATCAGCCGGCGGTGTAGAAGCTCTTGCGGAGGTACTCGTCCACGTCCTTCTCGAGGACGCGGAACGAGCGCCCCACCCGGACGGCGGGAAGCTCGCCGCTGTGGACGAGTCGGTAGACGGTCATCTTGGAAACGCGCATCATCGCGGCAACTTCGGCGACGGTCAGGAAATGCGGGTCGGAGATCTCTCCGGACGACGAGTTGTCAGCCATGGCGCACCGATCTTTCTGTAGCGGCACGGCACCGGCTTCCCCACCGGTGAACGCACGACCGCTGTCCGGTGAGAATAGGGCCTGAAGTGACTCGTGGGGAAGATATTGACTGAAGTAACCGAAGATGTCTCGGCGTGGCTGGTTGATTTGAGCGACTGAAGGGCTCGCAAGCGGCTCAGTAGTGAGGGTCGAGACCGTGCAACGGAAAGGCCTCGGTGCGGGTCGCGTGGATGGCGCGGTCCAGCCAGGTGCCTGGGTCGTAGCCCTCGGACCAGTCGCGGAAGCCCGGGTCGCGGCCGTCAGTCATCCGGTAGGGCGCGGTGCGCCCCAGCGCCGTGGTGACGTGCTCCCGCCACCCGCTGGGGGTGTCGGTCGTCGGCTCGAGCGGACGTCCGCCCACGATGGCGAGCAGGTGCGACCAGGCTCTCGGTACCACCTCGACGAGGGCGTACCCACCGCCGCCGGTCACCACCCACCTGCCGCCCGCGACCTCGTGGGCCAGATCGTGCAGCGCCAGGTAGGCCGCCCGCTGCCCGTCGACGGTCAGCATCAGGTGGGCCAGTGGATCCTCGATGTGGGAGTCGCAGCCGTGCTGGGAGACGAGGACGTCAGGCTGGAACTCGCGCAGCAGCGGAGGCACGATGGCGTGGAAGGCCCGCAGCCAGCCGGCGTCCGCGGTGCCGGGCGGCAGTGCGACGTTGACCGCGCTGCCCTTGGCATCGGGTCCACCGAGGTCGGTCGGGAAGCCGGTGCCGGGGAAGAGGATCTGGCCGGTCTCGTGCAGGGAGATCGTGAGAACCCGGGGGTCGTTCCAGAAGATCTTCTCGACGCCGTCGCCGTGGTGCACGTCGACGTCGACGTAGGCAACCTTCTGCGCACCCTGGTCAAGGAGGTACTGGATCCCGACGGCCACGTCGTTGTAGATGCAGAAGCCGCTGGCTCGGTCACGCATCGCGTGGTGAAGGCCGCCTGTGATGTTGGCGCTGTGCAGCGACTCCCCGCTCCACACCTGACGGCAGGCCTCGACGCTGGCACCGACCACGTGTGCCGCGGCCCGGTGCATGTCCTTGAACACCGGGTTGTCGTCGGTTCCGAGGCCCCTCGCAAGGTCCAGCTCGCCGGGGATCTCCCCGACCCGGCCGACGGCCTCGATCAGCTGGTCGCTGTGCACGGTCGCGATCAGGTCCCGGTCGGCCAGCGGCGCCGGGACCTGCGCCAGCCGGTCGCCGATCACGCCGAGCTCGAGAGCCAACCGCATCGTGAGGTCGACCCGGACCGGGGACATGGGGTGGCTGGCGCCGAAGCTGTAGTCGGTCAGGGTGGAGTCGAACACCACCGTGGCCGGGCCGGCACAGTCGGGCATGGACGTGACGCTACTCGCATGTAACACATGGAGGACCGATGCCTTGGGCGACCCGAGGACGTCATCCGGCTCGGCGGCCATAGCGCGCGAAGCGTATGACGTTGCGGTGCGCCCGGCTCAGGAACCAGCGGCCAGCGACCTGGACCGGTCTCGTGCCGCCTCCATCGCGGCGAGGAAGGCGGCGCGCACCTTGTGGATCTCGAGCTCGCGGAGCGCGGCGGCGGTGGTGCCGCCCGGGGAGGTGACCTGTTCGCGCAGCACGGCGGGGTGGGTCCCGGTCTCGCGCAGCATGTGGGCGGAGCCGACGACGGTCTGGACGACGAGCTCGGTCGCGGTCGCCCGCGGCAGACCGAGGTGTACGCCGGCTTCGATCATCGACTCGACCACGAAGAAGATGTAGGCCGGCCCCGAACCGGAGATGGCGGTGACGGCATCCATCTGTCGCTCGGGGATCCGCATCACCTTGCCGGTCGACGCCATGAGTGACTCGGCCTCGACAAGGTGCACGTCGTCGCAGTGCGAGCCAGGTGCGATGGCCGCCATCCCCTCGTCGACCAGGGCGGGCGTGTTGGGCATCACCCGGACCACGGCCACGCCGTCGGGCACGCGGGCCTCTATGAATGCGGTGGTGATGCCGGCGGCCAGGGAGACCAGCAGCTGACCGGGCTTGAGCTCGCCGGCGATCTCGGCGAGCAGGTCCTCCATGTCCTGTGGCTTCACGACCACGGCGATCGTCTCGGCCTTGCGGGTGGCCTCGACGTTGGAGCAGACGGCGACGCCGTACCGCTCCTCCAGCTCGCGCGCCCGCTCCGGGCGCTTCTCGCCGATCAGGAGGTTGTCCACCCGACGACCGGCGCGGACCAGGCCGGAGAGCAGGGTCTCCCCCATCACCCCGGCTCCGAGGATGGCGGTCTGGCTCATCGGCCGGCTCCCTTCGCGATCACGCGTGCTCAGCTCTTCGAGATCAGCGACTTGGCGAAGAATGACAGGTTCTGCGGCCGCTCTGCCAGACGTCTCATGAGATAGCCGTACCACTCCTGCCCGTAGGGCACGTAGACCCGGACCGTCTCCCCCGCCGCTGCGAGCCGCTTCTGTTCCTCTGGCCGGATGCCGTAGAGCATCTGGAACTCGTAGGACCCCTTGGCGCGGCCGTACCTGCTAGCGAGGCTGCAGGCGATGTCGACCATCCGCGGATCGTGGGTGGCGATCATCGGGAATCCCTGACCACCCAGCAGCACCTTGAGACAGCGCACGAACGACTTGTCCACGTCGAGCCGGTCCTGGAAGGCCACGGACTCCGGCTCGTGGTAGGCGCCCTTGCAGAGCCGGACCCGCGATCCCTCGTAGGCCAGCGCCCGGCAGTCGGACTCGGTGCGGTGCAGGTAGGCCTGGAGGACGGCACCGGTCTCCGGGAAGTCCTTGCGGAGCTCGCGGAGTATCGCCAGCGTCGAGTCGGTCGTGGTGTGGTCCTCCATGTCGAGGGTGACCGTGGTGCCCGCGTTGCGTGCTGCTCGACAGATGGTCCGGGCGTTCTCGAGGGCGATCTTGTGGCCACCCTCGAAGCCGGCGTTGTCCGGCAGCGCCTGCCCGATCGCCGAGAGCTTCACCGAGACCTCGGCCGAACGCGTCAGGCCGCGAGCCGCGAGCTGCTTGAGCAGGTCGAGGTACGCCGCCACCGTGGCCTCGGCCTGCTCGACATCGAGGGTGTCCTCGCCGAGGAAGTCCAGCGTCGCCTTGAGTCCGTCGCCGGCCAGTCCTGACGTCGCCTCGACAGCGGTCTCGTTCGTCTCGCCGGGGACATAGCTGGTCACGATCCCCGAGGAGACAGGAAGCGTGCTCACCAGCTTCTTGACCCTGTTGCTGCGGGCCAGGAACAGGATCGGCTGACGGAGCAGAGACATGCCTCAGAGATTACGCGAGCCTGACCGAATCATTACGTTTCCGTGTTTGCGCCCCGTTGACGCTGCGTCCCGATCCTGCAAACAGCCATCGAGGTCTTCTCGGTGGCACGGGACGGGGGCAGTAGGTCGGGAGGTCGACCCATGAACAGTGAGAGCAACATCCGCACGACCAAGAAGCGCAGAGGGTTCACGATGACCCGGCGCCACAAGGCGACTCTCGTCGGCGCAGCCGCGATCGTGGTCGCGACCCCCGGCCTCTCAGCCGCGGTCATCGACCCGGTGCCGGCACAGCCGCTGGAGGTCGTCGTCTTCCCCGAGCGGGACTTCGTGGTCACCGAAGGCGGGCCGGGGAACCTGGCGCTCGACTTCGCGATCATCCGCAACGGCGTCACCATTGGCACTGCGACCGGGACGACCGATGCCGACGGACTGCTCGAGGTCAACCACCCCGGGGGTGTCTGCTGGCAGGGCGTGACACCCGACATCATGCCCGGCGACGTGCTTCGGGTTACGGAGGACGCCAACCCGGCCAACGGGTACGAAGTACGCACACAGGGCGTGAGCTCACCCCAGGCCGAGATCGTCGGCAGCAACGTGGTGGTGCACGGCGTCGCTCTCGACGACGCCGGCAACCCGCTGCCCCTCAACCGCGTCGAGCAGCGGATCGTCCAGCCCGAGTTCCGCGAGGCTCCAGAGCCGTTGGAGAAGCGCGACATCCGGGCCACCACCGACGACGGCAACCTCAAGCCCGACAACAGCCCGGGTGCTCCCCCAGGCGCGTTCATCGCGACGCACAGCGGCCTGACCGCGGTCCAGCGGGAGAAGGCCATCGCCGGCCAGACCCGGGTGCTCGGCTGGCAGCGCACCGCCGCCAACGGTGACCGGCTGGGCATCACGATCTTCGAGGCCGGCGAGGTAGGCGGACCCGGCTTCGGGGGCTGCCCCTTGGGGCGCCCTTACGCGGTCACCGCGTTCAACCGCCCCTCGATCAAGATCGGGCACAACGGCTTGACCGTCAGTGGCACGTCGAACGACGCGACCGACGTCCAGGTCACGCTCGTGGACGGCGCGGCAGCAACCACCGACCCGTCGAAGGCTGCGACCATCACTGGAAGCACGTTCAAGGCCGCCTTCACGAAGGCCCAGGTGAACGCGCTGCGTGACGGACAGATCCGGGCGGTCGGCAGCTACACGGTCGCCGGCGGGAAGATCGGTGGTGCCGTCAAGTCCATCGTCAAGGACCTCAAGGCACCGAGGCCCGCGAAGTCGGACACCCGGAGCGGTGTCTACAGCCGGGCGCAGTCCGTGGTCCTTTTCCGGGCCGCTGGCGAGCCGCGGACGTCGCGGATCTTCTACACCACCAACGGCCGGCCACCCGGGCTCGGCTCGCTGAGGTTCGGGCGGTCGATCCGGGTCACCTCCACCAGGACGATCCGGGCTGTGGTGGTCGACCAGGCTGGCAACAAGAGCGTCAGCAACTGCAAGACCCACGTGGGCTGCTGGAGGTACGTGATCCGCTGACAGCTCACCGACGCAGGAAGTGACGGCGGCGCGGACCCGGGGTCCGCGCCGCCGTCCCGCTCTCGGCGTGCTCGGTCAGGGCGTACGGCGGCGCAGGGTGGCCGCGCCCAGGGCCAGTCCGGCGACCGCGAACGCCGCAACGATCCCGACATCGGACCAGACATCGGCCGTCGCGGCGGTCCGGGTGAGCGTCTGCATGGCGTCGACGGCGTACGAGAGCGGCAAGACGTCGCTGATCGCCCCCAGGACGTCGGGGAGCTCGTCGCGGGGGACGAACAGGCCGCACAGCAGAATCTGCGGGACGACCAGGGCCGGCATGAACTGGACCGCCTGGAACTCGGTCTGCGCGAATGCCGAGACGAACAGTCCCAGGGCACTGCCCAGCACGGCGTCGGCGACGGCGACCACCGTGAGCAGCCACACCGGGCCGACGACGTTGAGGTCGAGCAGCCCGACGCTGATGCCCACGGCCAGGGCCGACTGCGCGGCGGCCATCAGGCCGAAGGCCACGGCATAACCACCGAGGAAGTCGAACTTGCCCATCGGCATCGCCAGCAGCCGCTCGAGCGTGCCGCTGCTGCGCTCGCGGAGGGTGGTGACCGAGGTGACCAGGAACATCACGATGAAGGGAAACAGCGCCAGCAGCGCCGGCCCGATCTGGTCGAAGACCCCCTCGGAGACCTCCGTGAACATCCACCACAGGAGGGTCATCAGCAGGCAGGGCAGGACCAGCAGCATGACCAGGGTGCGGTGGTCGCGCCGGATCTGGGTGAGTACCCGGGTGGCGACGGCGAAGAGGATGCGGGGACTCATGCGGGGTCCCCGTTCAAAGCGAAGGTTTCGAGACGGGCGCTGGGCGCCCTCCTCAACCACCGACTTCGTGAGCATTTGAATGGGGTGCTCATGCCGCGTCCTCGGCGACGATGGAGAGGAACGCGGCCTCGATGTCGTCCGACCCGGTCTTCTCCCGGATTTCGCCGGGCGTGCCGTCGGCGATGATCCGGCCCTCGCGCATCAGGAGCAGCCGGTCACACCGCTCGGCCTCGTCCATGACGTGGCTGGAGACGAAGACGGCGGCGCCGGAGTCGGCGATCCGGTGGAACAGGGCCCACAGGTCTCGCCGCAGCACGGGATCGAGGCCCACCGTCGGCTCGTCGAGCACCAGCAGGTCCGGATGCCCCAGCAGGGCCACGGCCAGGCTGGCGCGCGAGCGCTGGCCGCCACTGAGCCGGCCGACGACCTGGTCCGCGTGCGAGCGCAGGTCGACCGCGTCGATGCAGCGGTCGACGTCGTCGCGTCCGACACCGAGCACCTTGGCGAAGAACCGCAGGTTCTCGGTGATGGTGAGGTCGTCGTAGACGCTGGGCGCCTGCGTGAGGTAGCCGATCCGGTGCCGCAGCGCTTTGCCGCCGGCCTCCTCGCCGAACACCCGGACCGAGCCGGAGGCCAGCTGTTGGACCCCAACCAGGGATCGCATCAGGGTGGACTTCCCGCAACCGGATGGACCGAGCAGGCCGGTCACTCCCCCACTCCCGATCGTGAGCGTGAGGTTGTCGAGCACTCCTCGCCCGCCGCGGACCACGACGAGGTCCCGCACCTCAACCGCGTTATTCACCATGCGTTGAATTATGCGCCCGCTGTCCCCGGGACGCAAGAGCGGTCCAGAACCGAATCAGGGCAGACGCCCCGTGAGATAGCGCTGGATCGTCGGGGCGTAGATCGCGACGACCTCGTCGGCCGACATGGAGGCGAGCGGCTCGATCTCGAGGAGGTAGCGCACGATGATCAATCCGAAGACCTGGCTCGCCACGAGCGGCATGCGGCGCTCGGGCTCCTCGATCCCGAGCGCGACTCCGATCGGGCCGATCACCACATCGAGGAAGCCGTCGCGAACCAGCCTCCGGCCCGTGGGCTCGAGCAGCCCGCGGACCAGTCCGAGCAGGGGCAGCCGGTTGGCGGGGTCGTCCCAGACCGAGACGAAGACCCGGAGCATCCGCTCGCCGGCACCGTCCGGACCTTGTGCGATCGCCGGGGCCAGGACGACCCGTGGGTCGACCGGCAGCTCGAGAGCGGCGACGAAGAGGTCGTCCTTGGTGCCGAAGTAGTGGTGTACCAGCGCCGCATCCACACCGGCCTCGGCTGCGACCGCGCGGATCGTCGTACCGGAGAAGCCGGCGGTGGCGAACTGCTCGCGGGCCGCGGCCAGGATCGCCGCCCTCGTGTCCGGCGCCCCGGGTCGCCGGCCCCGACGCGCGCGGGTGCTCACCTCGCCGGCACCGCGAAGTACTGGCGTGCGAACTCGAGGGACTCTCGCAGGTCGCGCTCGCGCTCCTCCCGGTCCACGCACTTGCGGGTGTTGATCTCGATGACCACGTCGCCGGCGAAACCCGACCGGGCGGCGTGGGCGAGGAAGGCCTCCGCCCCGACCGACCCGCGCCCGGGCACCAGGTGCTCGTCCTTGGCCGAGCCGCTGCCGTCGGTGAGGTGAATGTGGCGCAGGCGCTCCCGGAGCCTCTTGGCCATCGCGACCGGATCTGACCTCGCGATCGAGGCGTGCGAAAGGTCGATGGTGGTGTTGGCGTAGGGCTCCTCTGAGGGGTCCCAGCCGGGCAGGTACATCTCCATCCCCCGGCGCGAGGAGGCCCGCCACGGGTACATGTTCTCGACGGCGAACGCGATCCCGGTCGACTCCTCGAGCGCGGCAATGCCGTCGACGAAGTTGGCGGCGTACTCGCGCTGCCAGCGGAACGGCGGGTGCACCACGACCACCTCGGCACCCACCGCGTCCGCCATCTCGGCGGATCGCTGGAGCTTGCCCCAGGGTTCGGTGCCCCACACCCGCTGGGTGAACAGCAGGCACGGCGAGTGGATCGCGCAGACCTCGATGCCGTGGTGCTCGGCCAGCTGGCGGACCGCCGAGACCTGCTGGCTCAGAGCGTCGATCCCGACCATCACCTCGATCGCGTCGTAGCCCAGTCCGGCGGCGTAGGCGAAGGCGTGTGCCGAGGACTCGGGATAGACCGAGGCGGTGGAGAGGCCGATACGTCCGGACATGGTCAACCGGACCGGCTGATCCGGTCGATGCGCTCGAGGATCACGCCCTCGCGCAGGGCCCACGGGCAGATCTCGAGCTCGGCGAGGTCGAAGATGTCGAGCACCGCCTCGGCCACCAGCGCACCCGGCACGATCTGGTGGGTGCGGCTGGGCGAGACTCCCGGCAGGTCCTTCAGTGCGTCCCGGCTCATCGCCATCAGCTTGGGCAACCAGCCGGAGAGGTCCTCGCCCCGCAGCACCCGCTCCACCAGGGGGCCCTCGGCCGAGGGTGCGGCGCCACAGATGCGGGCGAGGGACCGGAACGTCTTCGAGGTCGCGACCGCGTGGTCGGGTCGTCCGGGGCGGAGCACGCTTCCGGCGTGGTGGGCGATGTCGGCCCGGATCTGGCGGCGCAGCCGGCGCACGCCGTCCTCGTCGGGCGGTCCGTCCTGGAACCAGCGCGCCGCGAGCCGGGCGGCCCCGAGCGGCAGGGAGTGGGCGACGTCGGGGGCCTCGTCGCCGCCGGCCGCGATCTCCAGGGACCCCCCGCCGATGTCGAAGACCGCCAGCCGGCCCGAGGACCACCCGAACCACCGGCGTACGGCCAGGAACGTCAGGCGGGCCTCGTCCTCGCCGGTGAGCACCTGCAGCGCGACGTCCGTACGGCGCCGCACGTGGTCGAGCACGTCGCCGGCGTTGCCGGCTTCGCGGACCGCGGAGGTGGCGAAGGCGAGCATCTCCTCGCAGCCCTTGTCCTCGGCGACCTGCAGTGCCTGGTTGGTGAAGGTGGTGAGGGCCTCGATGCCGGCGGACGAGACCGCGCCCTCGTCGTCGAGGTGCTCGGCGAGGCGAAGCGGCTCCTTGTAGGAGTACGCCGGCAGGGGTGCGGCCCCGTCATGGGCGTCCACCACGAGCAGGTGCCCGGTGTTGGAGCCGATGTCGAGAACGCCCAACCGCATGGGGGACACGTTACTGCCGCGAACGTAGGGTGGGCCCGTGCCCGAAGTTGATCTGGTCTTTCCCCGTGCCTGGGTGGAGTTCGTCGACCCCGATGACGAGTCGCAGGTGATGCGGTGCGACCTCACGTGGCTGACGTCGAGCTACATGTGCATCTTCGGTCAGGGATGCCCCGGGATCTACAAGGAGTCGCCCGACACCGGCTGCTGCACCCTCGGTGCGCACTTCGCCGACAAGGACGACGAGAAGCGGGTCGCGTCGTTCGTCGCGCAGCTCGACGCCGAGCACTGGCAGTTCCGTCCGACCGGCAAGAAGGTCCGCAAGTCGGACTGGATCGAGACCGACGACGAGGGCGAGCGCAAGACCCTCACCATCGAGGTCGACGGGCAGAGCGCCTGCGTCTTCCACAACCGCGCCGACTTCCACTCCGGCGCAGGCTGCGCCCTGCACGGGCTGGCACTCACGCAGGGTCGCGAGCCCCTCGAGACGAAGCCGGACGTGTGCTGGCAGCTGCCGATCCGGCGTACCTTCCGCGACGTGAAGCGGCAGGACGGCACGACGTACACCGAGGTGACGATCGGCGAGTACGACCGTCGTGGTTGGGGACCCGGCGGTCACGATCTCGACTGGTACTGCTCGGGCAACACCGAGGCACACGTCGCGCGCGAGGCGCTGTACGTCACCAACGAGCCGGAGCTGACCGAGCTGATGGGCAAGCCGGCGTACGACGAGCTGGTCCGGCACTGCGAGGCCCATCTCCGGTCGCGCTCGGCGCTCGCGCTGCACCCCGCCGACCGGCACTGAGAACGCCGCGGCGGGACACCGTCCGCGACC
>JBJMIQ010000269.1:0-31114 GCA_045806805.1 Nocardioides sp. | reverse complement strand
ACCAGGAACGCCCCGAGCACGAGCAGCGGCAGGCGCAGCCAGGACGGACCGAGGAACCCCTCGGGGTCGGCCAGTCGCTTGTCGAGGACGATCGCCGTGATGATCGCGAGCGCGCCCATGACGGAGGCGGTCCCCACCATGAGGACGTAGGCACGGCGGTACACGGAGGCCAGTCTAGGGCGAGGCTCTCTATCCTCGGCCGTCGCGAGCGTCGTCCAACGCGTGCGATCACTTGACCGGGGTCCCCGCGGAATCGGGAGCGCAGCGAGCGATTCTGTGGGGTGGTGGCTTGGCGGAGGAGGGAGGCGGGCCGGAGGCCCGACGACTGACGCTTGGCCGGGATCCCTGCGGAAACGCGAACGCAGCGAGCGCTTTCCGTGGGGTGGCGACTTCGGAGCCAGCGTGCGTGGTGGGCGGCGCGCAGCAGGCCATGGGATAGACAGCCTCGCCCTCAGGAGGCGGCCGGACGCCCTAGCACGGCCAACCGCGTGGGATCCACCACCAGCTCGACCCGCTCCCCCGGACCCGGGTGGCGGTCGAGGGGCGACACCGCGTTCACCACCACCCCCACCCCGTCCACGTCGATCTCGAGCCGGATCTGCTCCGGGGTGATCCGCGACGATCGAACCGTGCCGGCCAGAGGCCCCGCCGCCACCACGGTCAGGGCCGAGCGCCGGATCGCCACGGCCGCCGCCGGGTCGCGGCCGGCGGCGGCCAGCACCGCGGCCGCGGCCTCGCCGGTCAGGACGTGGGCGTAACCCAGGAAGAGTGCGGTCTCGGGGTCGGCGGGCGCACGCCAGACCTGGTCGATGGGTCCCTGCTGGACGACCTCGCCGTTCCGCATGACGGCGAGGCGGTCGGCGACGGTGAACGCCTCCTCATGGTCGTGGGTGACCATCAGGGTGGTGGTGCCGGCGGTCCGCAGGATCTCGCGCAGCTCGCCGGCCAACCGCTCCCTCAGCCCCGCGTCGAGGGCGGACAGGGGTTCGTCGAGCAGCAGCAGCCGCGGTTCGACCGCCAGCGACCGGGCCAGGGCCACCCGTTGCCGCTCCCCGCCGGAGAGGGTCACGGGCAGTCGGTCGGCGTACCCCTCGAGACCGACCATCCCCAGGAGCTCCTCGACGCGCGATGCGCTGTTGGGCGTTCGTCTGAGGCGCAGTGCGTAGCCCACGTTGCGGCCCACGGTCAGGTGAGGGAAGAGCTGTCCGTCCTGGAACATCAGGGCGAAACCGCGTCGGTGCGTGGGTACGTCGGCCTGGTCGACTCCGTCCCACGCGACGCTGCCGCCGGCGAGCAGCTCGAGCCCGGAGATCGCGCGGAGCAGGGTGGACTTGCCACATCCGGAGGGTCCGAGGACGGCGAGCACCTCCCCGTCGGGCAGGTCGAGCGAGACCCCGTCGACCACCCGGTGGCCGTCGTATGAGACGGAGACGTCGCGCAGGCTCAGCATCCGGGGTCCCTGCGGAATCGGGAGGTTTCGAGACGGGCGCTACGCGCCCTCCTCGACCAGCATCTACGCGAGCGATTTCGTGGGGTGGTCACGGGTCAGAAGGCTCCCACGGAGGGGACCCGGAGGCGCTCGACGACGAGCACCACGAGGGTGGTGGTCGTGGCCAGGACGACCGATCCCGCCAGGGCCATGCCGTAGTTGAGCTCACCTGGATGACCGAGCAGCTGGTAGATCACCACGGGTAATGTCGGGTGCTCGTCGCGGGCCAGGAACGCGGTGGCGCCGAACTCTCCGAGGGACACTGCGAACGCGAACCCGCCGGCGGCAAGAAGGGGTTTCCAGACCACGGGCAGGTCGACGGTGATCAGGGCGCGCAACGGGGAGGCGCCGAGGGACGCGGCCGCCTGGCGCCGGCGGTCGTCGACACCGGCCAGCACCGGCACGATCGTGCGCACCACGAGCGGAAGCGCCACCAGTGCCTGAGCGATCGGCACCAGCAGGGGGGAGTCGCGCAGGTCCAGGGGCGGCTGGTCGAGGGTGATCAGGAAGCCGAATCCGAGGGTCACCGCCGAGACGCCGAGAGGGAGCATGAAGAACCCGTCGAGCGCTCCGCGGAGGCGGCGCTCGGCCGGGGTGAGGGACCGCCGGGTCACGATCAGTGCCACCAGCAGTCCCATCGTCAGGGAGATCCAGGTCGCATCCACGGCCGTGCGCAGCGAGGTGGCGAGCGCGTCGGTGACCGGCACGAGGAGCGCCTGCTGCTGGCCGCTGGTGTCGAGGGCACGGTAGTTGGCCAGGCTCCATCCACCGTCCACGCGGAGCGACCCGGCAACCAGGGTCAGGATCGGCGCGGCGACGAACCCGAGCAGGAGCACGGTCACGACGACCGCGGGCAGGTCGGCCCGGGTGGACCGGTGGGCGGTGGGCCGCAAACGCTCCAGGGTTGGGTCCGCCACGGTCCGCAGTCGTTGGGTCACTGCCAGCAGCACGACCACGACGGCCAGCTGCAGGACCGACAGTGCGGCGGCCGCCTGAAGGTCGAACACGGACGTGGTCAGCAGGTAGATCTCTGTCTCGACCGTGGAGTACTGCACGCCGCCGAGCGTGAGCACGATCCCGAAGGCGGTTGCGCAGAAGAGGAAGACGACACTCGCGGCCGAGATGATCGCCGGCCGCAGCGCGGGAAGGGTGACCGAGCCGAACACCTGCCACGGAGACGCGCCGAGGGTGGCCGCTGCCTGGGCCGGCCGCGGGTCGAGCGACTCCCACGCGGCGCCCACCACCCGGATCACCACGGCCACGTTGAAGAACACCAGCCCGGCGACGATGGCGGTCGCGGTCTGGTCGAGACCGAGGAACCCGAGCGGTCCTGACTCACCGAGCAGCTGCCGGAAGGCCACGCCGACCACCACCGTCGGCAGCACGAACGGCACCAGCAGGACCGCACGCACAGCCCGACGACCGGGGAGGTCGAGACGGTAGAGCACCTGGGCTGCCGGAAGGCCCAGCAGCACCGAGATCGCCGTACCGGCGGCGGCCGACCACACCGTGAACCACACCACCCGATGCACCCGCGGTCGGGCCAGGACCTCGAGGACGCCCAGGGGGTCGAACTCTCCCTCCGGCCAGAAGCCCTGGGCGATCATCCCGACGACGGGGAGCACGAAGAACACCCCCAGCACGGCGACGGGCACCAGGGAGAGCGCAGCCAGGCCGGAAAGGCGGTGCTTCATCGGGATCCCTGCGGAGGCGCGAGCCAAGCGAGCGGCTGTGTGGGGTGAATCATCGCGTGACGATGTCTCGCCACTCCTCGAGCCAGGTTTCCCGGTTCGCGGCGATCTCGTCCGGGTCGAGCCGGTACGGCGAGTTGGGCTGCCGGGCGTGCTCCTCCCAGGCCGGCGGCAGCGTGACGCCGTGGACGACCGGGAAGACGAACATGCTCTCCGGGAGCTCCCGCTGCACGGCGTCGCTGAGCAGGAACTCGATCAGGGCCCGCGCGCCCTCGGGGTTCTCGGCGCCCTCGAGCACGCCGGCGTACTCGACCTGTTGGAAGCAGGTGTCCAGCAACGCGCTGGTGGTCGACGACCCGTCGTCGGCGAGGGTGAAGGCAGGGGAGGAGTCGTAGGACAGCACGATCGGTCGGGACCCGTCGGCCCCTCCCTGGGTGAAGTCGCCGAAGTAGGCGTCCTCCCACCCGTCGACGACCAGGGTGTCGTTGGCCATCAACCGCTCCCAGTAGTCGGGCCACTTGTCTCCGTACTTGGCGATGGTGGCCAGCAGGAAGGCCAGGCCGGGCGAGCTGGACAGCGCCGACGGCGTGACGAAGAGCGCCCGGTAGGCAGGGTCGGTGAGGTCCTCGAAGGACGTGGGCGGCTGCAGGTCGTGGTGGGCGAACCAGGTCTTGTCGATGTTGACGCAGACGTTGCCGTTGTCGATGGGCGCAAGCACGTCGGCTGCGTCGCCGTCGAGGGCGTACTTCTCCGCGCCGGCAGGCAGCTTGACGTCGAGGTCGGCGAAGACGCCTTCGTCGACCGCCCGCGAAGCGAAGGTGTTGTCGATGCCGAACGCCGCGTCACCGGTGGGGTCGTCCTTGGTGAGCACCAGCTTCGTGGTCAGGGTCCCGGCGTCACCGGCCGCGCGGATCTGCAGGTCATAGCCGGACTCGTCCTCGAACCGCCGCTCGACGTCCTGGGGCAGCTTGAAGGACTCGTGGGTGACCAGGACGACCGTGCTGCCGCTGCCGTTGTCCTGGCTGGGTTCGTCGGACCTTTCGCCCACCACGCTGCACGCCGTGAGAGGCGCAACGAGCGCGACGAGGGATATGAGGAGGCACTTCATCGGACTCCCTATCGCCGGTGCTAACCGGATCAGGTTCGGAGGGTCTGCGGCGATCCGCACTCTCAGCACGCCCGTGCGTGCTCCCCTGTCTTCTGGTTCCCCCAGCGTACGCCGATCAGGTCCGCGAACCTCAGCGGGTCAGGGCCACCACGTCGTCGAGGCGGGACAGCTTGGCCGGGTTGCGCACGATGTAGAGCCCGGTGACCATCCCGTCCTCGACCAGCATCGTGCCGATGCCGTCGACCTCGCCGTCGATGAGGAGGCGTAGAGCGGGCGCGCCGTTGACGACCACGACATCGGCCTCGACACCCTCCGGGGCGACCGCCTCGAGGAACCGGACGACCTTCTCCCGGCCGAGGATCGGGCGCAGCGCAGCCTTCTTCACCCCGCCGCCATCGGTCAGCAGCACCACGTCCGGCGCCAGCACGTCCATCAGGCTCTGCAGGTCACCCGAGGCGGTCGCTCCAAGGAAGCGCGCGATGACCTCGTCCCGCTGGGTCGGCGTGACGCCGCCGCGCGGACGCCGCTCGGCCACGTGGTCCCGGGCCCGGCTCGCGATCTGGCGGACCGCAACGGTTGACTTGTCGACCGCGGCCGCGATCTCGTCGTAGCCGAGGTCGAAGACCTCGCGCAGCACGAACACGGCGCGCTCCGTCGGTGCCAGCGTCTCCAGCACCACCAGCATCGCCGTCGAGACGCTGTCGGCCAGCTCGACGTCCTCCGCCACGTCCGGGGAGGTGAGCAGTGGCTCGGGCAGCCATGGCCCGACGTAGGACTCTCGTCGACGCGCGAGAGTGCGCATCCGGTTGAGCGCCAGGCGGGTGGTGATCCGCACCAGGTAGGCGCGTTCGTCCCTCACCTCGGACTGGTCGACCTCCGACCACCGCAGCCACGTCTCCTGGAGCACGTCCTCGGCGTCGGCGGCCGAGCCGAGCATCTCGTAGGCGACCGTGAACAGGAGGTTCCGGTGCTCGACGAAGGAATCGGTGGCGGTCACGATGCCGACGGTACGGCGAGCGGCAGCTCGCAGACGTCGGAGTAGCCCTGGCTCTGGAGACCGGCGGCAGCGTTGAAGCGTGAGCGCATGTTCTCCAGGGCCACCATCTGGGTGAGCTCGACCACGGCCTCGACGCCCAGCCGTTCGATCAGGCCGGCCACCATCTCGTCGGTCACGCCGAGCGGGGTCGTGCTCATCGCCTCGGCGTACTCCAGGACGGCCCGCTCGAGGTCGGTGAACGCGTCCGACTCCCGCCACCGCGGAACCTCGCGCACCTTGGCGAGGTCGAGGCCGTCGTTGTGGGCCTTGAAGTAGCCGAAGTCGAGGCACCACGAGCAGCCGATGAGGCCGGCGCTGGCCAGCTGGGCGTAGGACTTCAGGTTTTCGTCGAGCCGGTCCCACTTCGCGACCTTCTGCTCGAAGCCGAGCACCGCCTTGAGGACCTTGCGGTGGTGCCAATAGACGTGGACACCGTCCGGGACCTGGCCGTAGGTCCGCCGGGCGTAGCCGGTGAGGACCTTTCCGTAGAGCCCGGTGATGGTGGCCTTGGGGATCCGGAACGTGCTGGGCATCTCTCCTCCTGTTTTCGTGGGTCACCATCAAGACACCGCGCAGCCTGCATCTGTGACACGAGGGCCGACGGCGAGCACGCCAGGCGTCAGCAAGCCACTAGCGTGACCCCATGCCGAGCCGACGCCACGAGGTCCTCGCCTGGGCCGTTCCGAGACTGCGCCGGTCTCGCGATCTCGACGACATCGACCTGGAGCGCGCCCGGATCGAGCGGTGGCACGAGGGGTTGGACCGGTCGCTGCCGACCAGGCTGGTGCCGCGGTTCGCCCACCACTTCTCGGTCGTGGAGGAGGACGTCGGGTTCCCGGTCCACGTGATCACCCCTCGCCACGTCGATCCGGTCCGGACCGTGCTCTACGTGCACGGCGGTGGGTTCGTGGCGCCGATCGACCCGTTCCACGTGCGGTACGTCGCACGCCTGGCACGGTCGCTCCGGGCGCGGGTCGTCCTTCCGGACTACCCACTCGCCCCTGAACACACCTGGCGCGACTCGTACCGCGAGATGACCGACCTGGCCGCGCGCTGGGCCGCGACGCCAGGCGGCGTGGTGCTGGCCGGCGACTCGGCCGGAGGCGGCTACGCCCTGGCGATCGCGCAGGCGCTGCGGGATCGCCAGGCAGACGTGCCGACCCACCTGCTGCTGCACGCGCCCTGGGTGGACCTGACCACGAGCACCCCCGAGACCGCCGAGGTGTCCGCCGGCGACCCATGGTTGTTCCTGGCCAAGCTGCACGCCTACGCCCAGTGGTGGGCCGGTGCGGAGGACGACCTGGACCGCACCGAGGTCAGCCCGGCGCTCGGCGATCTGACCCGCCTTCCACCCGCGCTGATGTTCTGCGGCACCCGCGACACCCTGATGCCGGGTTGCCGGCTGCTCGCGCGCCAGGCCGCTGATGCCGGCTGGCAGCTGACCTACGACGAAGTGCCGGACCTGATCCACGTCTTCCCGATGCTGCCGTTCATCCCGGAGGCGCGTCGTGCGTGGCGGAAGACCCTGGGGTTCCTGGCGTGAACATCGAGGCGGTGCCGTTCGCCGCACTCGACGCGCGGACGGCGTACGAGGTGTGGCGACTGCGGCAGGAGGTGTTCGTCGTCGAGCAGAACTGTCCGTACCCGGACCTCGACGGCCGCGACCCCGAGGAGGGAACCCGGCACGTCCTGCTCCGTGATGGCGACGAGCTGATGGGTTACGCCCGCGTGCTGGACGACGGCGACGTGTGGCGGATCGGCCGGGTGGTGCTGGCACGGCAGGCGCGCGCTCGCGGGCTCGCCGACCCGCTGCTGGAGACCGCACTCCAGATCTGTCCGGATCGACCGGTGGTGATGGATGCCCAGACGCCCCTGCGCGAGTGGTACGAACGGTTCGGCTTCGAGGTGTCCGGCGAGGAGTTCCTCGACGACGGGAGCCCCCATCTGCCGATGCGGCTCAGGCGGGACTGAACACCACGCCCTCGGGAGTGACCTCCCGCGTGGCCTGACCACGCGCGACGAGCAGCTCGAGATGGGTCTTGGTCTCCATGCTGGCCAGGGCGGCGTTGAACACGTCGAGTTCGGCGAGCGAGTGCTCGTGACGGGTCCATGGCAGCTCGCCCGCGACGTCGTACCCGGTGCCGGGCTGCTTCCGGATCGCCTGGAGGCAGCGGTCGAGCCGGACCTCGTGGTGGGCGAGCAACTGGTCCACGCGGGCGTACGACGACGGTGCCACCGGACCGTGCGCGGGCAGCAGCTGCAGGTCCGGCAGACCGCGCACCTTGGTCAGCGAGCCGAGGAAGTCGCGCAGGGGCTGGGCGACGGGCACCGGTTCGAAGCCGATCGAGGGGGTGATCGTGGGCAGGACGTGGTCACCGGCGAAGAGCAGGCCCGCCGAACGGTCGGCGAACACGAAGTGGCCCTGGGTGTGGCCCGGCGTGTGGACGGCGTCGAGGGTGCGGGTGCCGACCTCGACCGGGTGGTCGCCCTCGAGCCAGGTGTCGGGGTAGCCCCACATGGAGAGGTCAGGCCGCTTTCCGTCGGAGAACTTCAGCCACTCCTGCGCGATCTCGAGGGCACCGGCCGAGCGCAGCACGCCAGCGGTCGGGTCCTCGTCGACGTCGTCGGCGTCGTGCATCAGATCGAGGGTTGGCTTGTCGCCGAGGCCGAGACTGACCTGCGCGCCGTACTCCCGGGCGATGACCGCGGCCTGGGTGTAGTGGTCGCGGTGCACGTGGGTGACCAGGAAGCGAGTGATGTCGGAGAGTGCGAACCCGAGGTCGCGCAGCGACTTCTCCAGCAGGGTGCGGCTCTCCTCGACCGCCCAGCCACCGTCGACCAGGGTGAGCCCCTGCTCGGTCTCGATCGCGTAGACGTTGACGGCCTTGAGCCCGTCCATCGGCAGCGGGAGCGGAATCCGGTGCACGCCGTCGGCGACCGGCCAGGCACCCGGCTCGGTCCAGTGCTGCCCGGAGTCGGGTGAGATGGAGTGGGCGGTGTCGGGCGGAGGATCAGCTGGCGTCACGACGTTTCGGTGTCTCCGACTGGGGTGATCACGGGCCCGACTGTAGATCGGGCAGGTTCAGGTCGAGGTTCGGCTCCTGGATCCCGCCGTCGATCTCCAGCATCTTGCCGGTGACGTACTGGCCAGCCCGCGAGCAGAGGTAGAGCGCGCCGGCGGCGATGTCCTCCGCCTCGCCGACCCGACCGAGCGGGGTCTTCTCCTCCATCTGCCGCAGCGTGCCCTCGTCACTGGTGACGAAGTCGAGCGCGCTGGTGGACACCGAGCCCACGAAGATGCCGTTGACCCGGATGCGCGGCGCCAGGTCGCGGGCGGCCAGCCGCGCCCAGTGGGCCAGCGCGGCCTTGGCGGTGCCGTAAGCGAGGTAGCCGCGGCCGGATGCCCGGCCCATCATCGAGCTGATGTTGACGATCGCCTTCTGCGCCTCGTCGGGACCCTTCAGCATGAACGGCACCGCGGCCCGGCTCAGGGCGTGGGCGGTACTGACGTTGAACCGGAACGCCTCTTCGAGGTAGTCGACGTCGGTGTCGAGGAAGGCGTTGGGGATGGTGCCACCGACGTTGTTGACCACGGCGTCGACGCGGCCGAACTCGTCGTACGCCGCCCCGGCCAGACCGGCGACCGCGTCGAGGTCGCTCAGGTCTGCGGCCACCACCAGAGCCCGGCGTCCGGCGTTGCGCACCTGGTCGGCCACGTTCTCGAGCTGGTCGGCAGTCCGGGAGGAGATCACCACGTCGGCGCCCGCCTCGGCGAGCGCGACTGCGGTGGCAGCGCCGATGCCGCGGCCGGCACCCGTGACGATCGCGACGTGGTCGGTGAGGGTGAACCGGTCGAGGATCGTCATCGCGACGCACCATCCGTCGTCACGAGCCCGCGCCCGGTCACCAGCGGCAGGTCAAGGGCGGTAACCAACCCCGGAGCAGCGTCCACCACGGCCGGCACGGCGTTGACGAGCCGCTGGGCGGTGACGATCATCCCGGACACGTTGTGGTCGCCGTGCTCGCCGCTGTGGGTGAGCTCGAGCTCCATCACGGGTTCTCCCGTGACGACCACCCGGTAGCAACCACCGCCGCTCTTGGGTGTGGGCCACTCCGGTACCTGGTCCTCGGCGGTCCGGGTCACGTGCTCCAGCACCACCCGCGGAACTCCGGCCACCTTGCCCACGACCTCGAACCGGACCGCGCCCATGGTCCCTGCCCGGATGTCCACCGACGCCGTCTCCACGTCACGCTCGGCAGGGCGGCGGTCGACGTTCTCGGTCAGCGGCTCGTCCAGGGTGATGCCGAGACCGGCCGCGATCTGGCGTACGACGCTCCCCCACGCCATCGACAGCACGCCCGGTTCCCACAGCATCGGCTTCTCCTCCAACGGCTGGCCGAAGCCGAAGATGTCGCGCATGACGACGGGCTGGTAGTAGGTGGAGTAGTCGGCGATCTCCTGCACCCGCACCTCGTCGATGCGCTGCGAGAGCGACGTCAGGGAGAGCGGCAGCACGTCGTTGGCGAAGCCGGGATCGATGCCGTTGACGTGCAGGCTGGCGTTGCCCGACTCCCCCGCCTTGGCGATCCGCTCGAGCATCTCCGGGGGCAGGATCCCGGCCGGCCACTGAAGCAGCACCGGCCCGCTCGAGACCACGTTGACCCCCGCCTCGAGGAACCCGATCAGGTCCTCGAGCGCCTCGAACACCCGGTCATCGGTCATGGCGGCATGGACGATCGCGTCGGGCTGCAGAGCGAGCAGGGCGTCCCGGTCCGTGGTGGTTTCCACCCCCAGCGTGCGGCCGAGGCCGGCCAGCTCCCCGGCGTCCTTGCCGTTCTTGGCCGGGTCGGACACCCAGACCCCGACCAGGTCGAGGTCCGGATGGCGGTCGATCCCCGCGATCGCGTGCCGGCCCACGGTGCCGGTGGACCAGACGACCACCTTCAGGGGCGAGCGTCCATCGGTCGAGCCTGGCGTCACCATCCCCCAAACCTAGAACACGTTCTACCTCGAGGGAAGTCCCGCTCGTTCCCCGGACTCGGAGCACTGCCGGCGCTCAGGCATAGTGGCCACGATCAAACGCAACCAGGAGTGAACGTGGCCGCGGAGGAACCCCCCGTCCTCGCCGACCGCTACCGCCTCGAGTCGATCCTCGGTCGCGGCGGGATGGCGGAGGTGTGGCGCGCCACCGATCCCGTCCTGCACCGGGCGGTCGCGGTCAAGGTGCTGCGAGACACCGCCGAGGACGAGAGCGACCGGCTCCGGTTCACCGCCGAGGCACGCACCCTGGCGCGGCTCAGCCATCCCGGCCTCGTCATGCTGCTGGACGCCGGCATCAACGAGGAGCGTCCATTCCTGGTGCTCGAGCTCGTCGAGGGGCAGACCCTCGACCAGGAGTGCGCAGGGCGTCCGTCCGACCCGGCCAGGGTCGCCGAGATCGGCCGTGAGGTCGCCGCAGCGCTGGCCTACGCCCACGCCGCCGGGGTGATCCACCGGGACGTCAAGCCGGGGAACGTGCTCCTCGGCCACGACGGGAGGGTCAAGCTGGCCGACTTCGGCATCGCCCGGCTGATCGGGGAGACCGTGCGGCACACCAGGACCGGTCAGGCGATCGGCACGGCGGCGTACCTCTCCCCGGAGCAGGTCCGCGGTGAGGACGTGACCGAGGCGACGGATGTGTACTCCCTCGGCCTGCTGCTGCTCGAGGCACTCACCGGTCAGCGGGCCTATCCGGGCACACCCACCGAGTCCGCGCTGGCGCGGCTCAGCAGGCAGCCCGAGATCCCGGACTCGCTTTCCCCCGAGTGGGTGCGTCTGCTCACCGACCTGACAACCCTGGACCCGAGCGCCCGGCCGACCGCAGCGGCGGTCGCGGCGCGGCTGAGGGACATGAGTGAGGGCGCTGTCGCGCCGGTTGCGGCGGACGCGACCCGGGTGATGACCGCGCCCGTTTCGGCGGTAGCGGAGCCGGGGCCCCGCCGGTCGGCGGAACTCGTCAGGCGGTTTCGCGCGTGGGCCGCGGAAACACCTCCGCATGTTCGGGTCGTGCTGGGCGTGTGCGCACTGATCCTGCTGGTGGTGGTGGTCGCCGGCATCGCCGCCGGAGGCGGGCAGCCGCAGAACACGGGGGTGCCGGCGGACACCCCGCCCGAACTGCAGCAACCGCTCCAGGACCTGCACGACGCGGTGGAGGGACAGTGAAGCCGCCGAGATCCCCGTGGCGGACGGCGATCGCCGTGGCGCTCAGCGCGGTGCTCGCCGCCGGCTGCGGCGGAGAAACCCCGGCCGAGGCCGATCCCGAGCTGGCCCAGCAGCTGGCCCGGGTCGACCGGGCCGTGGTGACCGGCGACGAAGCGCTGATCCGGGACCGGGTCGAGTCGCTGGTGTCGGCCACCGAGACCGCCCGCGACGCCGGCCGGCTGGACGAGGAGCAGGCAGACAGCATCCTTGGGGCCGCCGACGAACTTCTGGCCCGCCTGCCCGACGAGGCGCCCCCACCAAGGCCGTCCCCCTCGACGACCCCGTCGCCGACCATCACCCCGTCGCCGGACGAGGACGAGGGCGACGACGGGGACGAGGGCGACAACTCCGGGCCCGGTGGCGGCCACTCCGAGGAGAAGTCAGACAAGGCCAAGCCAGACAAGGCCAAGCCAGACAAGGCCAAGGGCCACGGGAAAGGCTGATGACCTGGCGGAACCTCAGCTCGGTGCGGTGATGACGGGACAGCGTGTCCCCGAGTAGATCGTCGGCATGCAGCGGTTGCAGTGGATGCAGACTCCGGTGTCCTGGTGCCGTGTCCGAAGTCGGTCGACGAGGTCCGGCTCCCGGAGCAGCGCGCGGGCCATGGCGACGTACTCGAACCCGTCGGTCATGGCCCGCTCCATGGTGTCGAGCCGGTTGATGCCACCGAGCAGCATCAGCGGCATCGCCAGCGCGTCCCTGAACCGCAGCGCAGGCTCCAGGAAGTAGGCCTCACGGAACGGGTACTCCTTGAGGAAGCGCCTGCCGAAGGCCCGGATCCCGAGCCGGACCGGCCATGGCATGGCGGCCGCGAACTCACGCCGCGGCGCGTCGCCGCGGAAGAGGTACATCGGATTCATCAGGGAGCTGCCCCCACTGAGCTGGAGCGCGTCCAGCGTGCCGTCAGCCTCCAACATCCGGGCGAAGTCGAGTGCCTCCGCGCCACGCAGGCCGCCCCGGAAGCCGTCGTCCAGACTGACCTTGGCGGTGATGGCGGCGTCCTCGCCGATCTCGTCGCGGACGGCGCGGGCGACCTGGCGGGCGAGCCGCGCCCGGTTCTCGAGCGGCCCTCCCCAGCGGTCGGTGCGCCGGTTGAGCGCGGGGGCGAGGAACGAGGACAGCAGATAGCTGTGCGCCATGTGGAGCTCGAGCACGTCGAAGCCCGCGCGCACCAGCGTCCGGGCCGCGGCGACGTACGACTGAGTCAGCCGCGTGAGGTCGGCCTCGGTTGCGGCCCTGATCATCTGCATGGACAGCGGGCTCGGCATCGCGCTGGCGCTGAGCGCCCGGGCGCGGTTCGAGCGCCCGTTGGCCACAGGCCCGGCATGGCCGACCTGTCCCGCAAGTTTCGCTCCGGTCTCGTGGACCGCTTCGGCCAGTCGGGCCAGCCCGGCCAGGCTGTGCTCCCCGACGACGATCTGCTCCGCGTGGGTGCGGCCCTCGGTCGCGATCGCCAGGTAGGCCACCGTGGTCAGCCCGACCCCGCCACGGGCCACGGCCAGGTGGTAGTCGATCAGGTCTTTGGTGACCTGCCCCGCAGGCGTGCGGCCCTCGAACGTCGCGGCCTTGACCACCCGGTTGCGTAGCGAGACCGGGCCCAGTCGCGCGGGTCCGAAGACGTCCGGGGTCACCGGAAAACTATAACGTGTTTCAGTTTGATCTCATGGGACCAGGTAGTCACTGTCCCGGGCGTCGGTGATCACCATGTGGCCGGGCGCGTGCGAGATCGCGAAGGGCGGTCGCGACGCGGTCACAGCCGCCTGCGGGGTCACCCCACACCCCCAGAACACCGGGACCTCCCCGGGCCGCACCTCCACCGGATCGCCATAGTCCGGCCTTCCCAGGTCGGCGATGCCGATCGCCGCCGGATCGCCGACATGCAGTGGCGCACCGTGCACGTCCGGGTAGCGGGCGGTGACCCGGACCGCCGCCGCGATGTCACTCGCGGGCACCGGCCGCATCGAGACCACCAGGGGACCGCCGAGCCGGCCGGCCGGCGTGGTCGGCACGTTGGTCGCGTACATGGGCACGTTGACGTCCTGCTCGATGTGCCGAACGGGGACCTCGGCCTCGAGCAGGGCGGCTTCGAACGTGAAGCTGCAGCCGATGAGGAACGCGACCAGGTCCTGCTGCCAGAGCCCGACGACGTCGTCGGGCTCGTCGACCAGCTCGCCGTCACGGAAGACGCGGTACGCCGGCAGATCGGTCCGCAGGTCACCACCCATCAACGGCGTGGACACCGCGCCGGCGTCGCCGACGTCGAGCAGGGGGCAGGCCTTGGGATTCCGGTGCGCGAACAGCAGCATGTCGTAGGCGAGGTCGGCCGGCACCACGATCAGGTTGGCCTGGGTCCAGCCGCTGCACCACCCCGCTGTCGGTGTCCGCAGGCTGGCGCGGAACATGGCACGCGCCTCCGCCGGCGACAGCTCGCGCCGCTGCTGCCGGTCGGGCACGGTGGGCGACCTCACCGGGATCCGGCCGCCGACTCGTGCCGCTGCCCGGCCAGGCGCGGTGCGCTGACCTGGCGGAACCGCACCGTCTGGTCTGGTCGGGCCTGTGCCAGTCGCGACAGGTCTGCGGTGTGCACCACCGCGATCACGGGGTAGCCACCGGTGATGGGGTGATCGGCCAGGAAGAGCGTGGGCTGGCCGTTGTGGGGCACCTGGAGCGAACCGGCAATGGTTCCCTCACTCGGGAGCTCCCGCTTCCGCCGCTGCTGAAGAGTCGGTCCGGTGAGCCGGATGCCGATCCGGTTGCTCCTCGACTCGACCGTCCACTCCGAGTCGAACAGCAGCTCGACCGCTTCTTCGGTGAACCAGTCGTCACGCGGGCCGAGCACCACCCGGAGCACCAGATCCTCGCCGGTGGGCGTGGACAACGGCACCGCGTCGACGACCGGCACATCGGCGTCGGGCGCGGTCCCGACGTCGAGATCGTCACCGTCAGCCAGGGGCGCGCCGATGCCGGCCAGAAGGTCGGTGCTGGCGGAGCCGAGGACCTGGTCGGCCAGGACGCCACCGCGCAGGGCGAGGTAGCTGCGGACGCCGTACCGCGGAGAGCCCATCCCGATGCTCGACCCGGCCGGCACCGAGACCGCGCAGCCCAGTCCCGCCGCGGCCCCATCGACGGTCACCGACACCGGGGCACCGGTGACCGCGAGCACCACCGGACGGCGTGCGGTCAGGCGCAACCCACCGAAGGTGACCTCCAGACCTGGCGCGTCCTCCGGGTTCCCCACCAGCCGGTTGGCGAGCTTGAGTGCCCGTGGATCCAGGGCACCGGACTCGGGCACGCCGAGGGAGGCATGCCCGGGACGACCGAGGTCCTGGACGGTCGTGAGCGGCCCGGACTCCTCCACGTGGAGGGCCGCCTGGCTCATGGCTCGGCCCGGACGAACGTGACGCGGGTGCCGGGCGCGAGGAGGGCGGGCTGCTCGCGATCGGCGTCCCACAGCCGTGCCTCGGTGCGACCGATCAGCTGCCAGCCGCCCGGTGACTCCCGAGGGTAGGCGCCGGTGAACTCACCGGCCAGTCCGACCGACCCCGCCGGGACCTTGGTGCGCGACTCGTCGCGACGTGGCACGGAGAGCCGCTCGTCGCCCCCGACGAGGTAGCCGAAGCCGGGCAGGAAGCCGGTGAAGGCCACCGTCCACTCAGCCTCGGTGTGCAGCTGGACGACCTCGTCCTCGGACAGCCCGGTGAGCCCGGACACGTCGGCGAGGTCGGGGCCGTCGTAGCAGACCTCGATCTCCACGTGCGGGCCGTCGTCGCTGGCGTGGTGGGTGAGGTCGAGCTGGGTCAGCCGCTCGGCGACGCGGCTCAACCCTCCCTCGACCGGACGGCACCGCACGAGCACGGTTCGCGCCCCCGGTACGACGTCGAGCACCTCGGTCATTCCCCCTCCGTCACGCTCGGCGTCGATCGCCGCCCTGAGGGCGAGGACGTCGGAGAGGTCGTCGAGCTCGGCCAGCAGGGCGGCGTCCCCGCACGGCAGCAACCTCATGGACGGTCGTCGGCCACGAACGGCCGCAACGTCACGTCCGCCTCGGCGAGGGCGCGCCGCACCGCCGTCGCGAGTGCGGTGGCCCCGGGAGTGTCGCCGTGCACACAGATCGAGTCCGCGTCCACCTCCACGATGCTCCCGTCGATCGCCTCCACCCGACCGTCCTTCACCATCGCCACGCAGCGCTCCGCGACCTGGTCCGCATCGGTCAGCACCGCTCCGGGTTCGCGGCGCGAGACCAGGGTCCCGTCGGCGGTGTAGGCGCGGTCGGCGAACGCCTCGGTGTGCACGGGAAGCCCTGCTTCCCCGGCCAGGGCGAGGAATCGCGATCCGGACAGCCCCAGCACGGGCAGCGAGGGATCGAAGGCGACCACGGCTTCGACCACCGCAGCGGCCTGCTCCTCGTGACGGACGATCGTGTTGTAGAGCGCGCCGTGCGGCTTGACGTAGCGAACCCGGTCACCGGCGGCACGCGCGAAGGCCGTGAGGGCGCCGAGCTGGTAGAGCACATCCGCGGTCAGCTCGCCGGGCACCATGTCGATGAACCGCCGGCCGAAGCCTGGCAGGTCGCGGTAGCCGACGTGGGCGCCGATCGCGATCCCCCGCTGCGCGGCCCAGCCGCACATGTTCCGCATCTGGCTGGGATCGCCGGCGTGGAACCCGCACGCCACATTGGCGCTGGTGACCACGTCGAGCATCGTCTCGTCATCGCCCATCGGCCAGGGACCGAAGCCCTCGCCGAGGTCGCTGTTCAGGTCGATGGCGGCCATCAGAACAGCTGACCCAGCTCGGTCAAGGACATGTAGCCGAGGTAGACCGTGGTCAGCCAGGCCAGCGCCCCGATGACGATCAGCCAGCGCGGGTACACGTAGCCGCGCATCAGGTCCCGGCGTCTGGCGGCGACGTAGAGGAGCAGGCCCAGCCCCACCGGGAGGATCAGTCCGTTGAACGCCCCCGCGAAGATCAGCAGGTTGGCGGGCGTCGTCTCGAGAGCGATGAAGATCGACGTCGAGACGACGATGAAGCCGACCACGACCCAGCGCTCCCAGTGCGAGACCCAAGCGCCGAACACCTTGAGGAACGAGGTCGAGGTGTAGGAGGCACCGATGACGGACGTGATCGCGGCGCACCAGATCACGGCCCCGAAGATCACCTGACCGGCGGTGCCCAGCGCGAACTCGAACGCTGATGCGGGAGGGTTGTCGGTTTCCAGGTTGGCTCCGGCGGTGACGACGCCGAGCACGGCGAGGAACAGGACGATGCGCATGACGGCGGTGATCAGGATGCCGGTGATCGAGGCGCGGGTGATCTCGGGGACGTTCTCGGGACCCCGCACGCCGTTGTCGACCATGCGGTGCGCCCCGGCGTAGACGATGTAGCCACCGACGGTGCCACCGACCAGCGTCGTGATCACCAGGAAGTCGACGGTCTCGGGCGCAACGGTCTGGATCAGCGCATCGCCCACCGGCGGCGAGCTGGTGATCGCGACGTACGTCGTCAGCGCGAGCATCACCACACCGAGCACCACCACGACGCGGTCCATGGCGACCCCGGCCTTGCGGACCAGGAAGACGGCGATGGCGAAGGCGGCCGAGATCGCCGCCCCGATGCGGATGTCGAGGCCGAACATCGCGTCGAGGCCGAGCGCGCAGCCGGCGACGTTGCCGATGTTGAACACCAGGCCACCGAAGACGTCCAGGCCCGCTAGCCCGTAACCGGACCCCGGCACCGCGCGGTTGGCGAGGTCCTGGGCCCGGCGTCCCGACACGCCGACGACCCGCCAGACGTTCATCTGGATCGCGATGTCGAGCAGGACGCAGGCCAGGATGGCGAACGCAAATGCCGCGCCGATCTGCGCCGTGAACACGGTGGTCTGGGTGAGGAATCCGGGTCCGATGGCCGAGGTGGCCATGAGGAACATGGCGCCCACGAAGCCGGCCCGGCCGGCCGAGGAACGTAGCGTCGACGACTCCTGGACCTCGTCCTCGGCCCTCACGGGATCCGTGCCGACCCGTCGTTCTGGTGTGGCAGCCATCACAGCACCATAAGGCTTGTCCAGACAGATCCGAAGGGCTCGACCACCCCGGGTCCACCCCAGATTCGAACCGTCAACTTGGGTCAGGCGCACCCGGTTCGCCGCGCGTACGATTTTATTTTGAACCGCTTTGCGGGTGCGAGCCGTCTATGTGGGGGGACGGGATCTTCGAATACAGAAGGGCCTTCATCATGAAAGCAGTTGGTGCATCCACCCTCGGCCACCTTGCGGACATCGGACCGCTCTGCATGCGGGCGGGAATCGGTCTCGTCTTCGTCGTGCACGGTTGGCAGAAGTTCCACGACATCAAGGTGTCGAACTTCGCCAAGTTCCTGGACAGCCTGGGAGTCCCTGCCCCCGAGACCGTGGCGTGGCTTCAGACCATTGCCGAAGGGGTCGGTGGCCTGCTGCTGATCGCCGGACTGATGACGCGGCTCGTCGCCATCCCGCTGATCGGGATCCTGATCGGCGCGATCCTGCTGGTGAAGCAGAACATCACCGGCTGGGGAATCGTCGTGATCGACCAGCAGGGTCAGCTCGCCGTCGGACACCCAGGGACCGGAGCAGAGCTGGAGATCGGACTCATCGCCGGACTTCTGGGATTGCTCTTCATCGGTCCTGGCCGCCTCTCGCTCGACGGAGCCTTCGGCATGGAGACAGCGGTTGCTCCGGTGAGCGTTGGCACCAGCGCCGACCGGGCACCCGAACGGGCCTGACATGTCCACTGTCCACCACCCGACCCGCACTGTGGTGATCGTCGCTGCCGTCGCGCTGGTGGTTGCTCTCATCGTCGTGCTCGCCGCCCTCTACGGGGGCGGCGGCACCGGCGGCGGGGGCGGTGGCACCGGTGGCGGTGGTGGCGGCGGCTTCGGTTACTGACCCTCGTCAGCCCTGAGGGGTCGGCCTACGAATCCGGGTAGAGGTTCTGCAGCCTGACCTGACCCCGGGCGATCAGCCGACCCGCGGCATCGCGCGTCTCCACGACCCACAGCTGCTGCGACCTACCGCGATGCAGCGGTGTGGCCGTGGAGTCGAGGTCGCCCTCGGACACTCCGCGGAAGAAGTCGGTGTTGTTGTTGACGCCGACCACCTTGCCCTTGTCGCCGAGCCACACCGCCGCGCCGAGGCTGGCCAGCGTCTCCACCACGCTGCAGTGCGCACCGCCGTGCAGGATCCCGAACGGTTGGTGCAGGTGCTCGCCGGCTTTCCACCGGGCCACGACGACGTCGGCGCTCACCTCGGTCAGCTCCACCCCCAGGTGCCGGATGAAGGGGCTGGTCATCTCGTCGGTGGCGGCCGCGTCGCCCCCATGGTCTTCGCCTCGCACAGTCATGCCGTCATCATCCCCGATGTCGCTGGCGCAGGTTCCGGGCGTGGATCGTCCGGAACGGGCCCTAGGGTCCGGGCATGGCTGAGATCTTGTTGTTCCACCACGCGCTGGGTCTGACGCCCGGCATCGCCGAGTTCGCCGGCCAGCTGCGCGGGGCCGGCCACACGGTCCACACGCCCGACCTCTACGACGGACCCACGTTCCGGACCGTCGAGGAGGGGGTCGGCTTCGCCCGGGACACCGGCTTCGGCACGATCGTGGAGCGCGGTGTCCGGGCCGCCGACGTCCTTCCGTCCGACGTCGTCTACGCCGGGTTCTCGCTCGGGGTGATGCCGGCCCAGAAGCTCGCCCAGACGCGACCGGGAGCCCGGGGAGCCCTGCTCCTCGAGGCCTGTGTCCCTCCCTCGGAGTTCGGATCGTCGTGGCCCGACGACGTGCCGGTGCAGATCCACGGGATGGAAGCCGACCCGTCCTTCGCCGGGGAGGGTGACCTCGACGCCGCGCTCGCACTGGTCGACGAGGCCGCGAATGCGGAGCTGTTCCTCTATCCCGGCGACCACCACCTGTTCGCCGACACCTCGCTGCCGTCGTACGACGCGGGGGCCGCGGCGCTGCTGACGAAACGGGTGCTCGCGTTCCTGGCGGCGGAATGACCCGCGGCGGTTCGGGTACGTCGCCCGGGCTGCCATCCAGAACCGGGAGAACTCATGTCGACCGACGCCATCGTGCTGCTCAAGAAGGACCACCAGGAGATCAAGCGGGCATTCGCCGCCTTCGAGAAGGCCGGCGAGAACGCCCACGCCCGCAAGGGCCAGCTCGTCGACCGCATCATCGAGCTGCTGACGGTCCACACCTACATCGAGAACGAGATCATGTACCCCAGGGTGCGCGAGCTGCTGCCCGAGGTCGAGGACGACGTCCTGGAGTCCTACGAGGAGCACCACGTCGCGGACGTGCTCGTGGTCGAGCTCGACGCCATGAATCCGGACAACGAGCGGTTCACCGCCAAGACCACGGTCCTGATCGAGAGCGTGCGGCACCACATCGAGGAGGAGGAGCAGGAGTGGTTCCCCCAGGTGCGGGAGGGCCTGGGCAGGAAGGTCCTGCAACAGCTCGGGGCAGAGATGCTCGAGGCGAAGAAGAAGGCACCGCGCCGTCCATCGCAGCCGAGCGCCCTCAAGAAGACGCTCGACGCCGTCGTCAAGTGAGCGCACTCGACTCGCCGCACGAGCGAAGCCAGCAGCTGTCGACCACGGACTTCGGCGGGCTGTCCGTCGCCTTCGACGACCGCGTCCTCCACCCCAGGCGCTGGACCACGATGCAGTCGTACTGGGCAGCTGAGCTGCTGCGGGGCTCACCGCCCGGCCGGGTGCTGGAGCTGTGCTCGGGCGTCGGACACATCGGCTTGCTCTGCGCGGCGCTCGAACCGCGCGACATGGTGATGGTGGATGCGGACCCGAATGCCTGCACCCTCGCTCGGCGCAACGCCGCGGTCAACCGGTTGGTGGCCTCGATCGATGTCCGGCACGGGGATCTCCAGGACGTGATCCGCGCGGACGAGAGCTTCGTCGGGGTGATCGCCGACCCGCCCTGGGTCCCCACCGCCGAAACCGGACGATTCCCTCACGACCCCATCATGGCCATCGACGGCGGGCCTGACGGCCTCGCGGTCGCCTGGTCCTGCCTGGACGTGATGGCCCGGCACCTCGTCCGGGGTGGCTGGGGGATCCTCCAGCTCGGCACCCACGCCCAGGCAGAACAGGTGGCCGAGCGGTGCGCGGACGAGGGGCTCGGCCTCGAGGTGCGCGAGAAGCGGGCCTACGAGGATCGCGGCGTGCTCGTGCGTCTCCTCGCCACCGGCTGACTCAGTCCCGGCGCACCGACTTGTGGGTGCTGTCGCACCAGGGCATCCGCTGGGAGCGGCGGCACGTGCAGAGCGCGACGACCGGCCTCTCCACCTCGTGTTCCTGACCGTCGTCGGTGACGACGACGTCGGCATGTCGAACCAGGATCGGCCCGTCGCCGTACTGCTCGACGCGCACCTCCGCGCCCGAGCGCGAGTAGGCGTCGCTCACGACGCGAGCTCCCCGCCAACCCCGTCGCCCCACGAGACGAGCAGGTCTTCCGCCGCGAGGCTGTCGAGGTAGATGCAGGCGATCGCGCCGAAGAGGACCTCGGCACGCTGGGAGGGCTCGCTCTCCACGAAGCTCCCGCAGATGTCGCGCTGCACGACCTGCTCGTGGACCGCATCCGCCTCGACGTGCTCGTGGAAGTAGGCCGCCATCTCCGCGGGGAGCCCCACCCGCTCGATCCCGGCTGCGATCCGGCGGCACGGCACCGAGCTGGTCGACTCGAAGGCGGCCAGGTGGCCGAGTGCCGCTGCCCTCAGGCGATGACTCAGTCCGAACAGCGACATCACGTTGTTGACTGCCAGGGTGCTTGCGGGGACTCGGTCGATGTAGGCCCCGAACCGCGAGTCGAGTCCGGCGGCCTCGAGCCCGACGGCATACATGCTGCTGTGGAGCCGGTCGGGGCGCCCCGCCCCGAACTCGTCGTACTGCAGCTCAGCGAGGGCGACCTTCGCGGGACCGCCGACGCGACCTACGACGAAGGAGTGCGGATCGGACTCCTTGAGGTGGTAGACGCTGCGTTGGGCCAGGAAGTCGAGCAGCTGCTCACGGGTCGCCTCGCGATGCAGGAATCGCGACAGGTCCGGGCCGGGGACCAGGCCGATCGCGTGCTCGATCTGGTGCCCGATATCGCCCTCGGTACGCAGGGCCTCGGTGAGCATTGGCTGCACGGCCGTCCGCAGCTGCTGCTCGAAGGGCAGCTCAAGCTTGCGTCGCACGGCGACCGCCGCCGGATCCCACTCGTGGTCGTGGGCACCGTCGAAGGTGCGGTAGCTCTGCTCGTAGAGCATCCACAGCGCGAGCTGCAGATCGTCGTCACGAAGCAGGTCGCCGAGCTCGTCCGGGACCCGCACTTCCAGGAACGGTTCCTGCTGCGGGTCGCGAAGGAGGGCCTCCCGGACCGCAGCACTGACCGGACCGCGCGGTGTGGGCGGCCTCACCGAACGGGGCCGGACGAGAGTGGATGATCTCCTTGCACGCCGTGTTGTACCCCGTGCCCCCCGCCACAATCCCACGCCGCACATGGATGCGGCGGCCCTCGTCTCGGGTCGAGGGCCGCCGCACACGGATCAAACGACTGCCCGCCGCTGACCGTGACCCGACCGTAGGTGGCCGGACCGCTGTAGGGACATAGCCCCGGGGGTGGTCAGTCCGAGTCATTCTGGAGTCCTCGACCCGACCTGTTCGGACCAGTAGCCCCCTGGGGCTGTCGTCGTCGACCGACCACGACAGGAGCGGGGCATGTGAGCTCTCCGCCATGCGGCCCGGCCCATTTGTGACGGGTGGAGCCGCCTGTCGGAATCGAACCGACGACCTATTCATTACGAGTGAATCGCTCTACCGACTGAGCTAAGGCGGCCTGTTACCGGGCGGGATCGAGCGGGCCCGGGCAACCCGACGGAGTATACGGACAGACAAGGGGACCGCCGAAATGCAGCCCGGCGGCCTTCGCGGCGCTCTCCCTCAGCGTGCTGCCTCATCCGGAACCGCGGCGTGGTGCGGCTGCCCCTGGGTCCGACGGGCCTCCTTCATCTCCGCCTCGAAGACGTGGCGTCGCCCCTCCACGAGGGTCTGCCGGGCCAGGTCTTCGAGCTGCTTGAACGCGGCGTAGTAGCCGTCGTCGTACTCCTCCACCAGCTGGAACGTCCACCGGCCCGGCAGCACGTTGCGACCAACGAGCTCCCGGGCGAAATGGTCGGCGAGCTGTCCGTGGCCGGCATCCCGCAGCTCCTCGACGCCCTCGCCGAGGGTCAGGTCGGCGGTGCCGCTGAGGCGGTGGAAGGAGTAGAGGAAGCCCCGAGCAGCCTCGACCGTCTCAAGTGCCTCACTGATCTTCCCGAGGGCCTGAACTGTCGCGTCCGAGACCCCTTCAGGTCGCTGGTGTTCTTGCCCCTCGCGGTCGCGAATGCCCTCGATCATGCCGCGCGCCGTACCCCTGTGGGGTCGGCTCATGCAACCGAGTGCATCGGTGCGTGGGCCGGGCCTCAGCAGGACAGGCCGTCGTCGGGAACCTCGCCGTCGAGAAGGTAGGCGTGCACGGCGTCGTCGACACACTCGTTGCCCTTGTTGTAGCCGGTGTGTCCGTCGCCGTCGCGGCTGATCAGGACTCCCGAGTCGAGCTGTCCGGCCAGGCTCTTCGCCCAGGCGTACGGCGTCGCGGGGTCTCGCGTGGTGCCGATCACGACGATCGGCGCGGCCCCGGACCCATCCACCTCGAGCGGCTCCTGGGTGGACCCGGCCTCGGCGCCGCGGCAGCTCACCAGGCCCCAGGCGAAGACGTCGCCGAAGGTGGGCGAGGCCTTCTCGAACCGCGAGGTCTCTGCGGGCACCTCATCCGGCGGAATCGAGGACGGGTCGTCGAGACAGCTGATCGCCGTGAAGGCCTCGCGGCTGTTGTCGGTGTAGCCGTTGGCGCCGCGGGAGTTGTAGAGGTCGCTCAGCCGGAGCAGGGCCGAGCCGTCGCCGTCGAGGGCGTCGCCGAGGGCGGAGGTGAGCAAGAACCAGTAGTCACGGACGTAGAGGGGCAGCACGATGCCGTAGAAGGCGTTGCCGATCTGCAGCTGCCGGCCAGTCGCTGTGGGCAGCGGTTTCGCGTCGATCTGGTCGAGGAGTTCGCTGATCCGGGTCAGTCCCTCCTCCACCGAGTCGCCCAGGAAGCAGGGGTTCTGTGTCTTGATGCAGTCCTCGACGTAGGCCCGTAGCGCGGTCTCGAATCCGGCTGCCTGCCCGAGCGCGAGCTCGCGGAAGTCCAGAGACGGGTCGATCGCACCGTCGAGCACGAAACGGCCCACACGCTCAGGGAACAGTTCTGCATAGGTGGCCCCGAGCTCCGTGCCGTAGGACGCCCCGAAGTAGTCGAGCGTCGAGTCGCTCAGGGCCGCGCGCAGGACATCCATGTCGCGGGTCGCCTCGATCGTGCTCACATGGGAGGCCAGGGCGCCCGACCGCTCCGCGCAACCCGTCACCAGGGCCTCGGAGAGGCGGACGAACTCTCGACGCTCGGGTGCGGTGTCAGGATCGGGGTCGGCGGCGACGAGCTCATCGAGCTCGCGGTCGCCCAGGCAGTCGACCGGCGCGCTCTCGCCCACACCCCGAGGGTCGAAGCCGACGATGTCAAAGCTCTCGAGCACCGCGTCGCCGAACGCCAGGTCGGCCTGGGCGGCGAAGTCGGTGCCGGACTGCCCGGGGCCACCGGGGTTGACCACCAGCGACCCGACGCGATGGTCCCCGGTGGCCGGCACCCTCAGGAGCGCCAGGTCGATCGTGCGCCCATCGGGGTCGTCGTAGTCGAGCGGCACCTCGAGCGTCGCGCACTCGGACGACTCGCACGGGCTCCACTCCAGCTGCTGGGAGTAGAAGCGGGCCAGCTCCGGCGCAGGTGGCTCGTCGGACTCACTCGTCGGCGTGGGACTGGTCGTCGAACCGGACCCCGTCGGAGCCTCGTCGCCGTCCCTGCTGGTGACGACCGCGGCACCACCGGCGAGCACCAGCAGCACCACGACGACGAGGACGACCCAGAGCCGTTTCATCGTCCGGCCCCGCGCGGCGTCTTGAGGGCCAGCATCATCGACTCCAGCGCGAGCGCGACCGGGACGTTGAACTCCAGCATCTGTTCGCGGGCCTCGAAGATCCAGCCGATGCGGCGCAGGTTGAGCTCGGGCGAGGACGTGCGGGCGACGAGCTCCACGTCGGGCCGGATCTCTTCGTTGACCAGCGCCACGGGGGCGCCCAAGGCGACCGAGATGGCGTCGCGGTAGACCGAGACCAGGTCCATCAGTCCGCGGTCGACCACGTCGAGGTGGCGACGCTTCGCGCGAGTCTTCTGCGCGCGCTCCAGCGCGGCCAGGGCCGGGGCGTACTCCCGCGGTCGGCGGCCCCGCTCCACGACGCCGTAGGACGCGTCGAGGTCGCGCTTCTCGCGCTCGTCGAGGGTGCTGGTGATCGCCTCCGCCTCCTCCTTTGTCACCGCGTTGAGGTTGGCAGCGGCGTTCATGCAGTCGCCCAGGGAGGCGAGCCTGGCGGGCAGCGCGACCACTTCGCGCCGACGGTTGCGGGTGGCGTCGTCGCGCGCGAGGGCGCGGGCCCGCCCGATGTGGCCCTGGCTGGCACGTGCCGCGGAGGCCGCCAGAGCCTCGTCGACCCCCTCGGTGCGGACCAGGAACGACGTCACGTCGGCTGTGGTCGGGGTGGTCAGGGTGACCAGCCGACAGCGGGAGCGGATCGTCTGCAGGACGTCCTCCACCGTCGGCGCGCAAAGCATCCAGACCGTCCGGTCGGTCGGCTCCTCGATCGCCTTGAGCAGCGCGTTGCAGGCCTGGTCGGTGAGCCGGTCGGCGTCCTCGACCACCAGGACCTGCCACCGTCTGCCCACAGGTGCCAGGGCCGCGCGCCGCACCAGGTCGCGCACCTCGTCGACGCCGATCGAGAGCTTTTCGGTGCGGATCACCGACACATCGGCGTGGGTGCCGGCCAGCACGGTGTGGCACTCGTGGCACTCCCCGCAGCCCGCCCGCTCGCACTGCAGCGCGGCGGCGAAGGCGACCGCAGCGTTTGACCGGCCAGACCCCGGGGGACCGGTGAAGAGCCAGGCGTGGGTCATGCCGTGGCCCTGGGCCGCTGCTTGGAGGGTGGCCGCGGTGCGAGGCTGGCCCACCAAGTGGGTCCAGACGCCTCCCGGGCCGACGGCAGTGATCGGGCGAGTAATCATTTCCTGGCCTGCACGAGCAGCGGTTCCACGCGGCGACGCACCAGCGTCGCGATGTCGTCGACCGGGCGCCCGGCGTCCACCACGAGGTAATGGTCAGGATCGGCCGACGCCATCTCCACGAATGCCTTGCGCACCCGCTCGTGGAACTCCACTGACTCGCCCTCGATCCGGTCACGCTCGGCGAACCGGCCGAGCCCGTGCTCGGGCGCGAGGTCCAGCACGACCGTCAGGTGGGGCCGAAGGTCGCGGGTGGCCCATCGCTGCACCTGCTCCACTTCGGCGACGTCGAGGGCACGACCTGCGCCCTGGTAGGCCAGCGACGAGTCGACGTAGCGATCGGTGATCACCACCTCGCCGCGCTCCAGGGCGGGAAGTACGACCGTGTCGACGTGCTCGGCCTTGTCGGCGGCGTAGAGCAGCGTCTCGGTGCGGTCGGCGAGTTCACCGGTGGCGGGGTCGAGGACGATCTGGCGCACGCGTCGGCCCACCACGGTGTCGCCGGGCTCGAAGGTCAACCGGACGGTGTACCCCTCGGATCGCAGCCATGCCTCGAGCGTCCGGGTCTGGGTCGACTTGCCCGCACCCTCGCCCCCCTCGAAGCAGACGAAGACGCCGGTGTTCGTCCGGAGTCCGTAGTGCTGGGGCACGAGGCGAACCTACGAGGTGGCACCGACGTCTGCCACCACGGGGTGTGCCCCACGTCTAGTCGCCAGCAATGTTGGTGGAGCAGGCGGCGGGCGAGTGAGTGGCTTCAGCGGAGGCAGAGCACTCGTTGGGCGGAAGGGTCAACAGCGCCCAGGCGAGCGCCATCACCGGGATCGGCACGAGATAGGCACCCAACTTGCCCAGCCAGTCACGCGCACCTCGCCGCACCAGCACGAGCGAGATCACGGCGACGACCGCCGCGGCCTCGAACCCCAGGAGCACCAGCGAGAACGATGGCTGTGTGCCGCCGCAGAACTGCCCCTGGACGGAGGCCACCGCAGGCATGTCGGCCGGTCGCCCGGCGTAGCAGTTCTGGACGAGGAAGGAGAGGTGGAGCACGAACCCGCCCGCGAGGAAGAGGCCGGTCAGCACGACCAGCCCCACCTTCCCGACGAAGTTCCGCTCCATAGCCGAGAGTATGAGACCAACCGCTGCGGCGCGGGCGGGAATTCGACAATCCGCCGCAGTGACGTCAGGACTTCTTCGCCGCCGCCTTCTTTGACGCCTTCTTGGTCGCGGACTTCTTCGCACTCGTCTTCCTGGCCGACTTCTTCGCCCCACGCTTGGCCGCCTTCTTGGCCGGTCCCTTGGCCCGACGCTCGGCGAGCAGCTCGGCAGCCCGCTCGAGGGTCAGCTCCTCCACCGAGTCGTCCTTGCGGAGGGTGGCGTTGTACTCGCCGTCGGTGACGTACTCACCGAAACGGCCAGCCTTGACGACCACTGGGGCACCGGAGACCGGGTCGTTGCCGAGCTCCTTCAGCGGCGCCGAGGCCGCGGCGCGGCCCCGCTGCTTGGGTTGGGCGTAGATGGCCAGCGCTTCGTCGAGGGTGATGGTGAGCAGCTTCTCCTCGGAGTCGATCGAGCGGGAGTCGGTGCCCTTCTTGAGGTACGGGCCGTACCGCCCGTTCTGGGCGGTGATCTCGACGCCCTCCGCGTCGGTGCCGACGACCCGCGGCAGCGACAGCAGTGTCACCGCGTCGTCCAGGGTGATGTTCTCGAGCGTCATCGACTTGAACAGCGATCCGGTCCGTGGCTTGGCCTTGCCCTTCTTCTGGCTCTGCGGGGCGTCCTCCGGAAGCACCTCGGTGACGTAGGGGCCGAACCGGCCGTTCTTCGCCACCACCCGCAGCCCGGTCTCCGGATGCGTGCCGAGGTCGATCTCCTCGCCCGCCGGGTTCGCGAACAGCTCACGCGCCTTGGCGAGCGTCAGCTCGTCGGGCGGCAGGTCGTCGGGCACGTTGGCCCGCTTGCCGGCAGGGTTGCCGTCGTCGTCGGGGCCCTCGAGATACGGGCCGTAACGACCGACCCGGAGCACGATCCCGCTGTCGGCGTCACCGACCGGGAAGGTCGCCATCTCCTTGGCGTCGATCTCGCCGAGCCCGGTGACCAGCGGGTGCAGGCCCTTGACCCGCTCGGAGCCGTAGTAGAACTCGCCGAGCTCGGTCGCGCGGTCCGCCCGGCCGGAGGCGATCTCGTCAAGCACGTCCTCCATGCCGGCGGTGAACTCATAGGAGACCAGCCGGTCGAAGTGCTCCTCGAGCAGCCGGGTCACGGAGAACGCCAGCCACGCCGGCACCAGCGCTGTGCCCTTCTTGTAGACGTAGCCGCGGTCGATGATCGTCTTGATGATCGAGGCGTAGGTCGAGGGTCGGCCGATCTCGCGGTCCTCGAGCTCCTTGATCAGGGTCGCCTCTGTGTAGCGGGCGGGTGGCTTCGTCTCATGCCCGGACGCCGACACCGAAGCCGCCGACACGGCGTCGCCCTCAGACAGCGCCGGAAGCCGGGTCTCCGCGTCGTCGCGGGCCGCAGACACGTCGTCGGTGCCCTCCACGTAGGCCTTGAGGAAACCGTGGAAGGTGATCACCCGGCCAGTCGCGGAGAACACCACGTCCTCGCCGGAGGCGGCCGTCCCGCCGAGCCGGATCGAGACCGACTGGCCGACCGCGTCCTTCATCTGGGAGGCGACCGTGCGCATCCAGATCAGCTCGTAGAGGCGGAACTGGTCGCCGGTCAGACCGGTCTGCGCGGGTGTCCGAAAGGAGTCGCCGGCCGGCCGGATCGCCTCGTGTGCCTCCTGGGCGTTCTTCACCTTCGAGGCATACGTCCGCGGGCTGTCGGGGAGGTACTCGGTGCCGTAGAGCTCCCGCACCTGCGACCTCGCCGCCTGGACGGCGCCGCCGGACAGCGTGGTCGAGTCGGTCCTCATGTAGGTGATGAAGCCGTTCTCGTAGAGCCGCTGGGCGACCGACATGGTGATCGACGCCGTGAAGCCCAGCTTGCGGGAAGCCTCCTGCTGGAGAGTCGTGGTGCGGAACGGCGCGTAGGGCGACCGGCGATAGGGCTTGGACTCGACCGACCGGACGGCGTACGTCGTGTCGCGCAGCGCGTCGGCCAGCGCCTCGGCCCGGGCCCGGTCGAGGTGGACCACCTTGTCGGACTTGAGCTGACCGAGGGTGTCGAAGTCAGAGCCACGCGCCACCCGTCCCCCGTCGACGGAGTGCAGCCGAGCCGGGAACATCCGCTGACCGTGCTGCGAGCCCGCGTCGAAGGTGCCCTCGAGATCCCAGTACGACGCGATCCGGAACTTCATCCGGTCCCGCTCGCGGTCGACCACCAGCCTCGTCGCGACGGACTGGACCCGGCCGGCCGAGAGGCCGGACATGACCTTCTTCCACAGCACCGGCGAGACCTCGTAGCCGTAGAGCCGGTCGAGGATCCGGCGCGCCTCCTGCGCCTCGACCAGGTCCATGTCGAGGTCGCGTGGGTTCTCGGCGGCCGCCTGGATCGCTGGCTTGGTGATCTCGTGGAAGACCATCCGCTTGACCGGGATGTCCTTGGGCTTCAGCTCGTCGAGCAGGTGCCAGGCGATCGCCTCGCCCTCGCGGTCCTCGTCGGTGGCGAGGAAGAGCTCGTCGGCGTCCTTGAGCAGGCCCTTCAGCTTGGCGATGTGCGCCTTCTTGTCCCGTGGGACCACGTAGTACGGCGCGAACCCGTTGTCGACGTCGACGGCCAGCCGTCCCCACGGCTTGTCCTTGATCTTGGCCGGGGTGTCCGCCGCGCTCTGCGGGAGGTCGCGGATGTGGCCGATGGAGGACTCGACGACGTACCCCTGGCCGAGGTACCCGCCGATGGTGCGGGCCTTCGCAGGGGACTCGACGATCACCAACTTGTGTGCCACTGACTGCTTCTTCCTCACCTGACTCGTGCCGCGACCCCACCGTCCAGCGGGGTCACGGCCGCTCACGGTAGCGCGTGCCACCCACTTCTGATTCCCGGAGGGCCGATCCCGGGCACCCTCCGATGAGTCGCAGCACCTCGCCGGGTCTGCCTGTCCATGTCCCGTCATCTCGGCGCGAGCATCCTGCTCGCCAGCACGAACCCGGACCGGCTCCGCTCCTTCTACAGCGAGGCCTTCGAGGTCGAACCCGACGAGAACGGCATGATCGTCCTCGGCGGCCTGGGCGTCATCTTCGACTCCCGCGACGACATCTCCGAGCGTACGTCGGAGCCGCGCGTGGTCCTCAACATCGACACCGAGGACGCCGCGTCGGTGGTCGAGCGGATCGAGAAGATGGGGGTGAGCTTCTCGGTCCGGCTGGAGGACCGCGGCCCCGGGATCTTCTCCACCTTCGAGGACCCGGACGGCAACGTCACCCAGGTGCTGCAGATGTCGCAGGAGTATCGCGAATCCCACGCGTAGGACGCCTGTGGATGAGCGCTCTCTTGCCCGGCCGAGTGCGTGAGCGTCTGGTCCACGTGCGCGACCAGGCGCTGGCGGCCCAACGGTCGAGCGCCGCGTGAGTTCTACCATGCACGGTAGAATCGATCCCGTGCCCACGCTGAACATCAAGGACCCAGCGGTCTACGACCTGGCCAGGCGCCTCGCCGCCCGACGCCACATCTCGATGACAGCCGCGGTGCGGCAGGCGCTGCAGGAGACCCTCGACCGACCGCCCCAGGGACGCGAAGGCATCGCCGACAAGCTGATGGAGATCGGACGACGCTCCGCCGCGAGGTCAGAGCCCTTCCTGACCGACGACGATCTCTACGACGAACGAGGGTTGCCGAGGTGATCGTGGACTCCTCGGCGCTCATCGCGATCCTCAACGTCGAGTCCGAGGCCGAGACCTTCGCGGCGCTCATCCAGGACGACGCGCTGCCGAAGATCTCGGCGACCACCGTGGTCGAGGTCGCGCACGCGGCCGGGCACTCGCGGCGGGCCGACGTGGATGAGCTGATCGCGGGCTCCGGAGCGGAGGTCGTCGACTTCACTGCGGAGCACGCCAGGATCGCCAGAGATGCGTTCCACCGCTACGGGCGTGGTTCGGGCAGTCGAGCGCGTCTCACCTTCGGCGACTGCATGACCTACGCGCTCGCCAAGCTGACGCAAGAACCACTGCTCTTCAAGGGCGACGACTTCACGCACACCGACATCACTCCGGCGCGCTGAGCAGGAACCCCCCGTCGACCAGCTCGCGGACGACGGGGAGGTACGCCGTGCGGGTCTCGGCGGGGTCGTGGCCGAGCAGCTGTGCGACCGCGTCGAGGAGCCGGCCGATCGGGAGCTCGCCGTCACAGGCGCCGGCCAGCGCGGCGACCACGGTGTCGGCGGTCCTCGCCCGGCGGAAGCCGCGCTGCTG
>JBJMIQ010000268.1:0-4454 GCA_045806805.1 Nocardioides sp. | reverse complement strand
CGCCGCGAAGGCCGGCCGCGACCTCTACTACGAGGCGTCGGTCGCCGGGGCCATCCCGATCCTGCGGCCACTGCGCGAGTCGCTGGCCGGCGACCGGGTCACCCGGGTGCTCGGCATCGTCAACGGCACCACCAACTTCATCCTCGACCGGATGGACTCCTCCGGCGCGGGCTTCAACGAGGCTCTCGAGGAGGCCCAGGCACTCGGGTACGCCGAGGCCGACCCGACCGCCGACGTCGAGGGCTTCGACGCCGCGGCCAAGGCGGCCATCCTCGCCTCCCTCGCCTTCCACTCCCGGGTGACCGCCGCCGACGTCCACCGCGAGGGCATCACCGACGTGACCGCCGCCGACGTGGCCTCGGCCCGGGAGATGGGCTGCGTGGTCAAGCTGCTCGCCATCTGCGAGCTGCGCCGGACCGCCGGCGGGGACGACGCCGTCGCCGTGCGGGTCCCTCCCGCGATGATCCCGCGCTCCCACCCGCTCGCGTCCGTGCGCGAGGCGTTCAACGCGGTCTTCGTCGAGTCCGACGCAGCCGGCGAGCTCATGTTCTACGGTCCGGGCGCCGGCGGTGCGCCCACGGCGTCGGCGGTACTCGGAGACCTGGTCACGGTGGCGCGCAACCGGCTGGCCGCCACGCGCGGGGCCGGTGAGTCGGCGTACGCCGATCGCGCGGTGCTGCCGATGGGGGAGACCCTCACCCGCTACCACGTGGCCATGGACGTCGAGGACCGCGCCGGCGTGCTCGCCGCGGTCGCCAACGCCTTCGCCGAGCACAACGTGTCGATCCAGACCGTCCGCCAGGAAGGCCGCGACGAGGACGCCCAGCTGGTGGTGGTCTCCCACCAGGCCACCGACGCGCAACTGGTCGCCACCGTCGAGCTCCTGCGTCAGATGGAGTTCGTGCGGGAGGTCTCGTCCGTCATGCGGGTCGAGGCGGAGAGCGAATGACCAACCCGCAGTGGCGGGGGGTCGTCGAGGAGTACCGCCCGCTGCTCGACATCCCGCAGGACACCGTGGCCGTGACCCTGGGGGAGGGCGGCACGCCGCTGGTCCGGTCGGAGTGGCTGTCGGGCCTCGCCCGCGCCGACGTGTGGCTCAAGGTCGAGGGCGACAACCCCACGGGGTCGTTCAAGGACCGCGGGATGACCACCGCGATCTCGGTCGCGGTCCGCGAGGGTGCGCGGGCCGTGGTCTGCGCCTCGACCGGCAACACCTCGGCCTCGATGGCGGCCTACGCCGCGCGGGCCGGGATCAAGCCGCTGGTGCTGGTGCCGCAGGGCAAGATCGCCACCGGCAAGATGACCCAGGCGATCTTGCACGGCGCCCAGATCATCATGGTGCGCGGCAACTTCGACCACTGCCTCGAGATGGCCAAGGGCCTCTCCTGGGACTACCCGGTCTCGCTGGTGAACTCGGTCAACCCCGTCCGTCTCCAGGGCCAGAAGACGGCGGCCTTCGAGATCGTCGACAAGCTCGGCGACGCCCCCGACTTCCACCTGCTGCCGGTCGGCAACGCGGGCAACATCTCGGCGTACTGGATGGGCTACACCCAGTACGCCGACCTCGGCCGGGCCACCAAGAAGCCGGTGATGCGCGGGTTCCAGGCCGAGGGTGCCGCACCACTCGTGACCGGTGAGCCCTTTCCCGACCCGGAGACCCGGGCCACCGCCATCCGGGTCGGCAACCCCGCGTCCTGGAAGCTGGCCGAGGCCGCGCGAAACGAGTCACGCGGACGGTTCGCCGCCGTCAGCGATGCACAGATCCTCGACGCCCAGCGCCAGCTCGCCGCGCGGGACGGCGTCTTCGTCGAACCCGCCTCGGCCGCCGGCATTGCGGGGCTCTTACAGGAGCTGGGAGCCGGGGAGAGCTACGAGGGCCGCACCGTCGTGGTGACCGTGACCGGCCACGGGCTCAAGGACACCGACACCGCGCTCGAGGGCTTCGGCAGCGTCGTCGACAACGTGGTCGACGCCGACGTGACCGCCGCCGCCCAGGCAGCCGGGCTCGCGTAGGAGGGGCGGGATGACGAGCTTCGTCGACGGTCAGGTGCGGGTCACGGTCCCGGCGACCTCCGCCAACCTGGGCCCTGGGTTCGACTCGCTGGGCCTTGCCGTCGGCCTGCGCGACGAGCTGGCTGGTGAGGTGACCGCGTCCGGCCTCGAGGTCGAGGTTCGCGGAGCCGGCGCCGACGACGTCGCCCGCGACGAGGCGAACCTCGTGATCATGGCGATGCGTGCCGCCTTCGCGGCGATGGAGGTGACACCGCCCGGACTCCGGGTCTGCTGCGAGAACGCGATCCCACATGGCCGCGGTCTCGGCTCCTCGGCCGCCGCGATCGTGGGTGGAGCCGCCCTCGCCCGAGGCCTCGTGGAGGACGGGGAGGACCGCCTCGACGACGACTCACTCTTCCGGCTCGCGGCCGGGATCGAGGGTCACCCCGACAACGTGGCCCCGGCGCTCCTCGGCGGCTTCGTCATCTGCGGACGCGAGGGCGGCAACTTCTTCGCCCTGCCCTCCACCGTGGACAAGCGGATCAGCGTCGTGGTGTTCATCCCGCCCGACCCGGTGTCGACCGAAGTGGCTCGTGGCCTCCTGCCGGACCAGGTGCCGCACGCCGACGCGGCGGCGGACGCCGGCCGTACGGCCCTGCTCGTCGCGGCCCTGGCCCAGCGACCCGAGCACCTGTTCCTGGCCACCCGCGACTTCCTCCACCAGGACTTCCGCCGGGAAGCGATGCCCGAGTCGATGGCACTGGTCGATGCCCTGCGCGCCGACGGCGTCGCCGCCACGGTCTCCGGCGCGGGGCCGACCGTGCTCGCGTTCACCACGGGCCGGCACGCGGCCTCCGACCTGGTCGGGGGCTGCCCGGGATCGTGGGACTGCCGTCACCTCGAGATCGACCGGCTGGGCGTCCAGGTCGGCTGACGAACCCGCCCGGATCCGCGCTGCCGTCCCGGGGCAGATCGGGTGGTAGCCTGTGGGCGCGCCAGCCATTCCGGCGCTGCACCCTTCCGGTGCAACCCCCTTCCTCTCCCTCGTGGTCGAGACCGCACCCGGCCGACGTTCCTTTTCGGGAACCCGGACCGGACAGGCGAGGAAGCAATGACCAGGACGCCGACGGCACTCCTGCCGATGCGGCACTGAATACGTGGGAAGGACCTCACGTGACGGAAACCATCGACTCCACCGCCGAGGGCGAGGCGTCTGCCTCAGCCGCCGGGAATGCCCCGAAGAAGCGCGGTGGAGGACTCAACTCCATGCTGATCGCCGACCTCAAGTCGATGGCGTCGGGCATGGGCATCGCCGGAGCGGGCTCCATGAAGAAGGCCCAGCTCGTCGAGGCGATCAAGTCCGCCCAGAACAAATCGGGCCCGAACAAGTCGGACCAGGACAAGGGCGGCCAGTCCGACGGCTCGAAGGGCGGTGCCAGGGACGCGCAGGCGACCGACCGCGGCCAGGACGACAAGAACAAGGACCACCAGGACTCGAACCGCCAGGACCGCAACCGTCAGCAGTCCGACGGCAGCCAGCAGAAGGGCGACCAGCAGAAGCAGGGCGACCAGAAGCAGGGCGGCAACCGCAACCAGGGCCAGCAGAACCAGCAGCAGAACCAGGGCGGCCGCAACCAGGGCCAGCAGCAGGGACAGCAGGGCCAACAGGGCGGCCAGCAGGGCGGCCAGCAGGACGACACCCGCAGCAGCCGCAGCCGCCGGCGCCGGGGTCGGGACCGGGACCGTGATCGCCGTCCGGGCGGTGGGGGGCAGCAGCGCAACGAGCCCGACACCACGATCCTCGAGGACGACGTACTGCTGCCGGCGGCCGGCATCCTCGACGTGCTCGACAACTATGCCTTCGTCCGTACCAGCGGCTACCTGCCCGGCAGCGAGGACGTCTACGTCTCCCTGACCATGGTGCGCAAGTACGGCCTGCGTCGCGGCGACGCGATCGTCGGACAGGTGCGCCAGCCCCGCGAGGGTGAGCGCAAGGAGAAGTTCAACCCGATGGTCCGCATCGACAGTGTCAACGGTGCCGACCCCGAGGCCGCCCGGAGCCGGGTCGACTTCGGCAAGCTCACGCCGCTGTACCCGACGGAGCGGCTCCGCCTGGAGACCGAGCCGACCAACCTGATCGGCCGGGTGATCGACATCGCCGCCCCGATCGGCAAGGGCCAGCGTGGCCTGATCGTGTCGCCGTCCAAGGCCGGCAAGACGATGATCATGCAGTCGATCGCCAACTCGATCACCACCAACAACCCCGAGTGCCACCTGATGGTGGTCCTGGTGGACGAGCGTCCCGAGGAGGTCACCGACTTCGAGCGCTCGGTCAAGGGCGAGGTCGTCTCCTCGACGTTCGACCGACCGGCCAGTGACCACACCACGGTCTCGGAGCTCGCGATCGAGCGCGCCAAGCGGCTCGTCGAGCTCGGGCACGACGTCGTGGTGCTGCTCGACGG
>JBJMIQ010000267.1:0-8969 GCA_045806805.1 Nocardioides sp. | reverse complement strand
CGTCGAGCACCTGCTCAAGCAGGCCGTGCCGGACGTCGGCAAGCCGCAGGGCTGCCGCAAGCACGCCGGCCTCCACCTCGCACTGCGCACCCACCCCGACGTCGCTCGTTACTGGACCTTCGGGTTCGTGCGTAACCCCTGGGCGCGCTACGTTTCGTGGTGGTCGATGGTCCAGAAGGTCAGCGCCCCAGAGTCCAGGTCGAAGTGGAGCCGGAAGAGCGGGTTCGTTCAGGGCGCTGCCAAGTACCCCAGCTTCGAGGCGTTCGTCGACCGCGGGCCCGAGGACTTCGGCCGCTTGTCGCGTCCCCAGATCAGCTACCTGAGCACCACCACGCGCAGGGCTGACTTCATCGGCCGCACCGAGACCTTCGCCGAGGACATGCGGGCAGTCCTCGCCCGCCTCGACCTGCCGGTCCCCGAGGAGCTGCCACAGCGCAATCGCAGCACCCACGGGAGCTATCGCGACTACTACACCCCGGCCACCCGCGACCGGATCGGGGAGCTCTTCAAGGACGACGTGGACGCGTTCCTCTACGACTTCTGAGCGTCGAGTCGCCCACGTCACACGGGCCGGAGGTTCACACCCGGAATCGTGCCGCGTAGATTCAACGTTGATCCGAGCGAGCACACGTCCGGTACCCTCACCGGCCCTCTTGCAGGGCGTCGGCGGGACGGGAACGAAAGGTTCGACGCATGAACACCAGCATTCCCGCGCCCGCGGACAGATATCGCGTCGGCGTCATCGGCGCCGGCCGGGTCGGCGCCGTGCTGGCCGCGGCGCTGCGCCAGGCGGGACACGAGATCGTCGCCGTTGCCGGCGAGTCCGACGCCTCCCGCCGGCGGATGGCGAACCTGCTGCCCGGCGTACCGGTCGACAAGCCGACCGCCGTGGCGCGTGCCTGCGACGTGCTGCTGCTCACCGTTCCCGACGACATGTTGGCCAACGTGGCCGCCATGCTGTCAGCCAGTGGTGCCATCCACGACGGACAGCGCGTCGTGCACACGTCCGGGCGACATGGCTTGGCCGTGCTGGATCCCGCAGCCGCCGTCGGCGCCGTCCCGGTCGCGATGCATCCCGCGATGACGTTCACCGGCACGGCGGTCGACCTGACCCGGCTCACCGGCTGTGTCTTCGGCGTCACCGCGGAGGAGGGGGATCGCACCTTCACCGAGGGCCTGGTCGCCGCTCTGGGTGGCACCCCGATGTGGGTGTCGGAGGAGCGGCGAAGCCTCTACCACGCGGCGCTCGCCCACGGGGCCAACCACCTGGTCACGCTCGTGGCCCAGGCGATGGAGCTGCTCGACGCGGCCGGCGCCGACGACCCGGCCAGTACGCTACGCCCGCTGCTGGGCGCCGCCCTCGACAACGCGCTCGACCAGGGCGACGCCGCCCTGACCGGGCCGATCGTGCGCGGCGACGTCGAGACCGTCCGCGGACACCTCGACCAGCTCCGGGCCACGGCCCCGCACACCCTCCCGTCGTACGTCGCACTGGCCCGCTCCACCCTCGACCGGGTCGTGACCGACGGGCGACTGCTGCCGATCCGCGCCGCGAAGCTCCGCGGCGTTCTCGACGCCGCCATGGCCGACACCCCGCTGATCGATGCTCCGCTGATGGAGGAGGGCGGTCCGGTGCCGCCCCGCAAGCCTTTCCCGGACAGCCGTCAGCAGGCTTGATGAGCACCCCAGGCGAATGCTCGCGTAGATGTGGGTTGAGGAGGGCGCGCAGCGCCCGTCTCGAAACCTCCGCAAGCTCACCCCACGAAATCGCTCGCTTCGCTCCCGATTCCGCGGGGATCCCGAGGCCCGGGGACCCCGGATGAGCACCACCCCGCTCCTCGCGGAGACCCGCGAGGAGCTGGCCGGCCATCTGGCTGCCGCTCGCCGCGGCGGGGCTACCGTGGGCTTCGTCCCGACCATGGGTGCACTCCACGACGGGCATGCCCGGTTGATCCAGGTGGCTCGGGAGCGCACCGCGGGGCCGGTGGTCGTCTCCATCTTCGTCAACCCGCTCCAGTTCGGGGAGGGCGAGGACCTCGACCGCTACCCGCGTCCGCTCGAGGAGGACCTCAAGGTCTGCGAGCGCGAGGGCGTGGACCTCGTGTTCCTGCCGCGGGTGGAGGAGATCTACCCGGGAGGGGAGCCTGATGTCACCGTGGAGCCAGGTCCGCTCGGCACCGTGCTCGAGGGGGCCGTCCGGCCCGGCCACTTCCGGGGAGTGCTCACGGTCGTCGCGAAGCTGTTCGGGCTGGTCCGACCGGGTGTCGCGGTGTTCGGGCAGAAGGACTACCAGCAGCTCGTGCTGGTCAGGCGGATGGTCCGGGACCTGTGTCTGGACGTCGAGATCGTCGGCGCCGACACCCAGCGGGAGCCCGACGGTCTCGCGCTCTCCAGCCGCAACCGCTACCTCGACCACGACCAGCGCCGCCTGGCTGCGGTGCTGAGCCGTGCCCTGCGGGCCGCCCGGGACGCGGCCGACGAAGGACCGCAGGCGGCGCTCGACGCCGCCCGGGCCGAGCTGGCTCACGTCGCCGGACTCGGTCTCGACTACCTGGCCGTCACCGACCCCGAGCTCGGTGAGCTGCCGGCAGCGGTGCCCGCCGGCACGGAGGGCAGGGCTCTCATCGCGGGCCGGATCGGCTCGACCCGGCTCATCGACAACCTGCCTCTCACGTTCGGGTCCGGCCCGGAAAGGAACACCTGATGCTGCGGACCATGATGAAGAGCAAGATCCACCGCGCCACCGTGACCCAGGCCGATCTCCACTACGTGGGCTCGGTGACCGTCGACGAGGACCTCCTCGACGCGGCGGACCTGCTGCCCGGTGAGCTGGTCCACATCGTCGACGTGACCAACGGTGCCCGGCTCGAGACCTACACCATCGCCGGCGAGCGGGGCAGCGGCGTGATCGGCATCAACGGTGCCGCGGCCCACCTGGTGTCACCCGGCGACCTCGTGATCCTGATCGGCTACGGCCAGATGGACACCGCGGAGGCCCGGTTCCACCGGCCGCACGTGGTGTTCGTCGACGCGGACAACAAGATCTGCAACCTCGGCGACGACCCGGCCGAGGCACCCGAGGGCACCGGGTTGGTGCGGGGCGACGCTTTTGCCGGACGCTAGCCTGCGCCCATGACCGAGCACCCCGGAGAACGGGTCCCCGCCCGGCTCCTGGCGCCCGCCCCGGGCTGGACCACGGAGTGCGACGTGGTGGTCATCGGTTCGGGCATCGCCGGCCTCACCGCCGCACTGCGGTTGCGTGGCCAGGTCGAGAAGATTCTCGTCGTTACCAAGGACGTGCTCGACGCCGGGTCGACCCAGTGGGCCCAGGGCGGCATTGCCGCGGCCCTCGGGCCGGGGGACACCCCCGAGCAGCACGAGCACGACACTCTGGTCGCCGGCGCGGGCGCGTGCGATCCCGCCGCCGTGAGGGCGCTGGTCACCGAGGGGCCCGAGGCGGTCCATGAGCTGATCGCGCTCGGCACGATCTTCGACCACGACCCGGACGGTGAGCTGTCTCTGACCCGGGAGGGCGGGCACCTGCGCGACCGCATCGCCCATGCCGGCGGCGACGCCACCGGCGCGGAGATCCAGCGCGCGCTTATCGCCGCCATCGAGCGGGCCCCCGAGATCGAGGTCATCTCCCACGCACTGGCCGTCGACCTCCTGCTCGACGCCGCCGGCGGCGTCTCGGGTGTCACTCTCCACGTGATGGGCGAGGGCCAGCGGGACGGCGTCGGGGCGGTGCAGTGCCGCGCCGTCGTACTCGCATCGGGCGGACTGGGGCAGGTCTTCACCCAGACCACGAACCCCGCGGTGGCGACCGGTGACGGGATGGCGATCGCCGCCCGCGCGGGGGCGGCCCTGCGAGATCTGGAGTTCGTGCAGTTCCATCCGACCGTGATGTACCTCGGTCCCGAGTCCCGGGGCCAGCAGCCGCTGATCTCGGAGGCGGTCAGAGGCGAAGGAGCGTTCATCGTCGACTTCGAGGGCAACCGATTCATGCAGGGACAGCACGAGCTCGCGGACCTCGCGCCACGGGACGTGGTGGCCAAGGCGATCACCCGCCGGATGCTCGAGACCGGACGGCCCCACATGTGGCTCGACGCCCGGCACCTCGGCACGGCGTTCTGGGAGCGGAGGTTCCCGACCATCCTGGCGACTGCGCGCCGACACGGGGTCGACCCGGTCACCGAGCTGATCCCCGTCGCGCCCGCCTGCCACTACGCCTCCGGCGGCGTGGCCACCGACCTCTGGGGGCGCACCAGCGTGACCGGCCTCTACGCCACCGGTGAGGTCGCCTGCTCCGGTGTGCACGGGGCGAACCGGCTCGCGTCGAACTCACTGCTGGAGGGCCTCGTCTTCTCCCGGAGGATCGCCGAAGTCCTCCCTGCCGAGCTGGGCCCACGGTCCCGGCGGGCGCCCGACCCCCGGGCTCCGGGGCTGGTGAGCGGTCGCGCGCGCCGCGAGCTGCAGGAGGCGATGACCTTGTGGGTCGGGGTGCTTCGCTCTGCGTCGGGGCTCGCCGAGGCGCAGCTGCTGGTGGAGAAGCTCGCCGGGAACAGCACCGAGCTCGTCGACCAGGAGTCGTGGGAGACCACCAACCTGCTGACGGTGAGCGCCGCGCTGGCAGCCGCGGCCGCGCTTCGCGAGGAGACCCGGGGCTCCCACTGGCGCGAGGACTTCCCCGCCCGCGACGACACCCGGTGGTCCGGGCATTTCGACTCGGTGCTCGTCGACGGGGCGGTGCAGGTCACCTTCACCCCCGCCGCACCCACCGACCGGGAGGCCCCGTGATCGCGAGGACGCCGTACGCCTCACTGCCCGGCGACCTGAAGGACGAACTGGTCGCGGCCGGGCTCGACCCCGAGGCTGTGCACAGCACCGTGGCCGCTGCCGTCGAGGAAGACCTCCCTGGTGGCAGCGACGACGTGACCAGTGACTCGACCATCTCCGCGGATGCCCGCGGCAGCGCCGACTTCGCCGCCCGCGAGCCCGGCACGGTGGCCGGCCTGGTGGTGGCCGCCGTCGTGTTCGACTACGTGATGGGCGGCGAGGTGGAGATCGCCGACCGGGTCGCCGACGGCACTCGGGTCGTGGCCGGAGACGTGGTGATGCGGGTCTCCGGGCCGGTCCGCGGCCTGCTGACCGCCGAGCGGACCGCCCTCAACTTCGCCTGCCACCTCTCCGGAGTCGCCACCGCGACCGCAGCCTGGGTCGACGCCCTGGCCGGGACCCGGGCCCGGGTGCTCGACACCCGCAAGACCCTGCCCGGGCTGCGCGCCCTCCAGAAGTACGCCGTGCGTTGCGGCGGCGGGGTCAACCACCGATTCAGCCTCTCCGACATGGCGATGGTCAAGGACAACCACGTGATCGCAGCCGGCGGCGTGGTGCCGGCCCTCGAAGCCGTCCGCGCGGCGCACCCCGGGGTGCCGGTCGAGGTCGAGGTGACCGACCTCGGCCAGCTCAAGGAGCTGCTCGACGCCGGCTGCGAGCGCATCCTGCTCGACAACATGGACGACGCCACCATGGCCGAGGCAGTGCGGCTGGTGGAACGGGTGGGCGCCTCCGGGCGGGCGACCCTGGAGGCCTCCGGCGGGCTCACGCTGGACCGCGCTCGTGAGGTCGCCCAGACCGGCGTGGACTACATCTCCGTTGGCGCGCTCACCCACTCCGTCCGCGTCTTCGATCTCGGAATGGATCTTTCACCCCACGACGACGCTCGCTCCGCTCCCGCCGCGGCGGGCACCCCGGAGTCGAAGGCCTGAGATGGCTCTTCTGGCGGCCGACATCGGCAACACCGACACCGCGCTGGGTCTGATCACCGAGGGAAGCGTGGTGGCGCACTGGCGGGTGTCGACTCCGGACAACAGAACGTCCGACGAGTGGGCCGTCCTCCTGAGAGGCCTGATCGACGACCAGGAAGGGATCTCCGGTATCGCGGTCTGCTCCACGGTCCCCGCGGTGCTCCACGAGTGGCGGGCGATGCTGTCCGAGCACTTCGGCGAGGTGCCACACGTGGTCGTCGAGCCCGGTGTCCGCACCGGCATCCCCGTGCTCGTCGACAACCCACGTGAGGTCGGATCGGACCGGATCGTCAACGCGCTGTCCGCGGCCACCGACTTCGGCGGCCCGGCAATCGTGGTCGACTTCGGCGGAACGGCCACGACTTTCGACGTGGTGAGCGAAAAGGGTCAGTACGTCGGTGGTGCCATCGCCCCCGGTATCGAGATCTCCCTGGAGGCGCTCGGACTGCGGGGTGCCCAGCTGCGAAAAGTCGAATTGCAACGGCCACGCTCGGTGATCGCCAAGAACACGGTGGAGGCGCTTCAGTCCGGAATGGTGTTCGGGGTTGCCAGCCAGGTCGAGGGCCTCGTCGCACGGTTGACCGCAGAGCTCGGCGTTTCGCCCGATGACGTGCGGGTCATCGCCACCGGGCACCTCGCCCCACTGGTGATGGGCGAATGCCGCTGTTTCACCGACCACGCTCCGTGGCTCACCTTGCGCGGACTGGAGCTGGTGTTCGCGCGAAACACCTGACGGCATTTCGGCTATTCCGAGAAAACTATCGCGGTGGTTCAATCCGGAATTGGCTTGGCCGCTGAATTCCGTGGCATGCTGCCACCGACAATTCCCTAAACAGACGGGTGAAAAGAAATGGCGCAAAAGGTCCACATTGTCCTCGTCGACGATCTCGACGGTTCCGACGCCAGCCAGACGGTGTCCTTCGGCCTCGACGGGACGTCGTACGAGATCGACCTCAACGACAAGAACGCCGCGGCCCTGCGCGACTCCCTCAGCGGTTACGTCGGTCATGCGCGCAAGGTCGGCTCCTCGACGCGGCGGCGGAAGTCGGCGGCCACCTCGGGGCCGGGCGCTTCGGAGATCCGCGAGTGGGCCAAGGCCAACAACATGAAGGTCTCCGACCGCGGGCGGGTGTCCGCCGAGGTGCGCCAGGCCTACGACGCTGCTCACTGAACGGACCGTCCGAGGAACGAGGACGGGTGCGTTCGTTGGTCGTCGAGCGAGCCGCGCCGACCGAGCTTGCGAGGTCGCGACCGGCGTGTCGAGACGCGGTGAGGCGGGAGGCGACCTGCCCGGGCACCGGGCCGGCGTTCGCTCAGAGCAGACGCTGAAGTGCCCATCTTGGGAACGCGTAGGCTTGTGACAGGGTTGAACACCATGTCCCGCTGAAACCAAGGGGGGCGGCCCCGGAGTTGGCAGGAGAGATGCAATGTTCGAGCGGTTCACCGACCGAGCCCGGCGGGTGGTCGTGCTGGCCCAGGAAGAGGCCCGCATGCTCTCCCACAACTACATCGGAACCGAGCACATCCTGCTCGGCCTGATCCACGAGGGAGAAGGCGTCGCAGCCAAGGCCCTGGAGAGCCTCGACATCTCCCTGGAAGCAGTGCGCGCCCAGGTCGAGGAGATCATCGGCCAGGGCCAGCAGGCCCCCAGCGGCCACATTCCGTTCACCCCGCGCGCCAAGAAGGTCCTCGAGCTCTCCCTGCGTGAGGCGCTCCAGCTCGGCCACTCCTACATCGGGACCGAGCACATCCTGCTCGGCCTGATCCGGGAGGGCGAGGGAGTCGCCGCGCAGGTCCTGCAGAAGCTCGGCGCAGATCTCAACCGGGTCCGCCAGCAGGTCATTCAGCTGCTGTCGGGCTTCCAGGGCAAGGAGTCGGCCGGCGCCGGCGCCCCGACCGGCGCCACCGGTGGCGACGCGCCCAGCTCCTCCCTCGTGCTCGACCAGTTCGGGAGGAACCTCACCCAGGACGCCAGAGAAGGCAAGCTCGACCCCGTCATCGGCCGGGAGCAGGAGATCGAGCGGGTCATGCAGATCCTGTCCCGCCGGACCAAGAACAACCCCGTCCTGATCGGCGAGCCCGGCGTCGGCAAGACCACGATCGTCGAGGGCCTGGCCCAGGACATCGTCAAGGGCAATGTCCCCGAGACGCTCAAGGACAAGCAGATCTACACCCTCGACCTCGGCGCCCTGGTCGCCGGTTCCCGCTACCGCGGTGACTTCGAGGAGCGCCTGAAGAAGGTGCTCAAGGAGATCCGCACCCGCGGCGACATCGTGCTGTTCATCGACGAGATCCACACCCTCGTCGGTGCCGGCGCGGCCGAGGGCGCCATCGACGCGGCGTCGATCCTCAAGCCGATGCTGGCGCGTGGCGAGCTCCAGACGATCGGCGCCACGACGCTCGACGAGTACCGCAAGTACCTCGAGAAGGACGCCGCACTGGAGCGCCGCTTCCAGCCGATCCAGGTCGCCGAGCCGTCGATCGCCCACACGATCGAGATGCTCAAGGGGCTGCGCGACCGCTACGAGGCGCACCACCGGGTGACGATCACCGACGAGGCGCTGGTCTCGGCGGCGACGCTGGCCGACCGCTACATCTCCGACCGGTTCCTGCCCGACAAGGCCATCGACCTGATCGACGAGGCCGGCTCGCGGCTGCGGATCCGCCGGATGACGGCGCCGGCCGACCTGCGCGAGTACGACGACAAGATCGCCGAGGTGCGGCAGCGCAAGGAGGCCGCGATCGACGGCCAGGACTTCGAGGCGGCCGCGCGTCTGCGCGACGAGGAGAAGCAGCTGATCGCGAAGAAGGCCGACCGCGAGAGGCAGTGGCGCGCCGGTGACATGGACGAGGTCGCCGAGGTCGACGAGGAGCTCATCGCCGAGGTGCTGGCCGTCGCGACCGGCATCCCGATCGTCAAGCTCAGCGAGGAGGAGTCCACCCGTCTGCTCAAGATGGAGGACGAGCTGCACCGCCGGGTCATCGGCCAGGAGGAGGCCGTCAAGGCGCTCAGCCGGGCCATCCGTCGCACCCGCGCCGGTCTGAAGGACCCCAAGCGTCCCGGGGGCTCGTTCATCTTCGCCGGCCCCTCCGGCGTCGGCAAGACGTGGCTGTCGAAGACCCTCGCGGAGTTCCTCTTCGGCGACGAGGACGCGCTGATCC
>JBJMIQ010000266.1:0-10165 GCA_045806805.1 Nocardioides sp. | reverse complement strand
GACCTCGAGCTCGCCTACACCCTCGCCGACGGCGTGGAGTACGTCCGCGCGGGCCTTGAGGCTGGTCTCGACATCGACCAGTTCGCCCCGCGACTCTCCTTCTTCTGGGCGATCGGGATGAACTTCTTCATGGAGGTCGCCAAGCTGCGCGCCGCCAGGGCTCTCTGGGCGCGTCTGGTCCGCCAGTTCGACCCGCACAATCCCAAGTCCCTCAGCCTCCGCACGCACAGCCAGACCAGCGGCTGGTCGCTGACCGCCCAGGACGCCTTCAACAACGTGGCCCGCACCTGCATCGAGGCGATGGCCGCCACCCAGGGCCACACCCAGTCCTTGCACACGAACGCGTTGGACGAGGCGATCGCGCTGCCCAGCGACTTCTCCGCCCGGATCGCGCGCAACACCCAGCTGCTGCTGCAGCAGGAGAGCGGTACGACGGGCACCATCGACCCCTGGGGCGGCTCCTGGTACGTCGAGCGACTCACCCACGACCTCGCCGAGCGGGCCTGGGCCCACATCATGGAGGCGGAGCGGGCCGGGGGTATGGCGAAGGCGATCGAGCAGGGCATCCCGAAGATGCGGATCGAGGAGGCGGCGGCGCGCACCCAGGCCAGGATCGACTCCGGCACCCAGAAGGTGATCGGGGTCAACACCTACCGGCTCACCGACGAGGACCCCCTCGAGGTGCTCAGGGTCGACAACAACGAGGTCTACCAGCAGCAGGTGGCCAAGCTGGAGCGGCTCCGGGCCGAGCGGGACGAGGACGAGGTTCGACGCGCGCTGGAGGCCCTCACGAAGTCGGCCGGGGACGGGCACGTCCACGGCGGGTCGCTGGACCAGAACCTGCTGACCCTCTCCGTCGACGCGGCCCGGGCCAAGGCCACGGTGGGGGAGATCTCCGACGCCCTGGAGAAGGTCTACGGGCGGCACCAGGCGACGATCCGTACCATCAGCGGCGTGTTCAGGGACGAGTCGGGCAGCGCCGGTGACCGGCTGGTGCAGCAGGTCATCGAGGCCGCGGACACGTTCGAGGAGGCGGAGGGCCGCCGACCCCGGATCCTGGTGGCCAAGATGGGCCAGGACGGCCACGACCGGGGCCAGAAGGTCGTCGTCAGCGCGTTCGCCGACATGGGCTTCGACGTCGACGTCGGCCCGCTGTTCTCCACGCCCGAGGAGGTCGCCCAGCAGGCGGTCGACGCGGACGTCCACATCGTTGGCATCTCGTCGCTGGCCGCCGGCCACCTGACCCTGGTGCCCCAGCTGCGCCAGGCACTCACCGACCACGGACGCCCCGACATCATGGTGGTGGTCGGAGGTGTCATCCCGCCCGACGACGTCGCCACCCTGCGGGAGATGGGAGCGGCGGCGGTGTTCCTGCCGGGGACGGTCATCGCCGAGTCCGCGCTCGACCTGCTCGGCAAGCTGTCCACGCAGCTCGGGCACTAGATGTCCCGGGTTTCGGAGCTCGTCGAGGGGGTCCGGGCGCAGCGGCGGGCGGCGGTCTCGCAGGCGATCACCCTGGTGGAGTCCGGGAAGGCCGAGCACCGGCAGGCCGCTCGCGACCTTCTGGCCCAGCTGAGCAGCGCCGGGCCGGTCGACTCGGTACGCGTGGGAATCTCCGGCGTGCCCGGCGTCGGCAAGTCGACGTTCATCGAGGAGCTCGGTACCCGCCTGACCACCGCCGGACACCGGGTGGGCGTGCTCGCCGTCGACCCCTCCAGCGTGCGCACGGGCGGGTCGGTCCTCGGCGACAAGACCCGGATGGCCCGGCTCGCCAGCGACCCGAACGCCTACATCCGGCCGTCCCCGGCCGCCGGCACGCTCGGGGGTGTGGCCCGTGCGACCACCCAGTCGATGAGCGTCCTCGAGGCCGCGGGCTATGACGTGGTGCTGGTCGAGACGGTCGGCGTGGGGCAGTCCGAGATCACGGTGGCCGGCATGGTCGACACCTTCCTCTTCCTCACTCTCGCCCGCACCGGCGACCAGCTGCAGGGGATCAAGCGGGGGATCCTCGAGATCGCCGACGTGATCGCGGTCAACAAGGCAGACGGCGATCGGGAGGGTGAGGCCCGTACGGCGGCCCGGGAGCTGGCCGGGGCCCTGCGCCTGGTGCACGGCAAGAACAGCGACTGGGTCCCACCGGTGGTGACCTGCTCCGGACTGACGGGCGCCGGGGTCGAGGACGTGTGGCAGCGGGTCCTCGACCACCGTGAGCACCTGGGTGACGACGGCCTCGTCCACAAGCGGGCCCGGCAGCAGCTGGACTTCACCTGGTCGCTGGTGCGCGACGAGCTCGCGCAGCGGCTGCGCCGGTCGCGTGGGGTCGCGGCGATCCGGGAGGAGATCCGGGAGCAGGTCCTGGCCGGGGAGCTGCCCGCGTCGGTGGCAGCCGACCAGATCCTGGCGGCCTACGACACCGGGGAATGACCACCCGAACGGGCCACCCCGAATTGGGTTGTCTGGTCCTGTTGCGATCGGCGGAGACAGTCCAGCATGGGTGTCGTCTCATTGGACCTCTTCGGAGGTCAACGCCTTGCGTGCCGGACTTCGCCTACGACACGCACTCGCGGACCCTGGGCATGGCGCGCCCAGGGTTCGCGTGCGTCCGGACGAATTCTTCCCCCACCCGAGGGTGATCTAACCTCTACATCAAGATGTCAGACATTGATCCCGTCCTCGCCTCCCGCACCATCGAGCACGTCGTCGAGAAGTACTCCGGCGAGCTGATCGAGCTCAGGCGCGACCTCCACGCCCACCCCGAGCTGTCCTGGTCTGAGGAGCGGACGACCCGGGTCGTGGCGGAGCGGCTGGCCGAGGCCGGTGCCCGGGTCAGGCGGCTCGAGGGGACGGGCCTGGTCGCCGAGGTGGGCGACAGCGGCCCCATCGTCGCCCTGCGGGCCGACCTGGACGCCCTCCCGGTCGAGGACACCACAGGAGAGTCCTGGGCGAGCCTGACCCCCGGCGTCGCCCATGCCTGCGGCCACGACGTCCACACCGCCGGCCTCGTGGGCTCGACGCTGGCCCTGGCCGAGGCCCAGGCTCGCGGCCAGCTCCCGGGCGTGGTCCGGTTCTTCTTCCAGCCCGCCGAGGAGGTCATGCCCGGCGGCGCGTTGCGGATGATGGAGGAAGGGGCCCTCGACGACGTCAGTCGGATCTTCAGCCTGCACTGCGACCCCACGCTCGACGTGGGCCAGATCGGACTTCGCGACGGCCCCCTCACCGGGGCCGCCGACTCTCTGTCGGTTGAGCTGACCGGTCGCGGAGGTCACACGTCGAGACCACACCTGACCGAGGACCTCACCTTCGCCCTTGGCAAGGTGATCACCGAGCTGCCCGCGATCGTCTCGCGCAGGCTCGATCCTCGGGCCGGTGTGAGCCTGGTCTGGGGCATGGTGCGGGCGGGTTCGGCCCCCAACGTGATCCCCGGGCGCGGGCACGTGGCCGGCACGGTCCGGATGCTCGACGCGGTGGCCTGGGCGGAGGCCGAGGCGCTGGTGCGCGGCGTGATCGACGAGATCGTCTCGCCCTACGGCATCGAGGCGGTCGTCGACTACCGCCGGGGCGTCCCCCCGGTCATCAACGACCCCGTGTCGACCCGGCTCCTCGGCCGCGCGATCGAGCACGCGCTGGGACCCGCCGGCCGGGTGGCCACCACCCAGAGCCTGGGTGGGGAGGACTTCGGCTGGTTCCTCGACCGGGTGCCCGGCGCGATGGCCCGGCTCGGGACACGGACGCCGGGCGGGGCGACGTACGACCTGCACCAGGGCAACCTGCGCGTCGACGACCGCGCCACCGCCATCGCCTCCCGGGTGCTCGCGGAGGCCGCGCTCGGTGGGCTCGCCGTGGCCGCGTTGTCACACAGCTGAGGCCGAGGGTCACCAACCTGTAACAGTTGGATCCAATGTCCGGTATCCCGACCTCCCTGCCTTAGGGTGTGCCCGGTGCGCCCGGTCTCGGGCGCCGAAAACAGATCAGGAGGGGCGCCGTGAGGAAGACGGCACGAGTTTCAGCGATGTGCGCCATCGCTGTGTTGGTCCTGGCCGGCTGCGGTGAGCGGTCGACGGGCAACGAGGCGAGCGGTTCTGACTCGCCGTCGGCTTCGGAGAGCTCGAGCGCTCAGTCGGAGCAGTTCCCGGACTTCAAGGCCTGCATGGTCTCCGACTCCGGCGGCTTCGACGACAAGTCGTTCAACCAGACCTCGCACGACGGCCTGGTCAAGGCCGAGGAGGACATGGGCGTCCAGACGGGCGAGGTCGAGTCCAACGCGCCCTCGGAGTTCGCCGACAACATCCAGGCGATGGTGGACGAGGACTGCCAGAGCATCACGACGGTCGGGTTCCTGCTGGGCGACGCGACTCTCGCGGCCGCCAAGAAGAACAAGGACGTCGACTTCTCGATCGTCGACTTCGCCTACCCGAAGGCCCCCGACAACCTCAAGGGCCTGACGTTCAACACCGCCGAGCCCTCCTACCTCGCCGGCTACCTGGCCGCGGCGAAGTCGGAGACCGGCACCGTCGGCACCTTCGGCGGCCTGCCCATCCCCACCGTCACCATCTTCATGACCGGCTTCGTCCAGGGCGTGGAGAAGTACAACGAGGACAACGGCGCCAACGTCAAGGTCATCGGATGGGACCCCGACACCGAGAAGGGGTCGTTCACCAACGACTTCGAGTCCAAGACCAAGGGTCAGTCCACCGCTGAGGAGATGATCACCCAGGGTGCCGACGTCATCATGCCGGTGGCCGGTCCCGCGGGCCTCGGTGGCCTGCAGGCTGCCCAGGACAACGACGTCTGGGGCATCTGGGTCGACACCGACGGTTGTGTGTCCGCCGCCGAGTACTGCAACAGCCTGCTGACCTCGGTCATGAAGGGCATGGATGTCGCCGTCGAGACGGCCATCAAGGACTCCGCCAGCGGCAAGTTCTCCAACGAGGTCTACGAGGGCACGCTCGAGAACGGCGGTGTCGCCCTGGCGCCGTACGGCCCGGAGGCCGACATCGACAGCGAGCTCGACGGCCAGATCCAGGACCTCAAGCAGCAGATCATCGATGGAGAGATCAAGGTCGGCTGACCGACGGCAAGCAGTACCAACGACGACAGGTCGGGGCGGGCTATCCCGCCCCGACCTGCACGTTCTAACCTCTTCGTGACCCTCCAGACCGAGGGTGGTGGCCTGCACAAGGGAGTGCGATGCATCTCGAGATCCGGGGACTGACCAAACGGTTCGGATCGTTCACCGCCAACGACAGCATCGACCTCACCATCGAACCGGGCGAGATCCACTGTCTGCTCGGGGAGAACGGCGCCGGCAAGTCCACGCTGATGAACATGCTCTACGGACTGCTGGACCCCACCGAGGGCGAGATCCTGATCGACGAGAAGCCAGTTGCCTTCGCCTCGCCCGGTGACGCGATCGCGGCCGGCATCGGCATGGTCCACCAGCACTTCATGCTGGTCCCGGTGTTCACCGTCGCCGAGAACGTCATGCTGGGCCGCGAGCAGACCCGCGCCATGGGTGTGCTGAACCGTCTGCAGGCGGCCGAGCGGGTTCGGGAGCTGTCCGAGCGTTACGGGCTCAAGGTCGACCCCGACCGGCTCGTCGAGCAGCTGCCCGTCGGGGTGCAGCAGCGCGTCGAGATCATCAAGGCGCTGGCCAACGACGCCGAGGTGCTGATCCTCGACGAACCGACTGCGGTGCTCACGCCGCAGGAGATCGACGAGCTCATGGACATCATGCGCGAGCTCAAGGCCCGTGGCACCTCGATCATCTTCATCACCCACAAGCTGCGCGAGGTCAAGGCCGTCGGTGACCGGATCACGGTCATCCGGCGCGGGAAGGTGGTCGGCACGGCGGCGCCCGACACCTCCGAGGCCGAGCTCGCCGAGATGATGGTCGGCCGATCGGTGAAGCTGAAGGTCGACAAGGAGGCCGCGAAGTCCGGCGACGTCGTGCTCGAGGCACGCAACGTGACCGTCGTCGACCCGCGGGGCCACCTCGTGGTCAAGGACGTCTCGTTCGAGGCGCGCGCCGGAGAGGTCCTCGGCATCGCGGGCGTCCAGGGCAACGGCCAGACCGAGCTGATCAAGTCGCTGCTCGGACTGCTGCGTCCGGCCGCCGGCGAGATCTACCTCGACGGCCGCGACATCAGCCACCACGGCCCGCGCCAGTCCCTGGAGGACGGCATCGGCTACATCCCGGAGGACCGGTCCCACGACGGGTTCGTCGGCTCGTTCAGCGTCCGCGAGAACCTCGTCCTCGACCTGTTCCGCCACTCCGACTTCTCCAACGGCCTCGCCCTTGACCTCGAGGCGATGCGCAAGAACGCGGACCATCGGATCGAGGAGTTCGACATCCGCACCGAGTCCGCCGACGCGCCCGTGAGCGCCCTTTCCGGCGGCAACCAGCAGAAGGTCGTCGTGGCGCGGGAGTTCTCCCGCCCGCTGAAGGTGCTGATCGCCTCCCAGCCCACCCGAGGCGTCGACGTGGGTTCGATCGAGTTCATGCACAAGCGGATCGTCGCCGAGCGCGACCGCGGGACGGCCGTGATCGTGGTCTCGACCGAGCTCGACGAGATCTTCGCCCTCTCCGACCGGATTGCGGTGATGTACGACGGCCGCGTGGTCGGCACCGTCTCGCCCGACATCGCCCGCGAGGACATCGGCCTGATGATGGCCGGTGCCCACGAGCCAGCCGAGGGAGGCGCCGCATGAGTGAGACCACGACCACCAAGGAGCCGGTGGCGCCGCAGCCGAAGCCCAGCCCGGGTGCGTCCCGGTGGGAGGCGTGGCTGCCGACCGTCAAGGACACCCTCGGGGCGATCGTGCTCGCGCTGCTCGTCGGTGCGCTGCTGATCATCTTCTCCACACCGCGGGTCATCGAGTCGCTGTCCTACTTCTTCTCCTACCCGTGGGACTTCTTCAGGTATGCCGCGATCGCGGTCTGGGACGGGTACTCCGCGCTCCTGGACGGCTCCCTCGGCTCCCCGGGCGCGATCGTGCGCACCCTCGAGCGGGCCGCCCCGCTGATCTGCGCCGGCCTGGGCGTCTCGCTCGCCTTCCGTGCCGGCATGTTCAACATCGGCGCCCAGGGCCAGATGCTGGTCGGCGGCATCCTGGCCGGCTACATCGGGTTCCACTTCGATCTCCCCGTGGGGCTCCACCTGCTGCTGGCGCTGCTCGGTGCCCTGGTCGGCGGCGCGGTGTGGGGCGGCATCGCCGGCTTCCTCAAGGCCCAGACGGGCGCCCATGAGGTGATCACGACGATCATGCTCAACTACGTCGGCCGGTTCCTTCTGCTCTACTTCCTGGCCAAGGAGTCCTTCCAGCGGCCGGGCCAGGAGAACCTCCTGTCCCCGCCGGTGGCCGACTCAGCGTCGTTCCCCTCGATCCTCGGCCTGCACACGGGCTTCTTCGTCGCCGTACTCGCCGCGCTGCTGATCTGGTGGCTGCTGGAGCGGAGCACCTGGGGCTTCGAGATCCGGGCCGTCGGGGCCAACCCCGACGCCGCTCGCACCGCCGGCATGAGCGTCGGCCGGGTCTACATCACCGCCATGACCGTCGCCGGCATGTTGGCCGGCCTCGCGGTGGCGATGCAGCTGCTGGGTCGCCAGGACCCGCTGGGCGACCAGATCGCGGGCACCATCGGCTTCGACGCCATCACCGTCGCGTTGCTGGGCCGTGCCACCCCGCTCGGCACCGTGCTTGCCGGATTGCTGTTCGGTGCCTTGTCGTCGGGTGGTCTGGCGATGCAGGCCGCCGCCGGCGTACCGCCGGAGATGTCGCAGGTGCTGCAGGCGTTGATCGTGCTCTTCGTGGCCGCGCCCGCGCTGGTCCGGGGCGTCTTCCGCATGCGAGAGACCGGGCAGGCCTCCACTGTCATGGCGAAGGGGTGGTGAACGTGGGCGTCACCGACACCATCAAGGCACCCGAGGCGGGCACCCCCATCGAGGAGCCGCGGGTACGCGACCGGGCCGACGTGGCCCGTCAGATCCGGCTGGTGATCACTTTCGCGATCACGCTTGCGCTGCTCGTCTGGTTCGCGCTGAACATCGAGAACACCAGCGTCACCTACGTGCTCGGTGAGCGGGTCACCGTCGACGACAAGCCCAAGGAGCTCACCACCACCTGGGTCTCGTGGGGCGCCGTGGTGGTCTCCGCCGTGGCGCTGGTGCTGGCCGCACTGAACCGTTTCCCGCGTCGCTGGGCGGGGGTGCTGCTCTCGTTGCTGGTCGGCATCACGTTCTACCTCGGCTTCCTGATGTGGGCCTACGCCGACCAGGGCGGCGCGTTCCAGGCAGCGATCGCCAACCCGATCCCGGGGACCATGCGCATCGCCACGCCGCTCGTGCTCGGCGCGCTGGCCGGCTGCCTGTGCGAGCGCGCCGGCGTCATCAACATCGCCATCGAGGGCCAGTTCCTGGCCGGCGCGTTCTTCGCCTCTGTCTTCACCAGCATCGCCTACAGCTCCCTGGTCTTCATCCCGGTGGCGTTGTGTGCGCCGTTCGGCCTGATCGGTGGGGTGATCGCCGGAGTCGGCGTCGCCGCGATGCTCGGCCTGTTCGCGCTGCGCTACGAGGTCAACCAGGTGGTGCTCGGCGTCGTCCTCGTCGCCTTCGCTTCCGGTCTGACCGCGTTCCTTCTCGGTCAGATCCCGGGGAGCCAGAAGGACAAGTTCAACAACCCGCAGATCCTCGAGGAGATCCGGATCCCGGGTCTCGCCGACATCCCGGTGCTCGGCGAGGCGCTGTTCAACCAGACGATCCTGGTCTATCTGATGTACGTCTCGGTCGCGGTCGTGACCTTCCTGCTCTTCGAGACCCGCTGGGGACTGCGTGTCCGCTCGGTCGGGGAGCACCCGAGGGCCGCCGACACCGTCGGCATCAAGGTCAACCGGATGCGGTGGCAGGCGGTCCTGCTCGGTGGCGTGTTCGCCGGCCTGGGCGGGGCCTACTACACCGTCGGCTCGACGGGCGCGTTCGACCGCGACGTCTCGGCCGGCACCGGCTTCATCGCGCTGGCCGCGGTGATCATGGGCCGCTGGCACCCCATCGGCGCGACCTTCGCGGCGATCTTCTTCGGGTTCATGTGGAACCTGCAGAACCAGCTCAGCTTCGTCGACAAGCTGCCGGTCGAGCTGCTCGGCGCCGCCCCCTACCTGGCCACCATCATCGCCGTCGCCGGCTTCGTCGGCCGGGTTCGTCCGCCGGCCGCCGACGGCGAGCCCTATGTGAAGAGCTGAGATGACCGAGTTCGACTGGCGCGGCCTCCAACAGGCGGCGATCGACATCGCCAGGCACGCCTACGTGCCGTACTCGAAGTACCCCGTCGGCGCCGCCGCGGTCGTCGACGACGGACGCCTGGTGGTCGGCTGCAACGTCGAGAACGCGGCGTACGGCGTCGTGCTGTGCGCCGAGTGCGGAGTCGTGTCCCAGCTGCACGCTACCGGCGGTGGCCGGCTGACCCACTTCGTGTGCGTCAACGGCAACGGCGAGGTGATCATGCCCTGCGGCCGGTGCCGCCAGCTGCTCTTCGAGCACGGCGGCCGCGAGCTGCTGCTGCTCACCGTGTCCGGGGTACGCCGGATGGACGAGGTGCTGCCCGACCCGTTCGGGCCCGACGATCTCGAGGCCGTCCGGTGAGCGGGCACGACGCGGTCGAGGTGATCATCGCCAAGCGCGACGGAGCCGAGCTCTCCGACAGCCAGATCGACTGGGTCGTGTCGGCCTACACCAAGGGCGACGTCGCCGACGAGCAGATGTCCGCGCTGGCCATGGCGATCCTGCTCAACGGCATGAACCGCCGCGAGGTCGCCCGGTGGACAGCCGCGATGATCGCCTCGGGGGAACGGCTCGACTTCGCCGAGCTCTCGCGGCCGACCGCCGACAAGCACTCCACCGGAGGTGTGGGGGACAAGATCACGCTGCCGCTGGCCCCGCTGGTCGCAGCCTGCGGGGTTGCCGTACCGCAGCTGTCCGGGCGCGGACTCGGCCACTCCGGCGGCACCCTCGACAAGCTGGAGTCCATCCCCGGCTGGCGCGCGCTGCTGTCCAACGAGGAGATGCTGCACGTCCTCGACACCACGGGTGCGGTGATCTGCGCGGCCGGTGACGGCCTTGCCCCCGCCGACAAGAAGCTGTACGCGCTCCGCGACGTCACCGGCACGGTCGAG
>JBJMIQ010000265.1:0-2572 GCA_045806805.1 Nocardioides sp. | reverse complement strand
CGGCCCGTACTGGAGGGAGGGGTGTCGGCCCTGCTCGAGTCGTCCACGTCTCACCTCCCTCGCGTCGCACGACACGTCGTCGATCGATCCGCCATCCTAACGACCTCCCCGGGCGCCGCCGGACGCGGAGTCCGGCTGCGCCATCACGACCAGCGATGTTCAGGAGGCGGACCCGTGCAGTTCGGGCGGTACTTCGAGGAGTTCGAGGTCGGTGCGACCTACAAGCACTGGCCGGGCAAGACGGTGACGGAGTACGACGACCACCTGTACAGCCTCCTCACGATGAACCACCACCCGCTGCACCTCGACGTCAACTACGCCGGGGAGACGACCCAGTTCGGTCGCAACGTCGTCGTCGGCAACTACGTCTACTCCCTGCTGCTCGGGATGAGCGTCCCGGACATCTCGGGCAAGGCCATCGCCAACCTCGAGATCGAGTCGCTGCGCCATGTCGCGCCGACCTTCCACGGCGACACGCTCTACGGCGAGACCACTGTGCTCGACAAGTGGCAGAGCACGTCGAAGGACGACCGCGGCGTGGTCCACGTCGAGACGATTGGCTACAACCAGGACGGCAAGGTGGTGTGCATCTTCCGCCGCAAGGTGATGGTGCCCAAGAACAACTACCTCGAGGAGCGTGGTGGGGAGCAGCCCGGCCGCCCGGTCCCCCAACCTGACAAGGCCTGGCCCGGACCCGCGGGCGCGTGAGCTCCGTGGGGGCGAACGAGGTGTGGCTGGTCCGTCACGGCGAGACCGAGTGGAGCCGCGACCACCGGCACACCTCCACGACGGATCTGCCGCTGACCGACGACGGTGAGGAGGTCGCGCGCAGCCTGCGTCCGCAACTTGCCCGCGACTTCGCACTCGTCCTCACCAGTCCGCGCCGCCGGGCCCGGCACACGGCCGAGCTCGCGGGACACGCGGCCGCGGAGGTGGACGCCGACCTTGCGGAGTGGGCCTACGGCGACTACGAAGGCGTGACCAGCGACGAGATCCGGGAGAGCGTCCCCGACTGGACCGTCTGGACGCACCCCTCGCCCGGCGGCGAGTCCGCTGCCGAGGTCTCCGAGCGCCTCGACCGGGTAGTCGGCCGGCTGCGTGACGTCGAGGGCGACGCGCTGGTGTTCGGACACGGCCACGCGCTTCGAGCGCTGACGGCGAGATGGCTGGGGCTCCCGGTCACCGAGGGCCGCCTGTTCCGGCTGGACACGGCCACGGTCTCGGTCCTCGGCTACGAACGGGAGACGCCGGTCGTGCTCACGTGGAACACCAGAGCCCGGCCTTGACGCAGACGAGCGCTCCCCACAACGGTTGACCCATGTCTCTCGACGTGGCCTGCCCTCGCTGCCGGGAGACGGTCGAGCGCGTCGGGAAGGGCGCCCGGTGTCCCGTCCACGGGACGATCCCCGCTCTCTGGCTGCCCAGCGAGCCCTCGTACGCCGACTTCACCGAGCACCTGCGCGTCTCCGGCGATTTCCCGACCTACCTGCCCTGGCCGATGAGCCCCGGGTGGGCGGTCACCGAGTTCGGCGTGGTCACGGCCCGGTCGGGGCGACCCATGGCCACCATCACCTGTTGCTCCGGGACCAGCGAGCTGGACGGACCGGTGGACGCGTTCGTGGTCGCCGAGGAGGCCGGGGTGGGACTGGGCGCCCGGTGCGCGGGGCTGGTGGGCGACGACCCGGGCGGCGAGCTTGGCGAGGGGCCGCCACCGATCAAGGTGCGGATCGCCAGCCAGACCGTCCCGATGTGGCCGGTCTCCACGAGCCGGACCGGCGACTTCGACCGGTCCGTGGTCGCCGGCGAAGCGGTCGGCCGCTGGTTGTGGCTGGCGCTGCGTCCCGCCTCGGCCATGCTGCTCCTCCGGGACGACTGGATCCTGAGGGACGTCTCCGGCGTGGGAGCTCCGCTGGTCGAGATGCCGTTCGGAGGACCCCGGCCCAGCTGGTGACGCGTTGCGGGTGTGATCTCCGCCTGCTCGGGTACCCAGATGGCTACGCCAAACCGTGGGAGCGAGCAATGGCACAAAAGGCTGAGCAGTTCGACGCACGTCGGGAGCTTCTGAGGGTCCTGCTGACCAAGGTGCAGGGCGACCGGTTCCCCTCGTCGACCATGATGAACCTCATCGAGCAGCTCATGGGTCCGGACGAGCGCTCGATCTATGCCCAAGTGCTCATGGAGAAGATCGAGCGAGACCCCCATCCCAGCTACTCGATGATGCAGCGGGTCCTCGCGCTTGGGTGAATCCCGCGCTCCGGGACTGGTCGGGCACCTAGCAGGTCGCCTTCGGATCGCCGCAAGCAGCCATGACCGGGCTCGCGCGCCGCGGCCCTTCCGGTTTCTCATCGGAATACGTGGGCGGCGGTGGCAGGTGGTTGCCGTCGCCTACTGCGCTCTCCCGCCGCTGGGGTCGCCCGCCGTGGTTGCGCCCGCGGGCAGTGAAAGTTCATTGCGGTGCCGACGTCCCAATAGCCCCGCCCCGTGTTCCTGGGCGGGGTGTGGGGCGGGGGGGCTACTGGTCGGGTGGCGACGCGGCGGCACGACGGTGGTGGGTGAGGTCGTGGGTGCCGGT
>JBJMIQ010000264.1:0-6724 GCA_045806805.1 Nocardioides sp. | reverse complement strand
GACGCACCTCGAGCACCCGACTCACGGAGGCGGTGATCGACCGCTCGTTGGTAGGGCGCCGGTCTCAGACCAGGTTCAGATGCAGGTCCCTGCCCACGAGGTCGGCCAATCGGCCGGCTTCCTGCTCGATCGCCCGGTCTGGTCGTCGTTGTTCGTCGAGCCAGGTCACCGTGACCTCGTCAGCCTTTCGCGCCCACGTCCCGCACACGACCCCGCCGACGATCACCGGGTTGGCCTTGCGGGTCATGAGGTCTCGTCGGGACGCTGGGGTGACGTGGACGTCCTTGGTGCCAGGACCGATCACCCATTGGTCGTGCCCGGGAAGGAACCGCACCGCCTCCGATGCAGCCGTGGCCTCGAGAGCATCGACGTCCTCGCGTTCGACGTAGGCCTGGGTGCCTTCGACATCGACCGCGACCAGCCGATCGCCGAGCTCGGAGAACCAGGTCTTGAGCCGTCTGGCTCCCGCACTCAGGCCGTTGCCGAGCCAGTAGTGAAGGTTGTCGAGTGTCGCTGGGCCGTAGGTCTGGAAGTAGGCGCTGACAGCGCGGGGACCCGCGTCGTCAAGATCCGGGATTCCCCGCCACCTCGGGTTGTTGTCGAGTCGCTGAAACGTGTGCTGGCCATCGCGTGGGGGGCCAAAGCTCATGTCCCCCTGCCAGGTCAACGGCTTGATCAGGGTGCCGGCGCCCTCCTCGAAGACCGGCTGCAGGTGCCGATACGCACGGTGTCTCGTCACTGCTCGGCCGAGCTCGATGACGGTCAACGGCCCGTCGCTCAGCGCCGCGCGCACCGCATCCCGGAAGCCGGGCCAGTCCGAGGGAGAAAGCCGGTAGTACTCCACCCAGCTCGGCAGCTCCCACTGCCGACCGGCCGACCTCAGGGCCAGATAGATCCCGCCCTCCTCAGGTGAGAGGTAGTGCATCGACCCACGGAACGCGAACGCCTTGATCACTTCTCCGTCGGCCAGGGCTGTTGCGAGCTCCCCGGGACGCGACGCCGTACGACGGGTCCGAACGGCGAGCTCAGCGAGCGACTCATCCATGGAGAGCACCGCGCCGAGCCGGCGTACAACACCCGCGACCGACTCAGAGCCAACTGGGTCGAGCAGCTGTCGCTCCAACCGCCAGGCCAGCGCCTGCGCCCAGGTCACCGAGATCTCGGTCGACGCACCCATGCCCGCAGCCTCGCACCCATTCCGGACGAAAGGCGTCCTGGACGACGGCGGGCCGTCTCACGTGCTCGGCGCGCAGTGCGAGGGAGTGTTGGGGTCGACCGCTCACCCAAGCCGCGGCCAGACGCACCACCCAGTCACGTCCGCGACTGTGTCGTGCCGACGAAGTTGGCGACACGACTGAAGAACAGATCGCGTCACCGTCTTGATGTCCAGCACCTCGCTCGAGAGAGCCTCGCAAGCAGGAGGTTGGTTTCGGAACGCCGATTCGTGCGGCGCACCCTCCTCACAGGCTGGAATCGGACGTCGATTCAAGCGCTGCTGGCACTTTCCTTGGCGGAAACAGACTGCTAGGTTTCCGCCATGGAAAGTGACTCGACGCAAGCGGCCCAGGAGCAACTGACGTCACTGTCCGCCAGCCGCGAACTGGCTCTTGAGCGCATCGTGCTCCCATGGCGTTACGTCATCGGTTTTGCCGTCGTGGCGAACGGTTGCTTGCTCCCTGTGGTGCTGCCCATAGTCTTGAGTGACGACTGGACGATGCCCATCCAGGGCGCCCTCGTCGCGGTGGGTGTCGTCCTTCTTCTGACACTGAGACGTCGCCCAGGTGTGAAGCATCCGCGGCTTCGCGTTCAGGGGGCGTCGGTCCTCACCGCAGTCGGCGTGGTTGGCTCAATTGGGGCACTCGCCGTTGGGATCTATGCACGGTCCGAGGACAACCCGTGGCTAGGGGCGGCCGCCCTATTGATCAATCTCGCTGCATGGCTAGTTGTTTACGGCGCTGTGGGTTTCCTGCTTCGGCATCGAGTCGCCAGAGTCGCCAGACTCACATGACCGATCCGTGCTTCGACGCCCTCATCCATGAACCGACGCGTTTGCAGTTGTGCGGCATCCTCATGACGGTCAGGGATGTCGAGTTTCGGACCCTCCGTGACGCTCTCGCAATCGCTGACTCTGTCACGAGCAAACATTTGAAGGCCCTCGAAGACGCCGGTTACGTCAAACTCGACAAGCGTCGCCCCCCGGTGGGCCGCCCGCGGACCTGGGTTGAACTCACCGAGGGTGGACGGTGCGCCTTCGCAGGGCACCTGGCTGAGCTGCAGCGACTGGCCTTACCGAACTTGACGTCGGATAGATCGTGAAACACCACTAGCACATTCCCTGCGCTCGTCGAAGCCGTTCCAGCTCGGCGACGGCTTGTTCGGGATGCGCGTGTTACCGCGGCGATGGGTCATCCATCCATCGACAGGGACTCGACGGACGAGTGCCCGCGACCCACGTGGCGTCCACACCGTGGCTTCCCGTACGACCCGTCCACAGGCTCGAACAGAGGCCCAAAAGGTGTCGGTGGTGGCGGCTTGAATGGGGTCATGGCGATCACTCCGCTTCCCTCTCCGACACCGGCCGGTGTCGTCGGTGCGGCGTGTGCGGAGCTGGATGCGGTGGCGGGGTCGTTGTGGTCGGCTCGTGGGTCCGGGGAGCTGGTCGCGGGCGTCGAGGAGCTGCAGCGGCTCAAGGCCAGGACCGCCGCTTTGGAGGCAGAGCTGCTGGCCGAGCTCGACGTCCGCGAGACCGCCAGGCGCGACCTGGGCTGGGGCTCCACCGCCGACTGGTTCACCCACCTGGCCGGCACCACCCGCCGCCTGGGCCGCCGGGCCGTGGCCCACGCCCGGATCCTCCTCACCGAACGCACCACCACCTTGGAGGCGCTGCGGGAGGGGACGGTGTCACCGGAGCAGGCCTCAGTGTTGGTCGAGGCGGTCGAGCGGCTCCCGCTGGCCGACCACGTCCGCCGCCGCGGCGAGGCCGTGCTGCTGGAGGAGGCCGGCCGGCTCAACGCCACCGACCTGCACCGCGTCGGGCGTCACCTGGCCTCGGTGGTCGACCCCGACCGCGACGAACGCGAGGCCGAGAAGGCCCTGGACCGTGAAGACCGCGCCGCCCACCTGGGCCGCGGGTTGACCGTGACCGAGGACGGCTGCGGCGGCATCCGGGTCCGCGGCACCGGCAGCACCGAGGACGGCGCCATCCTCCGCGCCGCCCTGCTACCCCTGACCACACCGGTCCCCGAGATCGACCCGATGACGTGTCAGGAGGCGCGCGACCCGCGCGACCACGGCGCCCGGATGTGGGACGCCCTGGTCCAGCTCGCCCAACACGCCCTGGACACCGACCTGCCACCGTCCAGCCACGGCGCCCGACCCCGGCTCGCTGTCACCATCGACGCCACCACCCTCGCCGGCGACACCGCCGGCCAGACGGCCGGGGTGGGGGTCACCGACGACGGACTCGACCTCCCCGCCTCGGCGATCCGGCGGCTGGCCTGCGACAGCGACCTGATCCGCGTCCTGCTCGACGCCCACGGCTGCGTCCTCGACGTCGGCCGCACCCAACGCCTGGTCACCCCCGCGATCTGGACCGCCCTGGTCGCCCGCGACCACCACTGCACCTTCCCCGGCTGCACCCGACCCCCGGTGATGTGCCACGCCCACCACATCCACCACTGGACCCACGGCGGCAAAACCTCACTCGACAACCTGGTCCTGGTCTGCGGCCACCACCACCGCACCATCCACCACAGCCCCTGGCAGGTCCGCCTCGCCCACGACCGACAACCCGAGTTCCTCCCACCACCCAAAACCGGCAGACCACCACCGGACTGGATCCGCCACCGACCACGCATCGAATAGCTAGCTTCGATCGCCGACTTGGCGCGGCCGCCGTCGTGGTCCTCACCGCGCCACCGAGTCTCCGTCCGGCGCTGAGCCTTGGCGCACCGGTGCGCGACCGTGCACCGGCTGGTAGCCGTCGAACGTCGGCTCGAGGACGCCTTCGCCACCGGTCAGGTCGGGGAGCTGGCGCTGCAGCTCGTGCAGCCGAGCAGCGACGAGCCGGACCTCGAGCCGGGTCAGGTCGCCCGCGGAGTTCTGGCTCAGCAGTTCCGCGCCCCACCGGGTCACCACTCGCTGAACGGCGGCGCCGTTCTCGGCCGGAACCTCGAGCAGCACCTTCAGCACCGGCTCGCAGACGACCGTACGAGCCTTGGCGAGCGCCCGCTGGACCACCAGCGGTGTCACCTTCCGGTAGTCGAACGACGTGCTGAGCGGTCCACGCTTGGAAGGCGGGCCATCCCCGGTGCTGTAGCCGCACTCGGCCAGGGTCACCACACAGTCGGTGACCTGCCACCCGTAACGGCCGCGAACCAGGGCACGGCGGACGTGCTTCTCGATCGCCCTGGCGAACCCCTCAGCACTGCGAAACAGGTACAGCGGCATGTCGTGCGCAGGCGCCTCGACGACGAACGTGAGACCGGAGCCGGGCCGGCCAGGAGCGATCCGCAGACCGATCGTCGCCTGGTAGGGGTTCGACTCGGTGTTGAGTCGCTCGACCGCACACCCGAGTCCGCGCGGTCGCTCGACGTGCAGCACGCTCGCGTCGGCGAACGCCACCTCGATGCCGTACTCCTCGTGGAGCGTCGCACCGAGCACCTCCTGTTGCACGCGACCGTAGAGCGACACCGTGGGCAGCCCGTCCTCGCCGGTGTGCACGTCGATCAGCGGGTCCTGGTCGGCGAGCTGGGCCAGCGCCCCGCGCAGTGCCGGACCCTGGTCGCGGCGTACGGCTGTGAGCGACGCCTCGAGCGTGGGCGGCGCGAAGTGATGCTCCGCCCCTGAGGTTCCTGATCCGAAGCTGTCCCCGACCCGGACGGCACTGAGGCCGTGAAGCCGCCCGATCTGTCCCGCTGCCACAGCGCCCGCGCGGAGCCACTTGCCCTGCTCGAACAACTCGATGCCCGAAATCTTGCCCACGCGGTCGCCAGGAAGCGCCAATCGGGCGCGGACGCCAACCGAGCCCGTGAACATCCGGACGTACGCCACCTTCTCCCCGCCCGTTCCCCGCTCGACCTTGAACACCCGGCCGGAAGGGCCGCCGGTCGGATCCGGCGCCGTCGCGGGAAACAGGGCCCCGATGCCGGTCATCAGCTCGGCGACCCCGGCACCGGTGGCCGCAGAGCCGGCGAAGACCGGGTGCAGCACGCCGGCACGGGTCTGGCTGGCGATCCCTGCTCGCAGCCGGGCGAGCGGCTGTGCCCGCCCGTCGACGTACGCCGCCAGCAGGGCGTCGTCGTGCTCGGCAAGCGCCACGGTCTCCTGCTCCTGGAAGTCGGTGTCTTCGGCACGGAAGGCATCGAACGACGCGGCTCGGCGGCCGACTCCGGTGACACAGCCCATCGGCAGGATGTCCGGCGTGAGCCGCCGACGGATTGCGGCCAGCACGTTGTCCACGTCCGCGCCGGTGCGGTCTACCTTGTTCACGAAGAGCAGGGTCGGCACCTGCAGCCGCTGAAGCGCCCGCATCAGGATCCGGGTCTGGGGCTGGACCCCCTCGACGGCCGAGAGCACCAGGACGGCGCCGTCGAGCACCCCGAGGACCCGCTCGACCTCGGCGATGAAGTCGGGGTGCCCCGGGGTGTCGACGACGTTGACCGTGGTGCCGTCGAGCGGGAACGACACGACCGCGGCCTTGATCGTGATGCCGCGCCGGCGTTCGAGCGCCAGGCTGTCAGTGCGGGTCGTGCCGGCATCGACCGATCCCGGCTCGTCGATGACCCCTGCGAGGTGCAGGAGTCGCTCGGTCAGGGTGGTCTTACCGGCGTCGACGTGGGCGAGAACGCCCAGGTTGAGTGAGCGATGAGGCAAGCGTGTGCGCACGCGCGATCCCTTCGAGGTGGCAGAACTGGACGGGAGCGTGCGCTGCTCGCATCTCGATGCCTCCAAGGGATCTCGGGCCGGAGCGTCCGGTCACGGTCACGGTACGACGTACTTGCTCAGCGCCACCACGGGTTATTTCTGGACGTCCGGGGCGCAGCAGACAATCAGTCCGGCGCCGGAGACAGGAACGAGTGCACCAGAGGTACGACCGACGCGCCCTCGCCACTCGCCGACGCCACCCGCTTCATCGACCCCGACCGCACGTCACCGGCCGCGAAGATGCCGGGCACGGTGGTGGCGAGGTTCTCCGGCGGCAGCCCGTCGACCCAGCGGTCGCGCGGGACGTCGCGCCCGGTGAGCACGAAGCCGCGTTCATCGCGGGCCACGGCTGGGGGCAGCCAGTCGCAGTGGGGGTCCGCGCCTAGCAGCAGGAACAGTCCGGCCGCCGCAACCGTCGTACGCGCCCCGGTCCGGACGTCCTCCAGGCAGAGCCACTCGAGGCGCCCGCCGTCGCCACCACCGTCGACGACGGTGGTGCAGGTCCGCGCGGAGATGCGGTTGTTGTACTCGATCTCGCCGATCAGGTATGACGACATCGTCTCCGCGAGGTCCGGGCGCCGAACCAGGATCGTGACCGACCTGGCGAAGCGGGCGAGGTGCACCGCCGCCTGGCCCGCGGAGTTGCCGCCGCCCACCACGTAGACGTCCTGGTCCTCCATCTCCCGGGCGGCGGTCATCGCGGCGCCGTAGAACACGCCCGCGCCGACGAGGTCCTCGAGCGGCGGCACTCCCAGGCGGCGGTAGTCGACGCCGCTGGCGACCACGACCGCCCGTGCCC
>JBJMIQ010000263.1:0-18920 GCA_045806805.1 Nocardioides sp. | reverse complement strand
TGCGCTGCCCGAGCTGCCTGCGCAAGCTCAAGGACGCGTGCGGCACCTGCTCCAGGCCGCTGGACCCCGACTGGAAGATCTGTCCCTATTGCGAGGCCGAGATCCCGGGCAAGACGCCGATGCCGCGCCGCCGCCGCCGGCGGACCGAGGAGACTGCGGTCGGCGAAGTGAATCCATAGGCCGCGCGGGTGCCGAGCGCCGCCACGTGGCTGCGCGAGGCGGGCCCCGCGTTAGGGTGTCCGACCTATGGAACAGACGCTGATTCTGGTCAAGCCGGACGCGTTCGCGCGCGGCCTGACCGGCGAGATCATCGCCCGCTTCGAGCGCAAGGGGCTGAAGATCGTCGCCCTCAAACTGATGACAACTCCGCGCGATCTCGCCGAGACGCACTACGACGAGCACAAGGAGCGGCCGTTCTTCGGCGAGCTGGTCGACTTCATCACCAGCGCGCCGCTCGTGGCGATGGTGCTCGAGGGCGACCAGGCCGTGACGGCCGCACGCCAGCTGATCGGCGCGACGAACCCGCTCGAGGCGACCACCGGCTCGATCCGCGGCGATTTCGCGATCGCCGTCGGCCAGAACATGGTCCACGGCTCGGATGCGCCGGACTCGGCGACCCGCGAGATCGGGATCTGGTTCCCAGAGCTCTGACGCTTCTTCTCGCCAGCAGATCGCCGCAGCGGCGCGCCATCCTGGAGGCGATCGGCGTGCCGTTTCGCGCCGTCGACGTCGACGTCTCCGAACTCGAGGACGGCCCCGCCCGGGACGTCGCGCTCCAGAACGCGCGTCGCAAGGCACGCGCCGGCGCGCAGCAGGCCCGCGAAGGCGAGGTCGTGGTGGCGGTCGACACCGTCGTCACCGCAGACGGCGTCAACTGGGGCAAGCCGGACGACGAGGACGCGGCGCGCGCCACGCTGCGCGCGCTGAGCGGCCGCACGCACGAGGTCGTCAGCGGCGTCGTGGCCGGCGAGCGCTCGGGCGCGGAGGTGACGCGCGTGACGTTCCACGCGCTCGACGACGCGCTCCTGGAGTGGTACGTGGCCTCCGGCGAGTGGCGCGGGCGGGCGGGCGGCTACGCGATCCAGGGCCGCGGCGGCGTCCTCGTCGCGCGCGTCGAGGGGGACTACCTCAATGTCGTCGGCCTGCCGGTGGGGTGCCTTGCACAGCTCTGCGGCGGATTTGCAGCCTTTCTTGCCGAACGGAACTGAGCGCAACAGTCGGTAGACTGCTGCTCGCGTGGGTCCGGTGGCGTTTGTCACCCGGGCCGCGCTACTCGCGCATGGGCTTCTTCAGCTACCTCACGGGCTTCGGCGGACGCGACATGGCCGTCGACCTCGGCACAGCCAACACCCTCGTGTACGTACGGGGGCGCGGCATCGTACTCAGCGAGCCCTCGGTGGTGGCGATCGACTCGCGAACGGGCGAGGTCCACGCGGTCGGCATCGAGGCCAAGCGCATGCTCGGCCGCACCCCTGGCACCATCCAGGCCATCCGGCCGCTGAAGGACGGCGTGATCGCCGACTTCGACGTGACTGAGGAGATGCTGCGCCACTTCATCCAGAAGGTCCACCAGAACCGCTGGGCGCACCCGCGCGTGGTGGTCTGTGTTCCGTCCGGGGTGACCGGCGTCGAGAAGCGGGCCGTCGAAGAGGCCGCGCTGTCGGCCGGCGCGCGTCAGGCGTACCTGATCGAGGAGCCGATGGCGGCCGCGATCGGTGCCGGGCTGCCGGTGGGGGAGCCGACCGGCAACATGGTCGTCGACATCGGTGGCGGCACCACGGAGGTCGCCGTGATCTCACTCGGCGGCGTCGTCTCCAGCATGTCCGTGCGCACGGCGGGCGACGAGCTCGACCAGTCCGTGATCGCCTGGATGAAGAAGGAGCACGGCCTGATGCTCGGGGAGCACACGGCCGAGGAGATCAAGATCGCGCTCGGGTCGGCCTTCCCGTTGCCGGACGAGCCCGAGGCCGAGATCCGCGGGCGGGACATGGTCTCCGGGCTGCCCCGCACGGTGGTCGTCTCCAGCGCCGAGGTCCGCCAGGCGCTCGAGGAGCCGCTGCACGCGATCGTCGACGCGGTGCGCGCCACCCTCGACCAGACCCCGCCCGAGCTGGCCGGCGACATCATGGACCGCGGCATCGTGCTCACCGGCGGCGGCGCGCTGCTCCGCGGCCTCGACGAGCGGCTGCGCCACGAGACCGGGATGCCCGTCCACGTCGCCGAGGAACCGCTCACCAGCGTGGCCCTCGGCGCCGGCAAGTGCGTGGAGGAGTTCGAGGCGCTCCAGCAGGTGCTGGTCTCGGAGCCGAGGCGGTTCTGATGAGTCTCGACACGCTCGAGCGTCGACGGGTGTCGGAGCAGGCCCCGTCGGGTCGGCTCCGCACCGACCGACGTGACCGCCGATGGCGCGCCACCGCGCGGCTCGACGGCCGGGACCGCCCGTCCCGGGCGTTGCTGGTCGCGCTCCTGCTCGCCTGCGCCACCCTGATCACCCTCGACCAGCAGGGCGGTGACAACTCACCGGTGGAGCCGGCCCGTCAGGCGGTCGGCGAGGTGTTCGGCCCCGTGGAGACGGGCACCTCGGCCTTGATCCGGCCCTTCGTCGCGGTGCCCGACTGGTTCCGGACCCACGACTCGCTGCGCGGCGAGATCAACCAGCTCGAGGCCGAGAATGCCCGCCTCCGGGCCGAGTCCGAGACCTCCCCCTACGACCGCAACCGCCTCGAGGAGTACGACGGCCTCACCCAGGCGGCCGGCGATCTCGGGTACGCCCTCGTCCCTGCCCGCGTCGTGGGAATCGGTCCCTCCCAGTCCTTCTCGCAGACGGTGACCATCGATGCCGGCTCGCGGGCCGGCGTCCACCCCGACATGACAGTCCTCAACAACGACGGGCTGGTCGGCCGGGTCCTGCGGGTCACCAGCTCGACCGCCACCGTGCTGCTGGTCGTCGACGCCGAATCGGTCGTCGGGGGCCGGGTGGGCGAGAGCATGGAGATCGGCTTCCTGCATGGCCGCGGGATCCTCGGCAGCTCGGGCCATCTCGAGCTCGAGCTCGCCGACGCGTCCGAGGTGCCGGCCAAGCACGACACCGTGGTCACCTGGGGCAGCCAGAGCGGCGCCCCCTACGTCTCCGGGGTGCCGATCGGGCGGGTCAGCTCGGTCTACAGCAGCCTGCGCGAGACCTCCCAGCGGGCCGTGATCGAACCGTTCGTCGACTTCGGCTCCCTCGACCTCGTCGGCGTGGTGGTGCCGTCCGGTACGTCCAGCGACCGAGCCGTCGTCGGGCCAGACGGGGACCTCCGATGACTGTGCTGAGAACACTCGCGGCCTTCCTGGTCGTGAGCCTGGCGCTGGTGCTCCAGGTGTCACTGTTCCCCCACTTCGCCTGGCAGGGGATCGTGCCCAACCTCTGCCTGCTCGTGGTGGTCGGGGCCGCCCTGATCCGCGGCCCGCAGGCCGCGATCGTGCTGGGCTTCCTGGCCGGCGTGGCCCTCGACCTCGCACCGCCCGCCGACCACGTCGCCGGCCGGTGGGCGCTGGCCCTGGTGATCGTCGGCTACGTCGCCGGGCGGGTGCGTCAGGACGTCAAGCCCACCGCGATCGCCGTCGTGGGCACTGTCGCTGCGTCCTCGTTCATCGGCACGTCGGTGTTCGCCATCACCGGCCTGATCCTGCGCGACCCGCTCCTGGACGTCGGCCAGCTGCTGGAGGTGATCCTGGTCGCCGTGCTCTGGGACGTGCTGCTGACCCCGTTCGTGCTGCCGCCCGTGATGACCCTGTTCGACCGGCTCCAGCCTCAGCGAGCGACCACCTGAGATGGCCACGTCCACACGCTCGAAGAACGGCGGTGGCAGCATCGGAGGGCGCAAGGCCCGGCTGCGCCTGATCGTCATCCAGGCCCTGGTGTTCTCGTTGTTCGCCACCCTCTTCGCGCGCCTCTACTACCTCCAGGTCGTCAGCGGCGCCGAGTACGAGGCGCAGGCCGCTTCGCAGTCGGTGCGGGAGATCGTGGTGCAGCCGCAGCGCGGACTCATTGTCGACGACCAGGGCCGGCCGTTGGTGACCAACCGCCCGTCCTGGGTCATCTCGGTCGACCGCACGCTGCTCGGCAAGATGGCCGATCGGCAGCGCACCCTGCTCCTGGCGCGCCTGGGGCAGGCCGTCGGTGAGCCGTCCGCGCGGATCGAGAAGCGGCTGGTGACCTGCGGAGACCCCGGCAGCGTTGCCGGCACCTGCTGGAACGGCTCGCCCTACCAGCCGGTGCCCGTCGCCCGCGACGTCCGGCAGCCGGTGGCCCTACGCATCCTCGAGCAACCGGAGGACTACCCCGCGATCCTCGCCGAGCAGGAGACCGTGCGTGCCTATCCGCGTCCGTTCGGCATCAACGCCGCCCACGTGCTGGGCTACCTCAGCCCGATCACCGAGGCGGAGTACGACTCGGCCCGCGCCAACGGCGACCGCTCGGTCAACGGCGCGTCGTCGGTGGGACGCGCCGGCGTCGAGAAGCAGTACGACGAGTGGCTGCGCGGGATGCCCGGCTACCGCAGCGTCGCCGTCGACTCGATGGGCCGGGTGCTCGGCGACGACAGCGAGCTCGCCGGCCAGCCCGGCGACACGCTGGTCACCTCGATCGACGCCAAGGTGCAGGGCGTCGTGGAGCGACAGCTGGCCCAGACGATCAGGACCGCCCGACAAACCATGGACCCGGTCAGCGGCCGGCACTACGCCGCCGACTCCGGTGCCGCCGTGGTCATGGAGGCCGACACCGGCCGGATCGTGGCCATGGCCAGTCAACCGACCTACGACCCCTCGGTGTGGGTCGGCGGCATCAGCGAGAAGCAGCTCCGGCGGCTCTACTCCACCAAGGCCGGGACCCCCCTGCTGAGCCGGGCCACCCAGGGACAGTTCGCGCCCGGCTCGACGTGGAAGCCGTTCATGACCGCGGGTGCCCTCACCAACGGCTACAGCACGTCCACCGAGCTCAACTGCTCCTCGGGATTCCCGGTGGGCAACCGGGTGTTCAAGAACTACGAGTCCGGCGCCTACGGCTACATCACCTTCGCCCGTGCGCTCGAGGTCTCGTGCAACACCTTCTTCTACCGGGTCGGCTACGACTTCTGGCGCCGCCTCGGTTCCGACGAGGACGACGTCAACGCCCGGGACCCGCTGGTCGAAGAGGCGGAGACGTTCGGGTTCGGGAGCCGGACCGGTATCGACCTCCCGGGCGAGGCGTCGGGCCGGATCGCCGACCGGAAGTGGAAGCTCGCCTACTACAAGTCGATGAAGGACTACTACTGCGGCATCTCCCACAAGCCGCAGGACGCCAAGACCAGCGACTTCGTCTACAAGTTCGCCTACGAGTTCTGCCTCGAGGGCTACAAGTACCGGGCCGGTGACGCGGTCAACTTCGCCATCGGCCAGGGCGACACGATCGTCACCCCGCTCCAGCTGGCCCGCGGCTACGCCGCGCTGGCCAACGGAGGCACCCTCTACGCGCCGCGCGTCGGCAAGGCCATCGTCTCCCCGCAGGGCACCGTGCTGGAGCGGATCAAGCCCCGGGTCAATGGGCACGTCCGGGTGCCCAGGCGGATCATCGACTACATCGACGACGCGCTCAAGGGCGTCACCCGGGTCGGCACCATGGCCTGGCGGATGGGCGGCTTCCCGCTGGACAAGGTCACGATCCGCTCCAAGACCGGCTCCGCCGAGGTCTACGGCAAGCAGTCGACGTCCTGGGTAGCGTCCTACAGCGACGACTACGTCGTGGTGATGATGGTCTCCCAGGGTGGCACCGGATCCGGCACCTCCGGCCCGGCGGTCCGCAAGATCTGGGAGTCGCTCTACGGCATCCACGCGCTCGACGTGAACCCCGAGCGGGCCGCGATCCCCGGCACGTCCCCACCGGCCAGGCTGCCGACCTTCATGAAGGACGGCTCGATCCTGCCGCCAGGACGGGCGAACGAATGATGGCCTCACTCCGACACCTGCGCCGTGCCGGGCCGACGGCCGCCCTGCGCGCACCCGGGCTCGACTGGCTGCTGATGGTGGCGGTGCTCGCGCTGCTCGTGCTGGGCACCCTGCTCGTCTGGTCGGCCACCTCCGCACGGGTGGACCTGACCGGCGGTGACCCCACGGCGTACCTGCGCAAGCAGCTGGTCAACGTCGCGATCGGGGTCGTGCTGATGGTCATGGTGCTGGCCACGGACCACCGGTGGGTGCGGATCCTCGCGCCGCTGGTCTACCTCGCCTCGATCGGCGGCCTGGTGCTGGTGCTCACCAGTGGTTCGACCATCAACGGCTCGCGCTCGTGGATCCAGCTCGGCGGGATGTCGATCCAGCCGGCGGAGTTCGCCAAGCTGGCCGTGGTGATCGGGATGGCGCTGCTGGTCGCCGAACGGGCGGAGGCCCGCCGCCGCTACGACGTCACGCTGGCCGAGGTGGCCGGCATGCTCGTGATCGCCGGGGTCCCGGCGGTCTTGATCATGGCCCAGCCCGACCTCGGCACCATGCTCGTGCTCTCGGCCACGGTGTTCGGGGTGATCGCGGCCGCCGGAGCGCCGCGACGCTGGCTGCTGCTCATGGGTGGCGGCGGGATCGCCGCCGCTGCCGTGGCGGTGGCCGCCGGGGTGCTCAAGGACTACCAGGTCGACCGGTTCCTGGCCTTCACGAACCCCGAGCTCGATCCGCGCGGTGCCGGGTACAACACCGAGCAGGCCCGGATCGCCGTCGGCAACGGGGGACTGTTCGGCCAGGGGCTGTTCGACGGGTCCCAGACGCGCTCCGGCTTCGTGCCCGAGCAGCACACCGACTTCATCTTCACCGTCGCGGGCGAGGAGCTGGGTCTCCTCGGTGCCGGCGTCCTCATCGTGCTGCTGGGCGTGGTGATCTGGAGAGCCCTGGTCATCGCCTTCCAGACCGACGACACCTTCGGTCGGACCGCCGCCGCCGGCATCGCCTGCTGGTTCGGCTTCCAGGCGTTCCAGAACGTCGGCATGTGCCTGGGGATCATGCCGGTCACCGGCGTCCCACTCCCGTTCGTGTCCTACGGCGGAAGCTCGATGTTCGCCGGGATGCTGGCGATCGGGCTGCTGCAGAACATCCACCTCCGCTCCACGGCGTCCCTCCCGACCCGGTTCCTGACCACCCAGCCGAGGGTGCTCTCGGTCCGTTGACCGATCCTGCTCTGGCACGACGGGACCAGCCCGGCCGGGGCATGGTGACCTGCGGATCGCCGGTGTCATCGTGGAGGCGTGGCCCCGTCTGAGCTGCTGAACCAGGCCGTGGAGTGGACCGCCCTCACCGGACACGAGGGCAGGTCCGGCACGGGCCTGGAGCACGTCCGGCTCGCCGACGGGACGACGTACGTCGTGAAGCGGGTGACGCGCGCCTCCGACGTGACCCTCGCCGTCACCGGCGGCACGGTGTCCGTGGAGTACCTCCTGTGGCACAGCGGCGCGCTTGGGCGGCTCCCGCCCGGGGTCAGCCACGCCGTGGTGGACGGCTGGGTCGACGGCGACACCACAGTCCTGGTCATGGACGACCTCGGCGACCAGGTCCTCACCTGGAAGTCGCGGCTCTCGACCGAGGAGACCGACTGGGTGCTGGCGCGGGTCGCGGCGATGCACCGGCGGTTCCTGGGCAGTCCGCCGCAGGAGACGGTGCCACTCGACCGACTCCTCGCCCGCTTCGCCCCGCAGCGGGTCCGCCGGCTGGCCGAGGAGGGGCACGAACTGGCCGCGCTGGCTCGCCGGGGCTGGGAAATCTTTGCCCAGACGGTGCCTGCGGATGTCGCGGGCCCCGTCCTCGTCCTGCTGGAGGACCCCTCCCCGCTGGCCACGGCGCTCTGCACCGGCCCGCTCACCTTGGTCCACGGGAACCTCGCGACCGTCAACATGGCGAGAGACGCCGACACGCTGGTGCTCCTCGACTGGGGGCTGGCGACCGCGGCTCCCGGCGCCCTGGACATCGCGTTCCTCCTCGCCGGGTGCTCCTCGGTGCTCGAGCCGAGCCGCGAGCACGTCCTGCGGACATATGCGGGCCTCGCCGGGCCGGCGTACGACGGCCGCTCGATGCGGCTCGCTCTGCTGGCCGGTCTGATGTGGCGGGGCTGGAACAAGGCGCTGGACGCGGCCGAACACCCCGACCCAGCCACGCGGGAGCGCGAGCGCCGGGACCTCGAGTGGTGGGTCCGCAAGGCGCGCACGGCGCTGGAGAGCGGTGCCCTCTGATGGACCTCAACACGCTCTACCACCGCACGGTCGAGAGCTGGGCGGACCGGGTGAACGCCGTCCGGCCCGACCAGTGGGAGGGACCGACGCCGTGCCGGGAGTGGAACGTCCGGGACCTGACCAACCACGTGACCGGTGAGGACCTGTGGACCACACCGCTGATGCGGGGAAGCACCCTCGAGGACGTCGGCGACCGTTTCGACGGCGACCTGCTCGGTGACGACCCGATCCGGGCCTCGCTCGAGGCGGCCCGCGAGGCGATCCACACGGTCGCAGACACGCTGCCGGCGGACGGGACCGTGCACCTGTCCTACGGCGAGGAGCAGATGGACGAGTACGTCCACCAGCTCGCGGCCGACCATCTCGTCCACGGCTGGGACCTCGCCGCCGCCACCGGTGGTGACCTGCGGCTCGATCCCGCCCTGGTGCACGAGGTGGCCGCGTGGTTCGCCGAGCGCGAGGAGCTCTACCGGACGGCCGGGGTGGTCGGGGCCGCCGTCGCCCCGACCGGGGAGCCACAGGGCGACTTCCTGGCTGCTTTCGGACGCGATCCGCACTGGGGTCCCAACCACGCCGCGCTCGCCAGGTTCTCGGCCGCTTTCGGCGCCGGTGACGTCGAGGCCGTGATGTCGTTGATGACCGACGACTGTGTCTTCGAGGCCACCGGCCCTGCTCCCGACGGCGTCCGGCACGAGGGCGCGGACGCGGTGCGCCCGGTCTGGGTCGAGCTGTTCGGCGAGACGGCGTCGCCTCAGTTCACCGAGGAAGAGTCGTTCGTCGCGGGTGACCGGGGCGTGCTGCGCTGGCGGTTCGACTGGGTCGAAGGCGACGGCTCCCCGGGCCACGTACGCGGGGTCGACGTCCTCCGGTTCCGCGACGGGCTGGTCGACGAGAAGCTCTCCTACGTCAAGGGCTGAGGCCCGCTTCGGATCAGTTCCGCGAGAAGGCTGCGAGCCGCCACATCCCGACGTACTGTGTGCCCTGGTCCCGCCCCCGACCCCCGAGGTGTTGTCGTCGTGCCCGTTGGCCTCGACCAGCATTCCCGCGCCCCCGACCAGTCTGACCAGGTCGACCACCGAAGCGTCTTCCCGCGGCTGGAGCCCAAGCTGCCGTCGGTGCAGAAGCCGATCCAGTACGTCGGTGGAGAGCTCAACTCGACCAGCAAGGACTGGCACGAGGTCGACGTCCGGTGGGCCCTGATGTACCCGGACGCCTACGAGGTCGGGCTGCCCAACCAGGGCGTCCAGATCCTCTATGAGGTGCTCAACGAGCGCGACTGGATCCTGGCGGAGCGCACCTACTCGGTGTGGCCAGACCTCGAGGCGGTCATGCGCGCCGAGGGGATCCCGCAGTTCACCGTCGACAGCCACCGCCCGGTGCGGGCGTTCGACGTGCTCGGGATCAGCTTCTCCACCGAGCTCGGCTACACCAACATGCTCAACGCCCTCGACCTCGCGGGCATCCCGCTCCGGTCAGCCGACCGGGGCGCCGAGGACCCGATCGTGCTCGCGGGCGGCCATGCCGCCTTCAACCCCGAGCCGATCGCCGACTTCCTGGACGCGGCGGTGCTCGGTGACGGCGAGGAGATCGTGCTCGCGATCTCCGAGGTCATCCGCGAGTGGAAGGCCGAGGAGCGGCCCGGGGGGCGCGACGAGCTGCTGCGCCGGTTGGCCGTCAGCGGCAGCGTCTACGTGCCCAGGTTCTACGACGTCACCTACGCCGAGGACGGCCAGATCGAGGCCGTCCTGCCCAACCGTCCCGGCATCCCGTTCCGGGTCCGCAAGCACACCCTGATGGACCTCGACGCCTGGCCCTACCCCGCGAAACCTCTGGTCCCGCTCGCCGAGACGGTCCACGAGCGCTACTCGGTGGAGATCTTCCGTGGCTGCACCCGCGGCTGCCGCTTCTGCCAGGCCGGGATGATCACGCGGCCAGTGCGTGAGCGTTCGATCGAGGCCATCGGCGACATGGTCGAGAACGGCATCCGCAAGTCCGGCTTCGAGGAGGTTGGCCTGCTCTCCCTGTCCAGCGCCGACCACACCGAGATCGCGGACGTCGCCAAGGGGCTCGCCGACCGCTACCAGGACTGCAACGTCTCGCTGTCCCTGCCCAGCACGCGCGTCGACGCCTTCAACATCACCCTGGCCAACGAGTTCTCGCGCAACGGCCGACGCTCCGGGCTGACCTTCGCCCCGGAGGGTGGGTCCGAGCGGATGCGCAAGGTGATCAACAAGATGGTCACGGAGGAGGACCTGATCCGTACGGTCGCGACGGCGTACTCCAATGGCTGGCGCCAGGTGAAGCTCTACTTCATGTGCGGACTGCCCACCGAGACCGACGACGACGTCCTGGCGATCGCCGACCTCGCCAAGCAGGTGATCGCCAAGGGACGTGAGGTGTCCGGACGCAACGACATTCGCTGCACGGTCTCGATCGGCGGCTTCGTCCCGAAGCCGCACACCCCGTTCCAGTGGGCGTCCCAGCTCGACCACGAGACCACCGACTCCCGTCTGGAGAAGCTGCGCGACGCGGTCCGCAGCGACAAGCGCTTCGGCCGGGCGATCGGTTTCCGCTACCACGACGGCAAGCCCGGAGTGGTCGAGGGTCTGCTCTCGCGCGGCGACCGTCGCGTGGGCCGGATCATCGAGGAGGTCTGGCGCGACGGCGGACGCTTCGACGGCTGGAGCGAACACTTCTCCTACGACCGCTGGGTCGCGGCGAGCGAACGGGGCCTGGCCGGCACCGGGCTCGACCTGGACTGGTTCACCACCCGCGAGCGCGAGTACGACGAGGTCCTGCCCTGGGACCACCTCGACTCCGGCCTCGACAAGGACTGGCTCTGGGCCGACTGGGAAGACGCACTGTCCGTCGCCGACGGCGCCGACATCGAGGTCGAGGACTGCCGCTGGACACCCTGCTATGACTGCGGGGTGTGCCCGGAGATGGACACGGAGATCCAGATCGGCCCGACCGGGCGCAAACTGCTGCCCCTCTCGGTCCTCTGACCGTGGTGCCGGCGCGGCCGGTCCATTGGTTGAGGTGCGAGGTCTCGAGACATCCTCAACCCACGGCGACCCGGGTCCACGGGGCCTGACCTTGCGCGGGTCACCGCGACGTAACGGTCGACCGCGATCTGTCGGGTCAGCGCCGGCTGTCCTCGAGCGAGCCGCGGGTCTTGTGGTCTGGGTTTCCGATCATGCACACCACCGCCCGGTCGTCCAGAAGCTGCCAGCTGCGGCGTTGGGGGTAGTAGGTCCAGAAGTCCAGGTCGGAGGAGCGGTAGGAGCGATGGACGAAGGGCTGGAACGCCTTCAGGCATCCCTGCGCCGCCAGCTCGACGGTGCGCTGCTCGCCGGGGTAGTCCTCGGTGGTCAGGTCGAACACGTAGTAGGCCTCGAGGTCGTGCGCCTCGCCGCACGGGACCGCTTCGATCGAGGTGGCGTCAACCGTCTCGTTGCCGGCTCCCATGAGTTCCGGGTGGTTGACGCAGTCGCCCTTGCGGAGCTTCAACGACGACACCTCCTGCCGTTCGGTCACACGCCCTTCGGCGTCCCTTTCGGCGTCGGCGGTCAGACCGGCCAGCACGCCCACGGCCAGCAGGCCGACGAGGCCCACGATCACGATCCCGTCGATGATCAACGCCCCGATCGCGAGACCCTTGCCGTGGTCCCTCCCGTCCCGGCCGCGGACCAGGACCGCGATGGCCAGTCCGATGGAGACCATGGTGGTGAGAGGTGCGACGCAGATCGCCAATGACAGCCCGAGCGACCAGCCGGCCATCGACTTCGACGCGGGAAAAGGGTTCTGGGCGGGCGCGTACGGCGAGCTGTACGGCGTGCCGTAGGGATTGGTCACGAGAGCTCCTGGCGGTCGGCCCGGAGAGCACTGCCGTTCCCAGGGCGTGCGTGATCGTAGCCCCAATCCGCGCCGACCGGTCGGACGTGTTTCGACCAGATGCCTAGGCCGCGTTGTCGGGCACACGACCCGGGCGGTGGCGCACCCGGAGCTGGTCCTCGACGTAGGCCGGCCGGGCGACGTACCAGCCGACACACGCCTGCGGCACGGTCAGCACGATGAGGAACCACAGCGGCGCGGTCCAGCCCCCGGTGGCGCCGTAGAGCGCGCCGACGGTGAACGGTCCGATCGCCGCCAGGAGGTAGCCGGCCGACTGGGTGAACCCGGACAGCGCCGCGGTGCCGGCGGGCGTGCGGGAGCGCAGGCCGATCAGGGTCAGGATCAGCGGGAAGGTGCAGGTCGCTGCTCCCGCCAGGACGGCCCACACCGCGGCGAGGTCGTGCGGTGCCAGTATCAGGCCGGCGTACGCCACGGGATAGCACGCCATCACCGCGAGCAGGATCGTCGACTGGTCGGCCCGTCGCGCGGCGGCCGCCGGCAGCCACAGCGACAGCGGGACGCTGGTGGCGGCGACGACGCCGACCAGCAGCCCGGCCGAGGTGGGGGAGTAGCCCTGGTCGCGCCACAGCTGGGCGAACCAGCCGAAGATCGCGTACGCATGCATCGACTGCAGCCCGAAGAACAGGGCCATGCCGAGACCGAGCCGGGTCCGTGCCACCTCCGACAAGGTCACGTCATGCGGACCCGGGTCCAGGTGCTTGTCGTGGCCGACCAGGCGAAGCCACGGAAGCGCGGCCAGTACGGCGAGGACGGCCCAGGCGGCGAGCCCCACCCGCCACCCGCCGCCGGTCTCGGCGATCGGGACCGTCAGTGTCAGGGCGCCGGTCAGGCCGAGGGCGAGAGTCGCGGTGTAGAGCGCCGTCACCCGGCCGATCCGGTCGGGGAAGTGCAGCTTGACCAGCGACGGAAGCAGGACGTTGGCTACCGCCATCCCGGCCAGTGCCACCATCGAGAGCACCAGGAACGTTGCGGGACCGGGGGCGACGGACCGCGCCGCCAACCCGCCGGCCACCAGCAGGAGGGCGGCCAGGGTCACCCGGTGCACGCCGAGCCGTCGGGCCAGCTGCGGGGCCAGCGCCCCGAAGCCGGCGAAGGCGAGCACCGGGAGTGAGGTCAGGAGCCCCGCGGCCAGCGTCGACATCGCAAGCCCGCTCCGGACCTCCGCCAGGACCGGCCCGACGCTGACCGCGGCTGGCCGCAGGTTCACCGCCAGGAGGAGCAGTCCGGCGAGGAGCAGAAGGCGTGGCCCGAGGTCCTGTCGTCCGCCGCTCACCGATCGATCCTCCCAGACCGGTGGGAGAATGAAGGTGTGCGGCACATCGGCGACGACGAGCGGCGCGCCCGGATCGCCCGCCGCCATGCGCTCGCCCCGGCCGCCCGGGTCGCGGATCCCCTGTCCGCGACTCGGGCCCTCACCGTGCTGCACGCCACCGAGGCGGCGACGGTCTACCTCTCGTTGTTCGCGCGGGTGGAGGGGCTGACGGCCGCCGACGTCGACCGGGCGCTCTACGAGGACCGGTCGCTGGTCAAGCAGCTCGCCATGCGGCGCACCCTCTTCGTCTTTCCCCGCGACCTCCTGCCCGCGGCCTGGGGGAGTGCCTCCGCCCGCGTCGCGGACCGCGAACGGCGCCGGACGGTCAAGGATGTCGAGGCCGGCGGACTCGCCGACGACGGGGAGGCGTGGTTGAAGGAGGCGCGCGAGGCGGTCCTGGGCCGCCTCGCGGACGGCTCCGCACTGACCGCGGTCACGCTCCGCGAGGAGCTGCCGGCGCTGGAGGGACGGGTGCGGCTGGGTTCCGGCAAGTGGCAGGCCGAGGTCTCGCTGGCTCCGCGCGTGCTCGGCGTGCTCGGGGCCGAAGGGCTCGTCGTCCGCGGCCGCAACGAGGGCCACTGGCGGGTGTCGCGTCCCGCGTGGACCCTGACGGACCGATGGCTCGGGAAGCGGCCGGCCCGGCTCGAGCCGCACGAGGGCTACGCCGAGCTGGTCCGGCGGTGGCTGCGCAGCTTCGGTCCCGGGACCGAGACCGACATCGTGTGGTGGCTCGGCGCGACCAAGGCGGTGGTACGCCGGGCCCTCGCGGATGTGGGCGCGGTGGAGGTCGCCCTGGACCGTGGCGAGACCGGCTGGGTCCTGTCCGACGACCTGGAGCCGGTTGCCCCGGAGCCTCCGTGGGCGGCCCTGCTGCCGGTGCTCGACCCGACCTCGATGGGGTGGAAGCAACGCGACTTCTACCTGCGGCCGGACCACACGCCGTACCTGTTCGACACCAACGGCAACGCCGGCTCGACCGCCTGGTGGAACGGCCGGATCGTCGGCTGCTGGGTCCAGGACGAGGACGGAGTGGTGCGGGTGGTGCTCCGCGAGGACGTCGGCACCGAGGGACGGGCGGCGCTCGACCTCGAGGCAGAGAGGCTGACCGCCTTCCTGGACGGCGTACGGGTCAACAGCGTCTACGCCTCGCGGCAGATGCGGGGGGCGACGCTCGCGTGACCGCCCTCAGTCGGCGGGCATGGCGCAGAACTCGTTGCCGTCGGGGTCGGCCAGGATGGTCCAGCCGAGCCCGTCGTCGCCCTTCGCGCGCAACACCGTGGCGCCGTGCCGGAGCAGCGCCTCGACGTCGTCGGTGGCCACGTCGATGTGCACCCGGTTCTTGACGGTCTTCGGCTCCGGCACCGGCCCGAAGACGATGCCGTCGAACGGCGCACCCGGCACCTTCTCGATCCAGCACTGCTCCTCGTCCTGTCCGAGCTCGGCTCCCAGTACCTCCGCCCACCAGCGGGCGATCGCCAGGCACTCCTCCAGGCCGGGTCCGGAGTCCCAGACCAGCTCGTAGAGCCGTCGCTCGATGGGTGTTTCCCGGACGAAGACGCAGAACTCCTGGCCATCGGGGTCACGCAGGACGGTCCAGCGGGGGAACTCCTCGACGAGAGTGGCGCCGGTCGCCAGCGCGGCCTCGAGGCTCTCGGCGTTGATGTCGAGGTGAACCCGGTTCTTCACGGTCTTGGGCTCGCGGACGGAGTTCACCCACGCCACCGCCTGCCCGGTGTCGTCGTCGAGCCACCACGCGCCGTTGTGGTGCGGCCCGCCCGCCGTGAGCCCCAGCAGGCGGCCCCAGAACCGCGCTTCCGCCTCAGCGTCGTTCGCGTCGATGCAGAGGTCCTGGTAGGTGGCGAGAGGCATCCCCGCATGCTGGCACACCACGAGTTCGGGACAACAGAAGTTTTCGTGCGCCCAGATTCGGGGCGGACCGGGAGTGAGAAGTACCCTCCGGGCGTGCGCGAGCAACCACCGCAGCAAGCCCCGCCGGTGCAGCGGCTGCGGATCCGGTACGCCAAGCGCGGTCGGCTGCGCTTCACCAGTCACCGAGACTTCAGCCGGGCCTTCGAGCGCGCCGTCTTCCGGGCCCGGATCCCGATGGCCTACTCCTCGGGGTTCAACCCGCACCCCCGGATCTCGTACGCCGGCGCCGCCCCGACCGGGTCCGCGAGCGAAGCGGAGTACCTCGAGATCGCCCTGGCCGAGGTCGTCGATCCGTCCCGGGTCGCCGAGCAGCTTGGCGAAGCCCTGCCCGACGGCCTCGACCTGGTCGAGGTGAGCGTGTCGCCGGGCGGCTCGCTCGCCGACCTGCTCCAGGCCAGTCGGTGGCAGGTCGACGTGGTGGCCCCGCTCGCCGACACCACCGCCGCGGTCGAGACGTTTCTCGCCACGGAGACGGTCCCGGTGAAGCGGATGACCAAGAAGGGGCTCCGGGAGTTCGACTGTCGCGCCGCGGTGGTGTCGCTCTCAGCCGAGGCGAGGACCGGCGGGAGCCGGCTGCTGGTCGGCTTGCGCCACACGGTGCCCGCCGTACGCCCCGACGACGTTCTCACCGGGCTGCGCGACGTGGCCGGTCTCGACGCCGGCGAGGACCCGCGCCTCACACGACTGGCGCAGGGGCCGCTGGACGAGGCGACCGGCGACATCGGGGACCCGCTGGCCTGACCCGTCGGGGACACCGCCCCGCCGTTCACGGGTGACCGCGATCGGCGTTCGGTGTGCGATACTCGCAAGCGGTTGACTCGGAGCGCCCGTCGCCCCGACCAACCCGACGACGTTCTCGCCGGATCGCAGCAGAGTGTGGATCCGGCATCGCGAGGGCGGATCGTCGCCAGACCGCGACGCGGCCGGTGTGAGTGGGTGACAGCAGCTTCGCCGGAGAGGCTCTCGAGGAGCCCAGCGACCGCGGCAGGTGATGAGCAACCTCTCGTCGACGCACACCGCGGAGGGTGTCGCCGCCACCGAAAGCTTGACGCCAGCGCCCGGAAGCTCGGGCCCGTGCGTACGACAGCCCGGCGCCCGCGCCGGGTCGAGGAGAGCGAATGCTCGAGGACCACCAGTCCAGCGACAACCCAGGCACCACCCCCGACAACACGCCCGACAACACGCCGGGCGAGGCTCCGGCCCCGCTCGGGAGCGAGACCGAGAAGAAGCCCGCGGCCAGGAAGGCTGCGGCGAAGAAGGCGCCGGCGGCAAAGAAGTCCGCCACCAAGAAGTCGGCGACCAGGAAGTCGACCACCAAGAAGGCCGCGGAGGCCGCGCCCCAGGACGAGTCCCAGACGTCTCCTTCCTCGGTTCCCGAGGAACCGACGATGGAGGCACCGGCGAAGAAGTCGGCGGCCAGGAAGACCACGGCCAAGAAGTCCGCTGCGAAGAAGTCCACGTCGAAGAAGGCGGCGGCAGACGAGGCAGGGCCAGAGACCGACACGGGGGCCACGGGTCCCGCGACCCTGCTCTTCCAGGCGCCCGACACCGCCCAGGCGCCGGCACGACGTGGCCGGAAGTCCGCGACCGCCGAGGTCGAGGCTGAGCCGGACGGCGAGGCCGAGCCCAAGGCGAAGACCGGCTCGAAGGGCAAGGCGGGAGCGAAGGGCAAGGCCGGCTCGAAGGCCAAGGCCGACACCGAGGACCAGGGCGACCAGGACCAGGTCGACCAGGGCACCACCCAGGCCGGTCCCGACCAGGACCAGGCGGACTCCGACGACAGCGAGGGCGGGGGCGGCCGGCGCCGTCGCCGTCGCGGCGGCCGCCGGCGGCGCAAGTCGGGCGACGGGGAGGGCGAGGCCTCGGGCCAGGACGACGACGACAAGACCGAGGACACCCCGGCTGACGACTCCGGCGGCGAGAGCGGAGAAGGCGGCACCTCCCGTCGTCGTCGGCGGCGTCGCCGTGCCGGCGACGAGGGTGACTCAGGCGGGGACGACCCGGCCAACACCGTCACCCGTGTCCGCCAGGGCCGTGCGGCGGAGGACCAGATCACGGCCTTGTCCGGCTCCACCCGGCTGGAGGCCAAGAAGCAGCGTCGCCGCGAGGGCCGCGAGGCGGGTCGACGCCGCGCACCGATCGTGAGCGAGGCGGAGTTCCTTGCCCGTCGCGAGGCCGTCGATCGGGTCATGGTGATCCGCCAGCGTGAGGAGCTCACCCAGATCGCGGTCCTCGAGGACAAGGTCCTGGTCGAGCACTACGTCGCACGCGAGTCCCAGACCTCCATGATCGGCAACGTCTACCTGGGCCGCGTCCAGAACGTCCTGCCCTCGATGGAGGCGGCCTTCATCGACATCGGCAAGGGCCGCAACGCGGTCCTGTACGCCGGCGAGGTCAACTGGGACGCACTGGGCGCGAAGGAGGGCAAGCAGCGCAAGATCGAGCAGGTCCTCAAGTCCGGGCAGTCGATCCTGGTCCAGGTCAGCAAGGACCCGATGGGGCACAAGGGGGCCCGGCTCACCAGCCAGATCAGCCTCCCCGGCCGCTTCCTGGTCTACGTGCCCGACGGCACGACCTCCGGCATCTCGCGCAAGCTCCCCGACACCGAGCGCAACCGGCTCAAGACCCTGCTCAAGGAGATCGTCCCCGACACGGCGGGCGTGATCGTGCGCACGGCGGCCGAGGGAGCCTCCGAGGAGGAGCTCACGCTCGACGTCGAGCGCCTCACCGCGCGCTGGTCCGACATCGAGGCCCGCGCGCAGAAGGGGAACGCCCCCCAGCTGCTGTACGGCGAGCCGGACCTGACCCTCAAGGTCGTTCGCGACCTGTTCACCGAGGACTTCGCCAAGCTGGTCGTCTCCGGCGACGACGCGTGGGAGATGGTCGACGGGTACGTCAAGCAGGTCGCACCGGACCTCGAGGAGCGCCTCGAGCGGTACACCGGCGACGACGACGTCTTCGCTGCGTACCGGATCGACGAGCAGATCGCCAAGGGGCTCGACCGCAAGGTCTGGCTGCCCTCCGGCGGGTCCCTGGTCATCGACCGCACCGAGGCGATGACCGTCGTGGACGTCAACACCGGCAAGTTCACCGGCTCCGGGGGGAACCTCGAGGAGACGGTGACCAAGAACAACCTCGAGGCCGCCGAGGAGATCGTCCGCCAGCTCCGGCTGCGCGACATCGGCGGGATCATCGTCGTCGACTTCATCGACATGGTCCTGGAGAGCAACCGCGACCTGGTGCTGCGGCGCCTCGTCGAGTGCCTCGGCCGCGACCGGACCCGTCACCAGGTCGCCGAGGTGACCTCTCTCGGCCTGGTGCAGATGACCCGCAAGCGGATCGGAACCGGCCTGCTGGAGGCGTTCAGCGAGAGCTGCGAGCACTGCCAGGGCCGTGGGGTGCTGATCCACCACGAGCCGGTCGAGCCCCGGAAGAGGCTGGAGGAGGAGCCGCGCCGCGGCCGCCGCGGCCGGAACCGCTCCGGGGACGAGGAGAGCAGCGGCAACGGCGGGGGGAACGGCGGGACCGGGGGGAAC
>JBJMIQ010000262.1:0-3220 GCA_045806805.1 Nocardioides sp. | reverse complement strand
CCCGAGACCGTGTTCCGGCTCCAGCACGCCACCCGGGCCGGCAAGTACGACGTCTTCAAGCAGTACACGAGCCGGGTCAACACGCAGTCCGAGCGACTGATGACCCTGCGCGGGCTGTTCCGGTTCAAGGGATCCCACGTCACCGGTCGCGACCCCGTCCCGATCGAGGAGGTCGAGCCGGTCTCCGCGATCGTCAAGCGGTTCTCGACCGGTGCGATGTCCTACGGGTCGATCAGCGAGGAGGCACACACCACCCTCGCCATCGCGATGAACCGACTGGGCGCCAAGTCCAACACCGGGGAGGGCGGGGAGGACTCCGACCGGCTCCACGACCCCGAGCGCCGCAGCGCCATCAAGCAGGACGCCTCCGGCCGGTTCGGTGTCACGGCCGAGTACCTCACCAACTCCGACGACATCCAGATCAAGATGGCCCAGGGCGCCAAGCCCGGCGAGGGCGGCCAGCTGCCCGGGCAGAAGGTCTACCCCTGGATCGCCAGGACCCGCTACTCCACGCCCGGAGTGGGGTTGATCAGCCCGCCGCCCCACCACGACATCTACTCGATCGAGGACCTTGCGCAGCTGATCCACGATCTCAAGAACGCGAACCCGTCGGCCCGCATCCACGTGAAGCTGGTGTCCGAGGTCGGTGTCGGGACGGTCGCCGCCGGCGTCTCGAAGGCGCACGCCGACGTCGTCCTGATCTCCGGCCACGACGGTGGCACCGGGGCGGCACCACTGACCTCGCTCAAGCACGCCGGCGGACCTTGGGAGCTCGGCCTCGCCGAGACCCAGCAGACGTTGCTGCTCAACGGGCTGCGGGACCGGATCGTGGTGCAGACCGACGGACAGCTGAAGACCGGCCGCGACGTCGTGATCGCCGCGCTCCTCGGCGCCGAGGAGTTCGGATTCTCGACCGCGCCGCTGGTGGTGTCCGGCTGCATCATGATGCGGGTCTGCCACCTCGACACCTGTCCGGTCGGCGTGGCCACCCAGAACCCCGTGCTGCGCGAGCGCTACTCCGGTCAGGCCGACCACGTCGTCACCTTCTTCGAGTACGTCGCCGAGGAGGTCCGCGAGCTGCTGGCGCAGCTGGGCTTCCGCAGCCTCGACGAGGCGGTGGGCCGGGTAGATGCCCTCGACGTTGCGCGGGCAGTCGACCACTGGAAGGCAGCCGGGCTCGACCTGTCGCCGATCCTGCACCTGCCCGACCTTCCCGAGGGCGCTGCCCTGCACCAGACGACCACACAGGACCACGGCCTCGACAAGGCACTGGACAACGAGCTGGTGAAGCTGGCCGCTCCGGCGCTGGAGGACGGGGAGCCGGTTCGCGCGCAGCTCGCGATCCGCAACGTCAACCGGACCGTCGGCACCATCCTCGGCCACGAGGTCACCAAGCGCTACCGCGGCGAGGGGTTGCCCGACGGCACCATCGACCTCACCTTCACCGGCTCGGCCGGCCAGTCGTTCGGCGCCTTCGTGCCGAAGGGGGTCACGCTGCGACTCGAGGGAGACGCCAACGACTACCTCGGCAAGGGGCTCTCGGGCGGCCGGATCGTGGTGCGACCGGACCGGACGGCGACGTTCGCCGCCGAGGAACAGATCATCGCCGGCAACGTGATCGGCTACGGCGCCACTGCGGGCGAGATCTTCCTGCGCGGCGTCGTGGGCGAACGGTTCTGCGTTCGCAACTCCGGCGTCTCCGCGGTCGTCGAAGGTGTGGGCGACCACGGCTGCGAGTACATGACCGGCGGCACGGTCGTGATCCTCGGCCCGACCGGCCGCAACTTCGCGGCCGGCATGTCCGGTGGCTACGCGTTCGTGCTCGACATCGACGAGCAGCGGGTCAACCCCGAGCTGGTCGACCTGAGCCCTGTCCAGGGCGATGCGGCCGAGGAGCTCAAGGATCTCGTCACTCGTCACCACGAGGAGACCGGCTCGACCATTGCCGAGGCGCTGCTCGCCGACTGGGAGCGCGCGCTGTCTCGCTTCACCGAGGTGATGCCCAGCGACTTCAAGCGGGTGCTCGAAGCCCGCGAGGAGGCGATCGAGGAGGGACTCGACGACGACGAGGCCGCACATCGGATCATGGAGGTGCTGCATGGCTGACCCCAAGGGCTTCCTCAAGCACGATCGCCAGGTGGCCACCCGCCGTCCCGTGGAAGAGCGCGTCCAGGACTGGAACGAGGTCTACCCCGATGGCGTGGGCCGCGCCCTGCTGCCGATCATCAACGAGCAGGCCGGGCGCTGCATGGACTGCGGCATCCCGTTCTGCCACCAGGGCTGCCCGCTGGGCAACCTGATCCCGGAGTGGAACGACCTGGTCTGGCGCGACGACTGGGAGGGCGCGATCGAGCGCCTCCACGCGACCAACAACTTTCCGGAGTTCACCGGCCGGCTCTGCCCTGCGCCCTGTGAGCCAGCGTGCGTCCTGGGCATCAACCAGAAGCCGGTCACGATCAAGAACGTCGAGGTCGCGATCATCGACCGGGCGTGGGAGTCGGGCTATGTGCGGCCCCAGCCGCCCGAATGGCTCTCAGGCCGCACGGTCGCGGTGGTCGGCTCCGGACCGGCGGGGCTGGCCGCAGCCCAGCAGCTCACGCGCGCCGGCCACACCGTCGCCGTCTACGAACGCGACGACAAGATCGGTGGGTTGCTGCGCTACGGCATCCCCGAGTTCAAGATGGAGAAGAAGCACCTCGACCGGCGCCTGGACCAGATGCGCCGCGAGGGCACCGTCTTCCGCACCGGGGTGTCCGTCGGTGACGAGCTGACCGCGGAGTCGCTGCGCGACCGCTACGACGCAGTGGTGCTCGCCATGGGCGCCACTCACGCCCGCGACCTGCCGGTCACCGGCCGCGAGCTGGGCGGGATCCACCAGGCGATGGAGTATCTCCCGCAGTCGAACCGCGCCTCGCTCGGCGAGGAGGTCTCGGAGCAGATCACGGCCGCCGGCAAGGACGTCATCATCATCGGCGGCGGTGACACCGGCGCCGACTGCCTCGGCACCGCCACCCGCCAGGGCGCCCGCTCGATCACGCAGCTGGAGATCCTGCCGGAGCCGCCCTCGGACCGTCCGGCCGGCCAGCCCTGGCCGACGTACCCGATGACGTTCCGGGTCTCCGCGGCGCACGAGGAGGCTGGCGACCGCGTCTACTCGGTCTCGACCAAGGAGTTCCTGGGCGACCCCTCCGGGAACGTGTCGGGCCTGCGGCTGGTCGAG
>JBJMIQ010000261.1:0-14441 GCA_045806805.1 Nocardioides sp. | reverse complement strand
ACCGGGATCACCGTCCCGAAGTACTCCCGGAAGAGCTCCTCGTGCTCGCGCAGCGCGGTGTCGGTGTCGACGAAGATGACGCCCTGCTCCTCGAGGTCCTCGCGGATCGAGTGGTAGACGACCTCGGACTCGTACTGAGCCGCGACCCCGGAGACCAGGCGCTGCTTCTCCGCCTCGGGGATGCCGAGCTTGTCGTAGGTGTTCTTGATGTCCTCGGGGAGGTCGTCCCAGGTCGCGGCCTGCTTCTCGCTGGACCGGACGAAGTACTTGATGTTGTCGAAGTCGATGTGGGACAGGTCGGAGCCCCACGTCGGCATCGGCTTGCGGTGGAAGAGCTTGAGCCCCTTCAGCCGCAGGTCGAGCATCCACTGGGGCTCGCTCTTCTTCTCCGAGATGTCGCGCACGACAGCCTCGTTGAGGCCTCGCACGGCCGCGGAACCGGCGTCGTCGCGGTCGGCCCAGCCGAACTCGTAGCGGTCGCGGAGACCCTTGAGTTCCGGGTTGAGCTCTTCGATGCTGCTCATGCTGACGCTCCGTCCTTCTTCCTCTGGATGTCCGGGATGCAGGTGGTGCACACGCCGTCGCCGTGGGCGATGGTGGCGAGCCGCTGGACGTGACGGCCGAGGACCCGGCCGATGGCCTCGGTCTCGGCCTCGCACAGCTGGGGGAACTCGTGGGCCACGTGGGAGACCGGGCAGTGCTGCTGGCACAGCTGGTCGCCCACCGAGATCTTGCGCACCGAGGCGGCGTAGCCCTCCTCGGTGAAGATCTCGGCCAGGGCCTCGGTCGGGCTGAGCTTTGGGTTGTCGGCCAAGGTGGCCTCGAAGCGGTCCTCGATGAACTGGACTCGCCGGTTGGCGAACTCCCGGACGGCGTCGTCGCCGCCGGTCTCGGCCAGGAACCGGAGCGCCTGGACCGCGAGGTCGTCGTACTGCTGGTCGAAGTGGTCGCGACCCGCCTCGGTGAGCACGAACACCTTGGCCGGACGGCCGCGGCCCCGGGTGGTGAGGGTGCGCGGCTCGCGCGCCACGATCATGCCCTCGTCGAGCAGGGCGTCGAGGTGGCGTCGCACGGCCGCGGGCGTGAGGTCGAGCCGCTCGGCCAGGGTCGCCGCCGTCGAGGCGCCGTTGACGAGGATCGACCGCACGACGCGCTCGCGCGTCGGCTGGTCGTGGGTCTCGTGACCCACCTCGTCCACCCCCTCGGTGGCTCCGACCTCCAATTTCACAACAACAGTGTGACGTTATTGGTCAAGGCACTTCAAGTAAGGGTGGCCTAACCATCCACAGCGGGGTGCGGCAACCCGCCTAGAGTGCCGTCATGGCTGGATCGATCCTGGGCAGCGCCGTCCGGCGGGTGGAGGACCCGGAGCTGCTGGTCGGGAAGGGCACCTTCGTGGACAACCTGCGACTCGACGGAACCGCCCACGCGGTCTTCGTCCGGAGCCCGTTCGCACACGCCCGAATCACGGCCCTCGACACCACCGAGGCCCAGCAGTCCGCTGGCGTGGTCGCCGTCCTCACCGGCGCGGATGTGACGGACCGCCCGGTGCCGGCGTTCGGGACCGCCAACGAGGACCTGGTCCGGACCGCGATCGCCACCGACAAGGTCCGCTTCGTGGGCGAACCGGTCGCTCTGGTCGTGGCGGAGACGCGGGCGCAGGCGGTGGATGCCGCGGAGCTCGTCGACGTGGACTACGAGGATCTGCCTGCGGTGGCGGACATGGAGGCCGCGCTGGCCGACGGCGCTCCGCTGCAGTTCGAGGAGCTGGGTAGCAACGTCGCGAAGTCCCGGATGGATCGCGACCGAGAGGACCCGCTGGCCGGCGCAGCGCACGTCGTACGGCTCCGGATGGAGAACCACCGCGTGGCCGTCGCCCCGATCGAGGGACACGCCATCCTCGTCGACCCCACCGACGATGGTCTGACCTGCTGGGTCTCCACCCAACATCCACACGATTCCCGCGACCTGATCTGCAAGTTCACGGACCTGCCGGCGGAGTCCGTCAGGGTCATCGCTCCCCACGTGGGCGGCGCGTTCGGGGGCAAGGCCGGCGTCTTCGCCGAGCACCTGGCCGTCGTCGCCGCCGCCCGCCGGGTGAGCCGCCGGGTCACCTGGACGGAGACCCGGAGCGAGGCGATGCTCTCGATGCACGGTCGGGGACAGGTGCAGTACGCCGAGGTGGGGCTGACCGAAGAGGGCCGGATCGTCGGGCTGCGGCTCCGCCTGGTCGGCGACTGCGGCGCCTACGCCGGCTTCGGCGGGGGCTTCCCGATCGGCCCGACCCGGCTGATGGCGCAGGGGACCTATCTGGTCCCCCGCCTCCAGTACGACGCGGTCGCCGTGCTCACCAACACCTCGCCGGTCGGCGCCTTCCGCGGGGCGGGCCGACCCGAGGCGGCGGCGATGATCGAACGGCTCATGGACGCCGCCGCGGCCGAGCTGGGGCTGACGCCCGAGGAGCTGCGGCGCCGGAACTTCATCCAGCCCGACGACTTCCCGTTCACCACGCACTCGAAGATGACCTACGACAACGGTGACTACGACCTGCCGCTGCGGGAGGCGCTGCGGATCGCCGACGTCGAGGGCGCACGGGCCGAGCAGCGGCGACGCCGCGAAGCCGGCGACACCCGCCAGCTCGGGATCGGCATCGCCACCTACGTCGAGATCACCGGCTTCGGCGGGTCGGAGTTCGGCTCGGTCCAGATCCATCCGGACGGGACGGCCACGGTCATGTCCGGCACCTCCGCGCACGGCCAGGGGCACGCGACGTCGTTCTCGATGATCGTCGCCGACCGGCTCGGGATCCCGATGTCCGACATCACCTACACCCAGTCGGACACCGAGCTGGTCCGGTCCGGCGGCGGAACAGGCGGATCCCGCTCCCTGCAGCTCGGCGGAAACGCCGTCGCCGCCGCCTCCGACGAGGTCCGCGAGCGCGCGGTCACGGTGGCCGCCCGGATGCTGGAGGCCTCCCCCGCCGACGTCACGCTGGAGGACGGCGCTTTCGCAGTCCAGGGCGTGCCCGGCTCCACCGTTTCCTGGGCCGAGGTCGCGGCGTACGCCCACGAGCACGACGGGGGCCTCGGATCCGACACCGACTACACCCACGACGGAGCGACCTTCCCCTTCGGCGCCCACGTCTCGATCGTCGAGGTGGACACCGAGACCGGTCAGGTCCATCCGTTGCGGCATGTTGCGGTGGACGACTGCGGCCGGGTGCTCAACCCGCTTCTCGTCGCCGGGCAGCAGCACGGCGGCGCGGTTCAGGGGATGTCGCAGGCGCTGTGGGAGGAGTTCGTCTACGAGGCAGACGGGACACCGATGACCAGCACTTTCGTCGACTACGCGCTGCCCACGGCCGCGGACACGCCCTCCCTGGAGACGTCCAACACCGAGACCCCCACCCCGCTGAACCCGCTCGGCGCGAAGGGGATCGGCGAGTCCGCCACGATCGGCTCCACGCCCGCGGTGCAGAACGCGGTCATCGACGCGGTGCGGCACCTCGGGGTGAAGCACATCGACCTGCCCTGCACACCGATCCGCGTCTGGCGCGCAATGCAAGCGGCGGCCACCGGCACGCTTCCCGACCCGTGGCGGGAGCCACCGGCGGTCTTCGAGGAGCTCGCCGGCTCCTGACCTCCCCGGCGGTGGCTCCGGACTGGAATCGCCGTCCAGGATCAGTCCTCGCTCACCGCTGACAGAGCTGTCTCGACGAGACGGGCTACTGCTCCAGCAGCGGCAGAAACGAGCCCGCCATCAGCCCCCCGGCGGAGCCCGCGGGCGACGGCGGGAGGTTCTCGCCGCCGTACACGTGGTCGGTGGCGGTGCCGTACTGCAACCAGGTCTCGGCCGGCCCTTGACCGCGACCCGGAATGCTCCAGTCACAGACGCCGTCGGCGAAGACGCTCTCGAGCTGGGCCCACTGGTCGGCGGTGAAGGCGGCGCCGAGCACGCCGTAGTCGGCCCGGTCCAGCGGCTTGAGCCGGCAGGCCACGTTGTCGTTGGCGACCGGGCCACCCGCCTCCTGGCGCGGGGTGGAGAAGCGGGTCTGCAGCGTCTGAAGCTCCTCGACCGAGCAGGCGGAGGCAGCCACCGCAGTCACGCAGCGATCGGTGACGTCGGCGGGGCGATCCTCGGCGATCTTGTCGGCCAGTGACACGGCGCGTCCGTCGGACTCGACAGCGGTGAGCCAGCGGTCCATGTCGAGCAGCGCCTCGTTGGCCCAGTCCGGGTTGCCGATCAGCGGTGTCGGCCCGAACCACATCACCCGGTTGTCCGTGTGCCCTTGGTCGGCCAGCAGCCGTTCCTCGGTCCAGAACGCATGGCTGTAGTCGTGGGCCAGGCCGGGATCAGGTCCACCGTGGTTGATCATCGCGACCTGGTCGAGGTTGTTGGTCTCGTCGATCAGGCCCGCGCGGTAGGCCCGCTCGATGGCGGCCTGGTCGCCGGCGACCCGCTCCTCGGCGAACCCGGAGTCGATGTCGAGGCCACCGATCTTCACGTTCAGGTCGACGAACTGGGCGGGCGTGATCTGGCCCTTCTCGAGCTCCTCGAGCCCGAACTGGACGCCGGTGTTGGCGAACGGGATCCCGGCAAACCCGTGTCCGGCCGCCTGCTCCTGGGGGGTCCAGCTGCTCTCGGGACGCGGCCCGAGAACGTTCATCATGATGTCGAGGACCGAGCAGCGGACGCCGCCCGGGTTGGTCTCGGAGTCGTAGCGGGTGCTCTCGTCCCCGGGCACGGTGTCCTTGGTGCCCGAGCAGTCGTTCTCGGGGTTCAGCGCCGCCTTGTAGAGGTTCTCGTCGGCGACCACGGCGTTGACGTGCGAGGCGTGGCCCTCCACCTGCGCCATCTGGGTCGGCGTCCACGCGACCCCGTTGCCCCAGCGCGAGGGATCCTCGAAGTAGAGCCGCATCAGGTGGTAGTCGGTGAACTGCGCGCCCGCCGTCAGGGTGTCCGGGTAGGAGCACGTGGTGACCAGCCCCTGGTAGATGCCGGGGTAGGCGTTGGCGATGGTGTGCTGGGCGATCGAGCCGCCGGAGCAGCCGGTGCCGATCGTGTACCTGATCTCGCCGTACCGCTCGACGAGGCGCTCCTTGGCCATCATCAGCGACTCGGCCTCGATCGGGACGTTGCAGTTGTGGCCGGTGTTGGCCAGGGCGGTTGAGACGACGGCGAAGCCCTTGCCGAGGGCGGTCACGTAGCTCGGCGTCACGCCCGGCACGGACTCGAGGGTGCCGGAGTAGTCCTGCAATGGCGGCGAGCCGGGCGCGTACGACGCCCCGCAGTTGCCGCCGTGCGTGATGAGCAGCTTGTGGTTCCACTGCTCCTGGGGAGCCCAGGGCTGCCAGTCCTGCCCCTGCTGCCAGAGGGTCAGGATGGCGTAGCGGTCGCGGTCCTGGAAGCCGTCCTCGCGGCGCACGATGAACGGCACGGTCTTGCCCTGGTCCGTGGTCGTGGTCGCCACGTCGTCCGGCGGGTTCTGGGGGTCGTAGGGCTGGAGGTCCGGCTGGGTCGGGTCGGTGGACTTGTAGAGCAGCGTGTAGGACGTCGGCTGGTTGCACTTGGCGTCCACCGCGCCGGCCTGGCACTGGTACGGCTCGTGGTGCGGCCCGGAGAACACTGGCCCGCCGTTGGGGTGGTTGGTGACCGTCGCGGTGCCGGTGCTGCGTCCGGCCCGGGCCTGGATCAGGTTGTCGCCCTCAGCCAGCCCCTCGACCAGGCCCTCGAACTTGCCGTTGGGCCGGACCGCGAAGGCCTCGGTGACGTCCCGGGTCCCCACGGTCACCTGCACCTGCGAGGCCCGGACACCCACCGGCAGGTCGATCGCGACCAGCGCGTCCCCGCCCGAGACCAGGTCGGCCCGGTTGGAGAGGACGTGGATCGTCAGCGGGCTCGCCGTCGTCCTGCCCGCGGACAGCGCCGGCGCACCCACTGCCAGCGGCAGGGCGGTCACCAGGGCCAGGAGCATCAGTCGCGCGCGCATGCACCCCTCAACGACCCGTCCGGCGGCCACGTTACGCACGGGTAGCCCGAGTGAGAGAATGCCGCCGTGCCAGCCGCTGAACCTGCCGTCGCCGTGGAGGGCCTGGTGATGCGGTACGGCGACAAGGTCGCGGTCGACGGGCTGTCGCTGACGGTGGAGCGGGAGACCATCACGGCCGTCCTCGGACCGAACGGGGCGGGCAAGACGACCACCCTGGAGACCTGTGAGGGCTACCGGAGGCCCCAGCGGGGCACGGTGCGGGTGCTCGGGCTCGACCCGGTCCGGGAGCGTCGAGCCCTGCTCCCCCGCATCGGAGTGATGCTGCAGGACGGCGGTGCCTGGAGCGGCGTACGGGCGATGGAGATGCTGCGCCACATGGCCCGGCTGCACGCCCATCCGCTCGACGTCGACCTGCTCGGCGAGCGGCTCGGGCTCGGGGAGTGCGGCAGCACGCCGTACCGCCGCCTCTCCGGCGGTCAGCAGCAGCGGCTCGGCCTGGCGATGGCGCTGGTCGGCCGCCCCGACATCGCCTTCGTCGACGAGCCGACAGCCGGCATGGACCCCAAGGCCCGGCGTGGGACCTGGGAGCTGCTCGAGGAGCTCCGCGCCAGCGGGGTCACCGTGGTGCTGACGACCCACTACATGGAGGAGGCGGAGCGGCTCGCCGACCGGATCCACATCATCGACCGCGGTCGGCTGATCGCGACCGGCACCCCGCTGGAGCTCACCCGCGGCAGCGCGGAGCGCCGGCCGGCCGCGACCATCCGGCTGGTGGTGAGCCGCCCGTTCCCGCCGGGCGCCCCCGAATCGCTACGCCGGGCGCTCGGCGAGCAGACGGAGGTCACCCAGCTCGACGAGGTCAGCCTGCTCGTGACGGGGCCGGCCGACGCCTCCACGCTGGCCAACATCTCCGGCTGGTGCCAGGAGCACGGCGTGCTGCCGGAGTCGCTGACCCTCGGCCAGCGCACGCTCGAGGACGTCTTCCTGCAGCTCACCGGGCGGGAGCTGTCGGCATGAACAACCCCATGAGCACCACGTTCTCGCCCCGCCCCGGTGCGGCGCCACTCCCCCGGATGATCGCGGCCCAGGCCCTGATGGAGGCCCGGCTGATGATGCGCAACGGCGAGCAACTGCTCCTCGCTGTCGTCATCCCCGTCATCGTGCTCGTCGCCGGCGTCCGCGGCACAAAGGCGCTCGACATCACCTTCCAGCACGCCTCGGTCGACGTCTTCACTCCCGGCGTCCTGGCCCTCGCGGTCATGTCGACCGCGTTCACCTCGCTCGCCATCACCACCGGCTTCGAGCGCCGCTACGGCGTGATCAAGCGGCTCGGCTCCTCCCCGCTGCCACGGTCCGGGCTCCTGGCCGGAAAGGTGTGCTCGCTGCTGCTCGTCGAACTTGGCCAGCTGGTCGTCATCGGCTGCGTGGGGCTGGCGATGGGCTGGGATCCCGACCCGAGCCTGGCCGGGACCTTCCTCGCCGTGGTCCTGGGGACCGCGGCGTTCGCCTCCCTCGGCCTGTTCGTCGCCGGGGTCCTCCGCGCCGAGGCCACCCTCGCGGCCGCCAACCTCATCTACCTGCTGCTGATGGCCGGCGGCGCCGTGATCTTCCCCTCGGTCGCCTACGGCGCCTTCGGCAACCTGGTCCGCTGGCTCCCCTCCGGCGCGCTCGGGGACGCGATGCGCGACGCGCTGATCCGGGACACGATCGCCTGGAGCAACCTGCTGGTGCTCCTCGCCTGGGCCGCGATCGGGACGTTCCTCACCGCCAGGACGTTCCGATGGGAGTAGACCTGTCGCGCTGGGTCCGGCCGCTCGGCTGGGCGTCACTGGTCGCCAACATCGTCCTCGTCGTGACCGGCGGGGCCGTCCGCCTGACCGGGTCCGGACTGGGTTGCCCGACCTGGCCGCGGTGCACCGAAGACTCGTTCCGCCCGCACGGGGCCCTGGACATCCACCAGGCGATCGAGTTCGGCAACCGGATGCTGACCTTCGTGCTGGTGGCGATCGCCATCGCCATGCTGGTCGCCGCCTGGCAGACCGCGCGTCGCGACCTGCGGACCCTCGCGCTGGTGCTCGCGCTCGGCATCCCGGCCCAGGCGGTCATCGGTGGCGTCACCGTGCTCACCGACCTCAACCCGTGGGTGGTCTCATTCCACCTGCTCTGCTCACTGGCGATCATCGGCGTGGCCGTGCTGTTCCTGTGGCGGCTCGACCATCCAGCGGCCGGCGCGAGGGGCGGTGCCGACGTGACTCTGGCGGCGCTCACGTTCGCGGCCGGCTGGCTGGTGCTCTACGTCGGCACCGTGGTGACCGGGTCGGGTCCGCATGCGGGAGACATCGACTCGCACCGCAACGGGCTCAACCCGCTCCAGGTCAGCCAGCTCCACGCCGACCTGGTGTTCCTGTTCGTGGGCCTCACCGTCGGGCTGCTCTACGCGGTCCGCGCCGCCGACCGGCCGGCGACCGTCCGGCGCGCCGTACTCGTGCTGCTAGGAATGGAGCTCGCCCAGGGCACGATCGGGTTCGTGCAGTACTTCACCGACCTGCCGGTGGTACTGGTCGGCTTCCACCTGCTCGGGGCGGCCCTGGTCTCCGCAAGCGCGACCTGGATGCTGCTCGTGGTCCGGGAAACCCAGCCCCAGACAGCAAGGACGACGGCTGGCCCGCACCCCCGTGGACAGGCCCTGCCGTCGTCCTCACTCTGATATACGCCACCGCGGCGGGGTTGGTTGCCGGAATTGCAGAATTTTCCAGAAACTGTCCGCGGAGTGGACTCAGCGGGTCAGCAGCGGGTCGAGCGCGACCGCGACGAAGAGCAGCGAGAGGTAGAGGTTGGAGGAGTGGAACAGCCGCATCGGCTGGATCACGCTGAGGTCCTCGGTCCCGAGCGCCCGGCGCCACATCCGGTGAGCCTCCACCAGGAACACGGCCCCCAGGGCGGCCGCGGCCAGGGGGTAGAAGACCCCGGTGTCCGCCACCGGCCACAGCAGCAGCGACGTGGCCACCATCACCCAGCTGTAGGCCACGATCCGGCGACCCACCTCACGGGCCGGAGCCACCACCGGGAGCATCGGCACCTCGACGTTGGCGTAGTCCTCGCGGTAGCGCAGCGCCAGAGCCCAGGTGTGGGGTGGCGTCCAGAAGAACACCACCGCGAACAGCACCACCGGCACCCACGAGAGCTGGCCGGTGACCGCGGTCCAGCCGATCAGGGCGGGGAAGCAGCCGGCGAGCCCGCCCCAGACGATGTTCTGGGTGGTCCGCCGCTTCAGGACCATGGTGTACACGAGGACGTAGAAGGCGTTGGCCAGCACCGACAAGCCGGCCGAGAGCCAGTTGACCCAGACCGCGAGCACCACGGTGGACACCACGCCCAGGGTCAGCCCGAAGACCATCGCCGCACGGGGCGTGACGATGTGGCGTGGAATGGCCCGTCTGCGGGTACGGCGCATCTGCTCGTCGATGTCGCGGTCGTAGACGCAGTTGAGCGCCGAGGCCGAGCCGGCCGAGAGCGTGCCGCCCACGACCGTGGCGACGACGAGGCCCAGCTCGGGTATCCCCCGGGCTGCGAAGAACATCACCGGGACGGTGGTGAGGAGGAGCAGCTCGATGACCCGTGGCTTGGTCAGTCCCACGTACGCCGCCACCACGTCGCCGGCGGTCGCCCGGGTCGGTTCCGGCTGCGAGACAGCGGAGGCCGGGTGGCCGACGTACGTCACGAAAGGTTCCTCGGTGGGGAGGCGGCTGAGTGCGGGTCGCAGTCTATCCGCAGGGATGAGTAGGCTCGAAGCCGATGTCGGCACCGTGAAAGGAAGCCCGTGAGCACACTCGACTGGACCGAGATCGACGACAAGGCAGTGGACACGATCCGGGTCCTGGCCATGGACGCGGTTCAGAAGGTCGGCAACGGCCATCCCGGGACGGCGATGAGCCTGGCGCCGGCCGCCTACCTGCTGTTCCAGAAGGTCATGCGGCACAACCCCGCTGATCCCCACTGGCCGGGGCGCGACCGGTTCGTGCTCTCCGCCGGCCACTCGTCGCTCACGCTCTACCTCCAGCTCTACCTCGGTGGCTGGGGCCTCGAGATCGACGACCTCAAGGCGCTGCGCACCTGGGGAAGCAAGACACCCGGACACCCCGAGTACGGGCACACCGCCGGCGTCGAGACCACCACCGGACCGCTCGGACAGGGCATCGGCAACGCGGTCGGCATGGCCATGGCCGCGCGGCGCGAGCGCGGGATGCTCGACCCCAACGCCGACGAGGGAACCTCTCCGTTCGACCACCAGATCTACGCCATCTGCAGCGACGGCGACATCGAGGAGGGCGTCAGCGCCGAGGCCTCGGCGATCGCCGGCGTCCAGCAGCTCGGCAACCTGACCCTGATCTACGACGCCAACCGGATCTCGATCGAGGACGACACCGACATCGCCCTGGCCGAGGACGTCGGCAAGCGCTACGAGGCCTACGGCTGGCACGTGCAGACCGTCGACTGGACCCATGACGAGACCAAGTACGTCGAGGACGTGCCGGCCCTCCACGAGGCCATCCGGAAGGCGAACGCCGTGACCGACCGGCCGAGCTTCATCGTGCTCCGGACGATCATCGCGTGGCCGGCGCCCTCCGCGCAGAACACCGGAAAGGCCCACGGGTCCGCGCTCGGCGAGGACGAGGTCGCGGCCACCAAGCGGGTCCTCGGGTTCGACCCCGACAAGACCTTCGAGGTGCCGCCCGGCGTGCTCGAGCACACCCGGCAGCTGGTCGAGAAGGGCAAGGCCGCGCAGGCCGAGTGGGACCAGGCGTTCCGGCACTGGACCACCAAGCCGTCGGCCGACGTCGAGCTCTTCGAGCGGCTCCAGACCCGCACCCTCCCCGAGGGCTGGGCCGACCAGCTCCCGACGTTCGAGGCCGGCAAGGACGTCGCCACCCGCAAGGCCTCGGGTGCCGTGATCAACGCGATCGCGGCGAAGGTGCCCGAGCTGTGGGGCGGATCGGCCGACCTGGCCGAGTCCAACAACACGACCATCGAGGAGGCACCGTCGTTCCTGCCCAAGGACCGTTCCACGAAGCTGTGGCAGGGCGACCCACTGGCCGGCCGGGTGCTCCACTTCGGGATCCGCGAGCACGCGATGGGCGCGATCCTCAACGGCATCGCGGTCCACGGCGGCACCCGTCCCTTCGGCGGCACCTTCCTCACCTTCTCCGACTACATGCGGCCCTCGGTCCGGCTGGCCGCCATCATGCAGCTGCCGGTCACCTACGTCTGGACTCACGACTCCATCGGTCTCGGCGAGGACGGCCCGACCCACCAGCCGATCGAGCACCTCGCCGCACTCCGGGGGATCATCGGCCTCGACGTCGTCCGGCCCGGCGACGCCAACGAGGTGACAGCCTGCTGGCAGGCGATCCTCGAACACACCGACCGACCCGCCGGACTCGCGCTGAGCCGGCAGAACCTGCCGGTGTTCCCGCGAGGTGAAGAGGGCTTCTCCGACACCTCCAACGTCCACCGTGGCGGCTACGTCCTGCTGGACACCGACGGTGGTCTGCCCGACGTCGTCATCATCGCCACCGGCTCGGAGCTCCAGCTCGCGGTGGCCGCCCGCAACCAGCTGGCCGAGGACGGCGTTCGGGCCCGCGTGGTCTCCATGCCGTGCCGTGAGTGGTTCGAGGAGCAGGAGCCGTCCTACCGCGAGTCGGTGATCCCGCCGCCCGTCAAGGCGCGAGTTTCGGTCGAGGCGGGCATCGCCCAGGGCTGGCGCGAGCTGGTCGGTGACCACGGGCGGATCGTGTCCATCGATCAGTACGGACACTCCGCGGAGTACTCGCGGATCTTCACCGAGTACGGCATGACCGCCGACGCCGTGACGTCGGCGGCCCACGACAGCATCGCGGCCGCCACCGGCTGACCCGAACGCCCACCAGGGAGGAAGCATGACCGAACGACTGAAGGCACTCTCCGACGCGGGGGTCTCGATCTGGCTGGACGACCTGTCCCGCGAGCGCATCGAGACCGGCAACCTCGCTGAGCTGGTCAAGAACAAGTTCGTCGTCGGGGTGACCACCAACCCGACGATCTTCGCGTCCGCGATCTCCGACGGTGAGCGCTACGACGACGAGGTTCGCGATCTGGTCGCCGACGGCGCCGACGTAGACAAGGTGGTTCTCGAGCTCACCACCAGCGACGTCCAGGCCGCCTGCGACGTCCTGCGGCCGACCTACGACGCGACCGACGGCGTCGACGGACGGGTCTCGATCGAGGTCGCTCCCGACCTGGCGTTCGATACCGATGCGACGCTGGCGTCCGCCCGCGAGCTGTGGTCCGCGGTGGACCGGGACAACCTTTTCGTCAAGATCCCGGCCACGACCGAGGGCGCTCCGGCGATCACCGACGCCCTGGGCGAGGGGATCAGCATCAACGTGACGCTGATCTTCGGGCTAGACCGCTACGCCAGCGTGATGGACGCCTACCTCGAGGGTCTGGAGAAGGCGCTCGACGCAGGTCAGGACCTGTCCCGGATCCACTCTGTCGCCTCGTTCTTCGTCTCCCGGGTCGACACCGAGATCGACAAGCGGCTCGAAGAGATCGGCACCGACGAAGCACTCGCCCTGCGCGGCAAGGCCGGGGTCGCCAATGCCCGGCTCGCCTACCGCGACTACCAGAAGTTCTTCGAGGGAGAGCGCTGGGCCAGGCTCGCCGAGGCCGGGGCCAACACCCAGCGCCCGCTGTGGGCGTCGACCGGCGTGAAGAACCCCGACTACTCCGACACGATGTACGTCAGCGAGCTCGTGGTCGCCAACACCGTCAACACCATGCCGGAGAAGACCATGGAGGCGTTCGCCGACCACGGCGAGGTCGACGGCGACCAGGTCACGGGCAATTACGACCATGCCCAGAAGGTGATGGACGACCTCAAGGCCGTCGGCATCGACTACGACGACGTGATCGCCACCCTCGAGCAGGAGGGCGTCGACAAGTTCTCCAAGTCCTGGCGGGAGCTGCTGGACACCGTCTCGGAGCAGATGGAGTCGGCCAACAAATGACTCGCCCCACGAAACCGCTCGCTGCGCTCACGCTTTCGCGGGGACCCCGATGACGGAGACGGACTGGAACACCGTCAAGTCCGATTCCGGCGGAGCCGCTGCCTTCGAGCTGTTCTTCGGCTACCCCGACGAGCACGCGTACGCCGAGGCGGTCGAGCAGCTGGTCGCCGACGAGGTGGCGAGCGGCATCGCGGGCCAGGAGCCGACCCTGTGGGGCCCGGCTGCGGAGGAGGAGGCTGGCAAACGGCTGGCCTGGGTGGACCTGCCCGAGAGCTCGAAGCGGCTGGTCACCGAGATCTCCACGCTCGAGGTCGAGCTCCGCGAGCGAGGTCTGTCGAGGATCGTGCTCTGCGGCATGGGCGGCTCCTCCCTCGCGCCCGAGGTGATCTGCGGTGCCGCCGGCGTCGAGCTGGTGGTGCTCGACTCCTCCGATCCCGACTTCGTCCGCGCCGCCCTCGAGGACCGACTGGCCGACACCGTGGTCGTCGTCTCGTCGAAGTCCGGAGGCACGGTCGAGACCGACATCCAACGCCGAGCGTTCGAGAAGGCTTTTCGTGACGCCGACATCGACCCCGCAGAGCGGATCGTCGTCGTCACCGACCCCGGCTCACCTCTGGCGGAGCTGGCGGAGCAGGCCGGTTATCGCACCTTCCTCGCCAATCCCGACGTCGGTGGCCGGTACTCCGCGCTCACGGCCTTCGGTCTGGTGCCGAGCGGCCTCGCCGGCGCTGACGTGGCTGGACTCCTCGAACAGGCCGCCGCGATCCGGCCCGCGCTGGAGGAGGACTCCGTCGACAACCCCGGCCTGCGGCTCGGAGCTCTGCTGGGCGTCGCCAACGCTGCGGACGTGGACAAGCTGGTGCTGGCCGACGCGGGTTCGAGGTACGCCGGACTCGGCGACTGGGCCGAGCAGCTGATCGCGGAGTCCACCGGCAAGGAGGGCAAGGGAATCCTGCCGGTGGTCGTGGACTCCGTGGAGGCGCCGAACTTCTCGCCGAGCACGCCCGACGAGGTCCTGGGCACGTATGGGCCGGAGCCGGTCCTGGGGTCGGTGCGGCCGGCCTCGGGGTTCGGGGTTTCGGTGGACGCACCGCTCGGGGCACAGCTGCTGTTGTGGGAGTACGCCACCGCCGTGGCCGGCCGGATGATCGGGATCAACCCCTTCGACCAGCCCGACGTGGAGAGCGCCAAGGCGGCCGCGCGGGAGATGCTCGACGGCGGAGCATCCGAACCGGTTCCGGTGTTCGAGGACGGTCCGGTCACCGTCTACGCCTCGGGTTCGTGGTTGCCGGACGAGACCAGCACCCTCGACGCCGCGGTGGCCGCACTGCTGGACCACGTCGACGAGGACCACGGCTACGTCGCCGTGCTGGCCTACCTCGACCGGCACCGGGACGCGGCGCTCG
>JBJMIQ010000260.1:0-5480 GCA_045806805.1 Nocardioides sp. | reverse complement strand
TGCCTCGGTGACGCCCAGGTGCAGCGGCCAGTCCCCCGCCTCGGCCAGCATCTCGTAGGCGCGCACCATGACGACCGGGTCGTTGTGCTTGACCGAGATCTTGAAGTCGTGGAAGTCGTGCTCCTCGAACAGGCCGGCCTCCCACACCGCGGACTCCACCAGAGCTTCGGGCGTGGCCTTGCCGTACTTCTCGAGCAGACGCTTGTCGAGCGAGCCGGCGTTGACGCCGATCCGGATGCTGGTGCCGCGGTCCTTGGCGGCCGCGGCGATCTCCTTGACCTGGTCGTCGAACTTGCGGATGTTGCCCGGGTTGACGCGCACGGCGGCACATCCCGCGTCGATCGCCGCGAAGACGTACTTCGGCTGGAAGTGGATGTCGGCGATGACCGGGATCTGCGAGTGCTGCGCGATCTCCGGAAGCGCGTCGGCGTCGTCCTGGCTGGGACAGGCCACGCGGACGATGTCGCACCCGGAGGCCGTCAGCTCGGCGATCTGCTGGAGGGTGGAGTTGACGTCGGCGGTGAGCGTCGTGGTCATCGACTGCACCGTGATCGGTGACTCGCTGCCGACCCCGACCTTGCCGACCCGGATCTGCCGGGTCGGGCGGCGGGGTGCGAGCACCGGTGGTGGTGCTTCGGGCATGCCGAGGGAAACCGAGGTCATGACGGTCAGTCTAGGTTCCGGGTCCGAGTCGGCCCGGGCACGGTGGTCAGCTGATCGAGACCGGAGCCACGATGTCGGCGAAGATCAGCACGATGCTGACCACGAGGATGAGCCCGGCCATGACGTAGGTCACCGGTAGCAGCCGGGCACTGTCGAACCCACCCGGGTCGGGGCGATGGAGCAGCCGGGCGATCCAGCGCCGGACCGTCTCGTAGAGCGTTGCCGCGATGCCACCCCCGTCGAAGGGTGGGAGGGGCACCAGGTTGATCAGCCCCAGGAACAGGTTGAGCCCCGCGAGCAGCAGGATCAGTGACATGAACCGCCCGGTGACCGAGATCTGCTCCTGGGCTGCGACCTCACCGGCCACTCGCCCGGCGCCGACCACGCTCATGGGGCCGGTCGGGTCCCGCTCCTCGAGCCCGACGGCGGCACGACCGACGTGGTAGACCTTCACCGGCAACGCACCGATGGTCTGCAGGGTCTGCCAGGTTCCGTCCGCCATCTGCCCGACCACGTAGCCGGGGCCCTGCGGCTCCAGTCGGGTCGACGGGGAGACGCCCAGGAACCCGACCTTGGTGATGCGTTCCGGGTCGTTCGGGTCCAGCCGGGGCGAGACCACCGTGGAGGGACGCAGCGTCAGCTCCTGTCCATCTCGCACGACCACGACGGTGGCGGGCTTGGCGCCGTTGGCACGGATCAGGTGCTGGACCTGTGGCCAACCCCCCACGCGGGTCCCGTTGATCGAGACGATCCGGTCTCCGGCCTTGAACCCAGCCTGCTGGGCAGGAGAGACCGGGTCGGCGTCGGTGCAGTCGCGCGGCGGTTGGTCGCTGTTGGCCTCGGTCACCGCGATGACGCACTGGGACACGGTCTCCACGGTGGTGGTGGGCTGTTGCACGCCGTAACCCATGAAGACGACGGCGAAGAGCAGGAACGCCAGGACCAGGTTGATCATCACGCCGGAACCCATGATGATCACCCGCTGCCACCAGGGCTTCTTGTAGAACAGGCGGTCGTGGTCGGCCTCCTCCACGAGCTCCCACTCGGCCGAGCGGGCGTCGCTGACCAGCTGGGCGAACATCCCGGTGCGGGTGTCGCGCACCTGGTGGGGGTCCTGGTCCGGCGCCGGCGGGAGCATCCCCACGAGCTTGCAGTAGCCCCCGAGCGGGATGGCCTTGACGCCGTACTCCGTCTCGCCCTTCTGGCGCGACCACAGCGTCTGGCCGAACCCGACGAAGAACTGGGTGACCTTGACGTTGAAGAGCTTGCCGGGGATCAGGTGGCCGAGCTCGTGCAGGCCGATCGAGGCCGCGACGCCGACGGCGAAGAGGAGAACGCCAGCCGTGTACATCAGGGCAGTCATCGAGGAAGGTCCTTCACGTGTTCCGCGGCGCTCGCACGGGCCCAGGCGTCGGCCGCGAGCACGTCGTTGACGGTGAGATCTGCCTCTGAGCCTACGGGGCGGCTGTGCAGCACCCGGCCCACCGTGTCGACGATGTCGACGAACGCGAGGGCGCCGGCGCGGAAGGCCTCGACACACACTTCGTTGGCGGCGTTGTAGACCGCGGGCGCGGTGCCGCCGCTCTCCCCGGCCTCCCGAGCCAGGCGCACGGCGGGGAAGGCCTCGTCGTCCAGCGGCGAGAACTCCCAGGCCTGCGGACGCGTCCAGTCGACGGCCGGCGCGGCCTCGGGCACCCGGTCGGGCCAGGCCAGGCCCAGGGCGATCGGGATCAGCATCGTCGGGGGACTCGCCTGGACGAGCGTCGAACCGTCGACGAACTCCACCATGGAGTGGACCACCGACGTCGGGTGGACCACCACCTCGATCCGGTCGAAGGGGATGTCGAAGAGCAGGTGGGCCTCGATCACCTCGAGTCCCTTGTTGACCAGGGTGGCGGAGTTGATGGTCACCAGCGGGCCCATGTCCCAGGTCGGGTGGGCGAGCGCCTCGTCGACGGTCACCTGGCCGAGCTGCTCACGGGTCCGGCCGCGGAACGGTCCGCCACTGGCGGTGAGCACCAGCCGTCGTACCTCCTCGGGGCGGCCGCCGCGCAGGCACTGTGCGAGGGCGGAGTGCTCGGAGTCGACCGGCACGATCTGGCCCGGTTTGGCACGCCCGGTGACCACCGGACCGCCGATGATCAGGCTTTCCTTGTTGGCGAGGGCCAGGGTGTTGCCGGCGTCGAGCGCCGCCAGCGTCGGGCCGAGCCCGGCCGCGCCGCTGATGCCGTTGAGCACGACGTCGCAGGCCAGCCCCGCTGCTTCGAGGCTGGCCTCTCCACCCAGGCCGTGGAACGGCGGTGCGAACTCGGCGACCTGGTGCTCGAACAGCTCGGTGTTCGACCCACCCGCGGTCAGCGCCACCACCCGGAACCGTTCCGGGTTGGCACGCACCAGGTCGAGGGCCTGGGTGCCGATCGACCCGGTCGAGCCGAGGATCACGACGTCGCGGGGACTCATCCGGCCATCCTCCCAGCCCATCCCGGACGGGCGGGAAACGGCGCGCTCGTGAATGGGTGCCGAGGAATAGGCTCTCTCCATGACCGAGCCCATCGTCCTGAGCCGCCACGGCGGTCCGTCGCTCCCCCAGGAGCGCCGTCTCGTCACCGAGGTTCCCGGGCCGGAGTCCCGCGCCCGCCTGGAACGCAAGCGGGAGTACGTCGCCGATGGCGTGGGAACGATGTTGCCGGTGTTCGTCGAGGCGGCCGGTGGCGGCATCCTCCGTGACGTCGACGGCAATTCACTGATCGACCTCGGGTCGGGCATCGCGGTCACGTCGGTGGGCAACGCGGCCACCGAGGTGGTCCGCGGGGTCCAGGAGCAGGTGGCCGCCTTCACCCACACCTGCTTCATGATCACGCCCTACGACGGCTACGTGGACGTGTGCGCCAAGCTCGCCGAGCTCACCCCGGGTGACCACGCGAAGAAGTCCGCACTGTTCAACTCGGGGGCCGAAGCGGTGGAGAACGCGGTGAAGATCGCGCGCGTCGCCACCGGCCGCGATGCCGTGGGCGTGTTCGAGCACGCCTACCACGGCCGAACCAACCTGACGATGGCGATGACGTCGAAGAACATGCCCTACAAGCACGGCTTCGGTCCGTTCGCGGGCGAGGTCTACCGCGCCCCGATGTCCTACCCCTTCCGGGACGGCCTCTCGGGTGAGGAGGCCGCAGCCCGGGCGATCGACATCCTCGACAAGCAGGTCGGTGTGGACAACCTGGCCTGCATCGCGGTCGAGCCGATCCTGGGCGAGGGCGGCTTCGTGGTCCCCGCCCCCGGCTTCCTGCCCGCGCTGGCGGCGTGGGCATCGGAACAAGGCGTGGTCTTCATCGCTGACGAGATCCAGTCCGGGTTCTGCCGCACCGGCGACTGGTTCGCCTGCGACCACGAGGGAGTCGTCCCGGACCTGGTCACCACGGCCAAGGGCATCGCCGGCGGCCTTCCCTTGGCCGGAGTCACCGGCCGTGCCGAGCTGATGGACTCCGTCCACGTCGGCGGCCTCGGCGGCACCTACGGCGGCAACCCGGTGGCCTGCGCGGCAGCCCTCGGGTCGATCGCGGAGATGGAGGCTCACAACCTCGCCGCACGGGCGCGCGAGCTCGGTGCCTCGATGCACGCCCGGCTGACCGCGTTGCGGGAGCGGCACGCCGTGATCGGCGACCTCCGGGGCCGCGGCGCGATGATGGCGATCGAGCTCTGCGACCCCGGCACGACGACCCCGGACGCTGCCCGCGCGGCCGCGGTGTCGGCGTACTGCCATCGCAACGGCGTCGTCACCCTGACCTGCGGCACCTGGGGCAACGTGTTCCGCTTCCTCCCGCCCCTGTCGATGCCGGACACCTTGCTCAACGAGGCGTTCGACGTCGTCGACGAGGCTTTCGCCGCCACGACCTGAGGCACGCCTACGCCGGGTCGAGCTCCTGCTGACCCCAGGGGCTGCCGTACTCGCAAAGCAGGTCGAGGAACGGTACGGCGTCGAACGCCTCCGGGCCCAGGACGCCACGGCCGGCCCAGGTGCCGCGCGACAGCAGCTCGAGGGCCACGACCGGGTTGATCGCGGTCTGCCAGACGACGCACTGGTGGCCGTACTCCCGCATCGTCCACTCGTTGTCAACCACGTGGAACAAGTAGGACGATCGGTTGCGGCCGTCCTTGCCCTTTCCAGTTACCCACAGGCCGGCGCAGGTCTTGCCGGTCATCCGCGGCCCCACTGACGCGGGGTCGGGCAGCACCGCGGCGACCACGTCGCGCGGCGACACCTCGACACCCTTGACCCGGACCTTGTCGGTGCGGTCGAGACCGAGCGTGTGCAGCACCTTGAGGATGGTGATGAACTCATCGCCGAGGCCGTACTTGAAGGTCGCCCGCTTGCAGTCGACCCATCGCGGCATGAGGAGGACCTCCTCGTGCTCCACGTTGACGCACTCCACCGGGCCGATGCCCTCGGGGAAGTCGAAGACCTCCGGCTCGCTGAACGGCGGCGTGGTGTGCCAGTCGCCGTCCTGCCAGATCACCGGCGGGTTCAGGCACTCCTCGATCGTGGTCCACATCGAGAACGAGGGCGCGAAGACCTCGTTTCCCTCGTCGTCGGTGACCACGAGGTTGGCGCCGTCGCGGGTGCCGAGCTCGTCGATCTCGGAGAACAGGTGGTCGGCGGCGTACCGGGCGAACACGTCGGAGAGGCCGGGTTCGACCCCGATCCCGACCAGGGCCAACCTTCCGGCCGACTCCCACTCTGCGGCGCGAGCGAACTGCTCGTCGCCGAGCTTGACGCCGGTCTTCTCGTACGGCGAGTCCGGGTGCGGCCTGGACAGCGA
>JBJMIQ010000259.1:0-4713 GCA_045806805.1 Nocardioides sp. | reverse complement strand
CCGACTCCGCCGCCCGGGTGCGCGTGTTCTCCGACGACGGCAAGTGCGTCAGCGACGCCGTGCTGATGCGGCGGGGACTGGAGTACGTCAAGGCCTTCGACGGCGTCGTCGCCCAGCATGCCCAGGAGCCCCGGCTCACCGAGAACGCCCAGATGAACGAGGGGGAGCTCTCCGGCCGGCTGGGGATGGCCGGGTGGCCGGCGGTCGCCGAGGAGGCGATCATCGCCCGCGACTGCCTGCTGGCCGCCCACGTCGGGTCGCGGCTCCACGTGTGCCACGTCTCCACCGCCGGCTCGGTCGAGATCGTCCGGCAGGCGAAGGAGAAGGGCTGGAACGTCACTGCCGAGGCCTGCCCCCACCACCTGCTGCTCACCGACGAGCTGGCCACCACCTACGACCCGATCTACAAGGTCAACCCACCGTTGCGCACCGAGGCAGACGCCGAGGCGCTGCGCGCCGGCCTGGCCGACGGCACGATCGACATCGTCGCCACCGACCATGCCCCCCACCCGCTGGAGGACAAGGACTGCGAGTGGGCGGCGGCGGCGTTCGGGATGCTCGGGCTCGAGACCGCGCTGTCGATCGTCCAGGAGACGATGGTGGACCCCGGCCTGCTCGACTGGGGCGGGGTCGCCGAGCGGATGTCCTACGCCCCGGCGCGGATCGGCCGGGTCTCCGACCACGGCCAGCCGGTCGAGGAGGGCGCGCCGGCCAACGTCGTCCTCTACGACCCGTCTCCACGGCGCGTGGTCGATGCCCGCGAGTCCGCGTCGCTGTCGCGCAACACGCCGTACGCAGGCATGGAGCTGCCCGGCCGGGTGGTCGCGACGTTCCTGCGCGGCAGGGCCACGGTCCTCGACGGCAAGCTCAGCTGAGGCACCGGGTCGTCCTCGACGGTTGACCACCCAACAGGCATGCTCGACCGGTGACCGATCCTCGGGAGTGGTTCCTGACCAAGGCCGAGCGCGGGAATGCCCAGACACGGATCGACGACCAGCACCCGGGCGACCAAGCGTGGTCGGAGGGCAACCAGGTCGTCCCCCTCGTCCACGGGTCGATGTACTTCCGGGCGCTGTACGACGCGATCCGTGCCGCCCGCGCCGGCGACCTGGTGTTCTTCACCGACTGGCAGGGCGACGCTGACGAGCAGCTGACGGGCGAGCCCGGCAGCGAGGTCGTCGAGGTCCTCTGCGAGGCCGATGAGCGCGGCGTCGACGTACGCGGCCTCGTCTGGCGCTCCCACCTGGACCAGTCGGGTTTCTTCGCCACGGAGAACCGGCACTTGGGGGAGCAGCTCCAGGCGCGCGGGGCCGAGGTCCTGCTCGACATGCGCGTGCGCACCGGGGGGTCGCACCACCAGAAGTTGCTGGTGGTTCGCTACCGCGACCGTCCCGAGGACGACGTCGCCTTCGTAGGCGGCATGGACCTGGCACACAACCGTCGCGACGACGCCCACCACGGCGGCGACCCACAGCCGCAGCCGCTGTCGGAGGAGTACGGCGAGCACCCACCGTGGCACGACGTCCAGGTCGCGGTCCGCGGCCCGGCCGTCCACGACGTGGAGACGGTTTTTCGGGAGCGGTGGGAGGACCCCACGCCGCTGAGTCGCAGTCCTCTCCGGCGGCTGGCCGATCGCCTGCGCCGGCTCGACAGCACCCCCGACCCGCTACCGGAGCAGTGGTCGCCCCCGCCACGCGCGGGTGACAAGCCGGTACAGCTGTTGCGCACCTACCCGAACCTGCGACGCGGCCGCGACTACCCCTTCGCCCGCGGCGGTGAGTTCAGCGTCGCCCGCGGTTGTAGCAAGGCGGTTCGTCGCGCGGAGCGGATCATCTACCTCGAGGACCAGTACTTCTGGGGCGAGGCCGTGGGCGGTCGGTTCGCCGACGCCCTGCGCAGGAGCCCGGAGCTGCGAGTGGTCGTCGTGATCCCTCTGCACCCCGACGTCGAAGGGAGATCCCGCACCGCCGAGCTGCTCGGTCGGGTCCGGTCCCTCGAGCCGTTGATGGCCGCCGCCCCGGACCGGGTCGCGGCGTACGGCATCGAGAACCACGCGGGCACGCCCGTGTACGTGCACGCCAAGGTGTGTGTGGTCGATGACGTGTGGACAACGGTCGGTTCGGACAACTTCAACCGCCGGTCGTGGACCCACGACTCCGAGCTCTCGGTCGTCGTCCTCGACCACGACTACAGCCTGGACCTGCGCCTCACCCTGGCCGCCGAGCATCTCGATCGGCTCGACGACGTCGGCACCGAGGGGCTACGGACGGTGATGGGCGACTGCGTCGATCCCCGCGGCATGTTCGACGCCTACGCCGCCAGCGCCGCCCGGCTCGAGGCGTGGTACGACGGCGGCTGCCGGGACGAGCGACCGCCTGGCCGTCTCCGGCCACTGCCGGTGCCGGACCTCCCGACCTCGACCCGCCGGTGGGCCCGGGTGCTGCTGGACACCGTTCACGACCCCGACGGCCGGCCCGGCCCTCTCCGCGGGACAGACGACTACTGAGGCCGATCGTTTCCGTCATGGCAGGGTGGGCCGCATGAGCGACGGACTCGACGAGCACGGCGTACGACGGATCCCGGTGACCACCCCGGCCGGGGACTACGAGGTCTGGACCCGCACGGCGGGGGACACCGGCGGCCTGACCGTGCTGGTGCTCCACGGCGGCCCGGGGTCCACCCACGAGTACCTGCTCGACCTCGAGCAGCCGCTGGTTGCGGCCGGCTACGGCATCGTCCTCTACGACCAGCTGGGGTCCTACCACTCCGACCAGCCCGACGAGCCGTCGCTCTGGGAGATTCCCCGATTCGTCGACGAGGTCGAGCAGGTGCGCACCGCGTTGGGGCTGGGTCCCGACAACTTCGTCCTCTACGGCCAGTCGTGGGGCGGCATCCTCGCGATGGAGTACGCCCTGTCCCACCCCGAGCCGCTTCGCGGCCTGGTCATCTCCAACATGATGGCGTCGATCCCGGCGTACAACGACTATGCCGAGCGGGTGTTCTTCCCCGAGATGGGTACCGACGTGATCGCGCGGATCAAGGAGATGGAGGCCGCGGGCGACACGGTCAACGACGAGTACGAGGAACTGCTCCGGCCCCACTACGAGCGGCACTCGCTGCGCCTGCCGATGGGCGAGTGGCCGGCCCACGTCAAGGCCGGGTTCGAGCACATCAACCACGACATCTACATCCCGCTGCAGGGCCCCAGCGAGCTGGGCGCCAGCGGCAAGCTCGTCGAGTGGGACCGCACCGCCGACCTCCACACCATCGAGGTGCCCACCCTCGTCATCGGTGCGCAGCACGACACCATGGATCCCGAGCACATGCGGTGGATGGCCGAACAGCTACCGCACGGCACCCACCTGCACTGTCCCGAGGGCAGCCACCTGGCCATGGTCGACGACCACGAGGTGTACGTCGCCGGCCTGGTCGACTGGCTCCGCAGCCTGTGAGCGATCCGCCCCACCAGGCTGGTGGCGTCCGCTGCGTGGACACCGGCCGCTGGTAGGGTCGCGGACGATCGAACATCCTTTAACGATCCGTCCCGTGAGGCGGAGAAGGAGGTACGACGTGCCGCCACGTGCTCTCGCAGAGCCGGCGATGCTCGTCCTGGAGGACGGCCGCACCTTCCGCGGCGAGTCCTACGGCGCCCCGGGGGAGACCTTCGGCGAGGCCGTGTTCAACACCGGCATGACCGGCTACCAGGAGACGCTCACCGATCCGTCCTACCACCGCCAGGTCGTGGTCATGACCGCGCCCCACATCGGCAACACCGGCGTCAACGACGAAGACCCGGAGTCGCGCAAGATCTGGGTGGCCGGGTACGTCGTGCGTGATCCGGCCCGGCGCTCGTCGAGCTGGCGGGCCCGGCGCAGCCTCGACGACGAGCTGCGCGAGCAGGGCGTGGTCGGCATCAGTGGCGTCGACACCCGCGCGCTCACCCGCCACCTGCGGGAGCGCGGGGCGATGCGGGTCGGGATCTCCTCGACCGAGACCGACGCGGAGGCGTTGCTCGAGCGGGTGCGCGGGTCCGCGGAGATGGCCGGCTCCGAGCTGGCCGGCGAGGTGTCCACCGACGACGGTTACGTCGTGCCAGCGGTGGGGGAGCGGCAGTTCACGGTGGCTGCGATCGACCTGGGCATCAAGTCGATGACCCCGGCGATGATGACCGAGCGCGGGATCGAGGTCCACGTGCTGCCGGCCACCGCCACGCTCGACGATGTGAAGGCCGTGCGGCCCGACGGGGTGTTCTTCTCCAACGGCCCCGGGGATCCGGCCGCGACCACCCACCAGATCGAGCTCCTGCAGGGTGCACTCGCCGACGGCATCCCGTACTTCGGCATCTGCTTCGGCAACCAGCTCTTCGGCCGCGCGTTGGGCTTCTCGACGTACAAGCTCAAGTACGGGCACCGCGGGATCAATCAGCCGGTGGTCGACCGCACCACAGGCAAGGTCGAGGTCACGTCGCACAACCACGGTTTCGCGGTCGACGCGCCGCTCGAACGGCCGTCACCGACGCCGTACGGCACCGCCGAGGTCAGTCATATGTGCCTCAACGACGACGTGGTCGAAGGGCTGCGGCTGCTCGACGACGCCGGACGGCTCACGGCGTTCTCGGTGCAGTACCACCCCGAGGCCGCGGCCGGCCCCCACGACGCCGGATACCTGTTCGACCGGTTCGCCGGCCTGATGTCTGGAACGGGGGCGGCCGAT
>JBJMIQ010000258.1:0-11212 GCA_045806805.1 Nocardioides sp. | reverse complement strand
ACGTCGGGCGCCTCGAAGTCACGGCGCACGACGTCCTTGAGATAGGCGAAGCCGCGGACGTCGTCGAGGTTCTCGCCGATCACCGGCACCCGGGAGAACCCGCTGCGGAGGAACAGCGACATCGTCTGGCGCAGGTTCTTGTGGCGCTCGATGTAGACGACGTCGGTGCGCGGCACCATCACCTCGCGGGCGATGGTGTCGCCGAACTCGAAGACCGAGTGGATCATCTTCCGTTCGCCCGACTCGATCACGGCGGACGCCTCCGCGAAGTCGACCATCTCCCGCAGCTCGGTCTCCGTCGAGAACGGGCCCTCCCGGAACCCGCGACCCGGGGTGATCGCGTTGCCGATCAGGATCAGCAGGCGAGGAAGCGGCCCGAGCACCCGGGTGACGACGTAGAGCGGCGTCGCGGACGCGAGCGCCACCCGCTCCGCGTGCTGGCGACCGAGGGTGCGCGGGGCGACCCCGATCACCACGAACGAGACGACCAGCATGATCCCGATCGAGGTGGCCGCAGCGGCCCAGAAGGCGCCGTCCCAGGCGCTGCGGATCAGCTGGGTGACGATCACCGTGGCCGCGATCTCGCACAGCAGGCGCAGGAAGAGGGCGGTGTTGAGGTAACGGACCGGGTCCGCGAGCAGCATCGTCAGGCGGCGAGCGCCCGCCCGGCCCTCGGCCAGCAGCTCGTCGGCGCGGGCCCGTGAGGCGGAGGACAGGGCGGCGTCGGCCGCCGAGAAGAGCCCGGCGAGGATCACCAGGGCGGCGGCCGCGACGACCAGCCATACGTCGGCTGGGTTCATCGGGGGTCGAGCGCCCGCCACTCGGCGAGCAGCCTGTCCTGCAGGCCGAACATCTCCGCCTTCTCGTCCGGCTCGGCGTGGTCGTAGCCGAGCAGGTGCAGGATCCCGTGGACGGTCAGCAGCTCCACCTCGGCCCGGGTTCCGTGGCCGGCCGTCTCGCCCTGGCGCTCGGCGACCGCCGGGCAGAGCACCAGGTCACCGAGCACGCCCTCTTCGGGCTCCTCGTTGACCAGGCCTGGGCGAAGCTCGTCCATCGGGAAGGCGAGGACGTCGGTCGCGCCGTCCTTGTCCATCCACTGGGCGTTGAGCCCGGCGATGGTCTCCTCGTCCACGGCCTTGATGCACAGCTCGGCCAGCGGGTGGACCCGCATCCGGTCGAGCACGAAACGGCTCAGCGTCGCCAGGTGGCGGATGTCGACATCGTGGCCGGACTCATCGAGGACCTCGATGCTCATGCGGGGGTGTTCACTGTCGGGTCCCGGGCTTGGACGCCTTCTGTGAGGTGAACTCGTTGCGGGCGTCGAAGTCGTCGTAGGCCGCCACGATCCGCCCGACCAGCTTGTGCCGGACGACGTCGTGGCTGGTCAGCCGGTTGAACGCGACGTCCTCCACGCCCTCGAGGATGGACTCCACCACCTTGAGACCCGAGCGGGTCCCGCCGGGCAGGTCGATCTGGGTGACGTCACCGGTGACCACGATCTTGGAGCCGAAGCCGAGGCGGGTGAGGAACATCTTCATCTGCTCGGGCGAGGTGTTCTGTGCCTCGTCGAGGATGATGTAGGAGTCGTTGAGCGACCGGCCGCGCATGAACGCCAGCGGCGCGACCTCGATCGTCCCGGCCGCGAGCAGCTTGGGGATCGAGTCGGGGTCGATCATGTCGTGCAGTGCGTCGTAGAGAGGCCTGAGGTAGGGGTCGATCTTCTCGCTGAGCGTGCCCGGCAGGTAGCCCAACCGCTCCCCTGCCTCGACCGCGGGCCGGGTCAGGATGATGCGGTTGACGTTCTTGGACTGGAGCGCCTGGACGGCCTTGGCCACGGCCAGGTAGGTCTTGCCGGTGCCGGCCGGTCCGATCGCGAAGGTGATCGTGTGCTTGTCGATGGAGTCGACGTAGCGCTTCTGGTTCAGCGTCTTGGGGCGTATCGAGCGGCCCCGGTTGGACAGGATGTTGAGGGAGAGCACGTCGGCGGGGCGCTCGCTGGTCTCGGCGCGGAGCATGTGGAGGACCCGCTCGACGGTCTCCACGGTGACGCCCTGGCCGGTCCGGATGATCGCCACCAGCTCGTCGAGGAGGCGTTCGGCGAGAGCCACCTCGCCGGGATCGCCGGTCATGGTGATCTGGTTGCCGCGGACATGGATGTCGGCGGCGAAGGACTTCTCGATCAGGGCGAGGTGCTCATCACCGGGCCCGAGAAGGCTGACCATGTTGATGCTGTGCGGAACCTCCACCGTGTGACGGGTGCCTGGAGTTCCTGCGCCATGTTGCGTGTCAGTCATGAATGCCCGGGGGGCGGTCCTTCCGGTCGGCTGTGTGAGCACATCCATGCTACGGGAGCGAGCGCGCTGCGCCCACTGGAATGCCTCTCAGGGCCGGGTGACCTGCAGGATGCCCAGGCACATCTCGTCGGTCGTGCCTTCGCCCCACACGACGTATCGCTCGGGCTGGCCCTGGAACGCCGGTAGCTTGTCGCGCAGCCACTGCACGTGCTGGCAGGTGACCTTGACGGTGTCCCCGGCACGCAGCCGGTAGGGCGTCACCGGCTTGGCCGCCTGGTTGTCGAAGTCCCAGACCGGGATGTCGAGCAGGGTCCTGGCGCGGTCGGTTCCCGGGTTCGCCTCGATCCGGATCGAGCGCCCCAGCAGGTGCATGTGGCCGGCGACGCCGCGCACGGTGGCCGGCTCCGAGAGTGTGCGGCTGCACGACTGGACGTTGCCAGGGCGGGGCCGGCCACCGCACAGGAAATAGAGTCCGTCGGCCGTGCCGCCGGCCAGGCCGAAGCGTTGCTTCACGTCGGCCACCGCTGCGTCGCGGTCGCAGAGCTTGCTGTCGTCGTGTGCGGCCCGGCAGGGCAGCTCAACCGGCGCGGGCAGGAGCATGGTCTTGAGCTCGGTGAGCTTCCGGTCGGCGGGCATGAGCCGCAGCTGGGTGGCCGAGACGTCCTCGTCGGTGCCGGCGAGCAGGTTGTAGTGGACCTGCATCACGATCCGTGAGCCCTGGTCGAGTCGGACGCCGTACCCCGCCTGGTGGACCGACTCCCCGCCACCGGGAGCCCAGGCGCCCAGCCACGGCGCGTCGTCGAGGCTGTCGACGGGGTCCAGCCCGGTGCCGCCGAAGCAGGTCCAGCCCTGCCCGGACGTCGCCGCGTCCATGCTCTCGGCGCGCGCGACCTGGTCGGGCGGCACGCGGAAGAGGATGACGTGATGGACCACCTCGGGGTTGCCCGGAAGCACGTTGGTGCCGGTCAGCCACGCGTCGTGCTTCAGCTCGGGGTCGAGCAGGAAGCAGCGGTAGTCGTCGGTGCCGAACCCGGTGGGCGCCGACGGCTCGTAGGGCTGCGGCATCCGCAGGGTGACGCGCCGTTCGCCGGGCCGCAGCGGCGTCGGCGCAGAGGCACCCTGGACATGGTGGGCGTCGTGCGACCCCTCAGGGTCACCGGAAGCCGGCTGCCGGGCCGAGGAGCTGTCCTGCTCACCCGCAGCGCTGCACGCCGACAGCGCCAGGAGCGCCGCCACCCCCGTCGCCGCGAGTCGACACCGTCGCGGAGTCACGGTCCGGGTCACGTTCACATGCTGTCACGCTGCCGGTGACCGCCGTACTCTTTGAGCACGACCATCCCCAGTCCTGGCAAGGGGGCCAGATGTCCGATCGCCGGCTCGACGCCTCGGGCGACCCCGGGCATGGTCCGGTCGGTCAACACATCTGGCAGCCCCCGGAAATGCCCGACGACCTGCGCCGGATGGGCCTGACCCGCAACACCGAGGAAGGCGCCTGGGTCGAGTTCACGGCCATGCTCGATCCGTCGAAGCCCTCGCACGTGGCGGTCGCCTGGCTGATCCTGCTGACGTTGTTCGGGATCCCGCTCCTGCTGACCGCCTCGCGCCTGCTGGGCCTCTGAGCAGGTGCCCGGATCAGCCGGGCGGCCAGCTCATCCGCCGCCCACCGAGCACGTGCAGGTGGGTGTGGAAGACCGACTGGCCCGCACCCTCACCCGTGTTGAAGACCAGGCGGTAGTCGGGGACGCCCTCCTGCTCGGCCACCTTCGCCGCGACCTCGACGAGGTGCGCGAGCGTCGACGGCTCCTCGGTCGCGAGCGCGGCGGCATCGGGGTGGTGGCTGCGCGGGATGACCAGCACGTGGGTCGGAGCCTGGGGGTTGACGTCGCGGAAGGCGACCGCGTGACCGGTGGTCAGCACGACGTCGGCCGGCACGTCGCCGGCCACGATCTTGCAGAACAGGCAGTCGTCGGAGCTCATTGCGCAACCCTCGCATATCCACTCCTGGGCGCGCCGAGGTAAACCTCGGGACTCTGTGGCGCGTGGGACTAGCGTGAACAGCTATGCGATGGCGGTGCCCGGGACCGGTGCGGTGAGCCCGCCCGAGTCCAGCTGGGACGCCGACACCGCGCTCACGAATCTGTACGCCGCCCACTGGCGGCAGCTGGTCCGGCTCTCGGTGCTGCTGGTCCGCGACGTCGCCACGGCCGAAGAGATCGTGCAGGACGCGTTCGTCGCCGTGCACGACCGGTGGTCCCGACTGCGCGACACCGACAGGGCCCTGGCCTATCTGCGCCAGACCGTGGTCAACCGGTCCCGCTCGGCGCTCCGCCACCGCACGGTGGTGGCGCGGCACGCGGCCCGCGAGACGGTCCAGCCCAACGGTGCCCCGGCAGACGCGCCGGTGCTCGCCGCTGCCCGGCGGAACGCCGTACTCGACGCGATGAAGGAGCTGCCCGAGCGGCAGCGGGAGGTGTTGGCCCTGCGCTACTACCTCGACCTGTCCGAGGCCGAGATCGCCGAGGCGCTGGGCATCAGCCGGGGTGCGGTCAAGAGCCACGCCACGCGAGGGTCCGCCAGGTTGCGGACCCTGCTCGGCGACTACCTGGAGGACCGGTCATGAACGACATCCATGACGAACGGGATCCTCGCCTGTCCCACCTGCTTTCCGACGCCGTCTCCGACGTCGAGCCGCAGGACGCACTGGCCGAGATCCGCACCCGAACGAAAGTGACGCCCATGTCTGCTCGACGTCCCTGGCTCTATGCCGTCGGCGGCGCGGTGATCGCGACCGCCGCCACGGTGGCCGCTGTCGCCGCTCTCGGTGGCAGCCCGCAGCCCACCGCCGACGACGCGGGGCCCGCGGCCTCGCAGTCGCCTGACCAACCGAGCGACGAGCCCGCCCCCACCAACCAAGAAACCCAGGGAAGCGAGCCGACCGAGCCGGCGGAGGAGACGACGCCACCGGAGCAGCCCGCCTCCACCAGCGCCACTCTGCCGGCGTACTTCGTGCGCGACACGCCCCAGGGCCCCCGCCTGACCCGCGAGTTCTCGACGATCGCGGGTGACGTCGTGCCGGAGAAGGACGCTGTCACTCTGGCCGTCTCCGGACGGACGCTCGACCCGGACTACCGGACCCTGTGGCCCGACGGCAGCCGTGCCCTCAATGTCACCTCCTCCGGGGACGTGATCACGGTCGACCTCACCGGCGACGACCTGAGCCACCGGCCCACGGGCATGTCGCAGGAAGAGGCCGAGCTCGCCGTGCAGCAGGTCGTCTACACCGCCCAGGCGGTCGTCCAGCAGGGCCGGATCCCGGTGCAGATCACGCTCGACGGCGCGGCCACCGACCAGGTTCTGGGCGTCCCGGCCTCTGAGCCGTTCTCCAACGCCTCCGAGAACGAAACCCTGGCCCTCGTCGGGATCAGCAGCCTGTCCGAGGGCGAGACCGTGCGCGACCGGTTCGTCGTGTCCGGCGTGGCCAACTCGTTCGAGGCCACCGTGCCGTGGGAGGTCCGGCAGGGCGACAAGGTCGTGGCCAGGGGCTCCGCCACCGCGGACGGGTGGATGGACAAGCTCTACCCCTGGACGACGACGGTCAACGTCTCGAAGCTGGCGCCCGGCACCTACACGTTCGCCGCGATGACCGACGACCCCTCTGGCGGCGCCGAGGGTGCGGGACCGACCGAGGACACCAAGACGATCGTGGTGAAGTAGCCCTAGGTTGGCCGGTGTGCGTCTGACCCGCCGCCGACTCAACCGGACTCTGCTGCACCGGCAACACCTCCTCGCTCGCGCCGAGGCCGGTGTGCCCGAGATGGTCGACCACCTGGTCGGACTGCAGGCGCAGGAGAACCTCCCGCCGTACCTCAGCCTCGCTGCACGGCTGGCGTCGTTCGACCCGGAGGAGGTGTCGCGGGCGCTGGAGGACCGGTCGCTGGTCCGGCTGCTGACGATGCGCGGCACGATCCACCTGCTGACCGCCGACGACGCCCTCAGGCTGCGGCAGTGGACCCGGCCGGCGCAGGACCGGGAGCGGAAGGCGAGCCAGAACACCAAGCCCGCGCTGCACCTGGACACCTCGGCATTCAACGAGGCCGTCTCCCGAGTCCTGGCCGACGGGCCGCTCCCGGTGAAGGCGCTCGGCGAGAAGCTGGCGGCGACATTCCCCGACGTACCCGCCAACGCGCTGGCCCACCTCGCCCGGGTCAACCAGCCGCTCGCGCAGCTGCCGCCGCGCGGGGCATGGAAGCGGTCGGGCGGCGTCGTCTACCAGTACGTCGACCGCTGGGTCGGCCGGCCGCTCCTCTCCCCCGATCCGCCGACCATCGTGCGACGGTACCTGCGGGCCTTCGGACCCGCCTCCGCCGCCGACGTCACAGCCTGGTCGGGTGTGACCGGCATGGCCGGTGTGCTCAAGGCGATGGAGGACCTCGTGGTCCACGAGGACCAGGACGGCCGCCGGCTCTACGACGTCGCCGACGGAACCCTGGCCGACGAGGACGTGCCGGCGGCGGTGCGGCTGCTCGGCACCTACGACAACGTCTGGCTCTCCCACGCGACCCGGGACCGGGTGACCGAGCCGGAGAAGCGCAAACGTTGGATGGGCACCAACGGCGGGGTGGCGAGCGTCATCCTCGTCGACGGCATGCTCGAGGGGCTGTGGCGTCCCGTGGACGGACGCGTCGAGGTCGTCGAGCTGCTGCGCAAGCTCACGCGCTCCGAACGAGTCGGGCTCGACGAGGAGATCGCGCGGGTCGAGGCTCTGCTGGCGTCCTGATCTGCGCTGTTAGTTTCGACGGGTCTTCGACGTCCGGGAGGATCCATGCCCTACTCGTTCCTGTCCCACCTGGAGTGCTCCCGCACCGGCGACCGGCTCGACGCCGACCAGGTGCAGGGCGTGAGCGAGGTGGGCGCCCCGCTGCTGGCGCGCTACGACCTCGACCGGGTGCGGGCCAGCCTCACCTGCGAAGAGATCGCCGCCCGGCCGCACGACCTGTGGCGGTACCACGAGGTGCTCCCGGTCCGGGATCCCGCCAACGTCACGACGCTCGGAGAGGGGATGACGCCCCTGCTCGGGTTGCCCACCTACGGGGCGGCGGTCGGCGTACCGGGCCTGCTGATGAAGGACGAAGGACTGATCCCCACCGGGACGTTCAAGGCGCGCGGCGCCGCGGTCGGAGTCTCCCGGGCACGCGAGCTCGGCGTGAAGGCCGTGGCGATGCCGACCAACGGCAACGCGGGCGCCGCCTGGTCGATGTACGCCGCGCGGGCCGGCATCGGCAGCCTGATCGTGATGCCGGAGGACGCACCTGAGATCACCCGCCGCGAGTGCGTCGTGTCCGGCGCGGAGCTCTACCTGGTCGACGGCCTGATCAACCACGCCGGGGCGCTGGTCAAGGCGGCCGTCGAGCACCGCAGCGGTTACCAGGAGGTGTCGACCCTCAAGGAGCCCTACCGGATCGAGGGCAAGAAGACGATGGGCTACGAGATCGCCGAGCAGCTCGGCTGGCAGGTGCCCGACGTGATCCTCTACCCGGCCGGTGGCGGGGTCGGGCTGATCGGGATTCACAAGGCGATGAAGGAGATGCAGGAGCTCGGCTGGATCGGCGACAAGCTGCCGCGGCTGGTCGCCGTACAGGCCGAGGGGTGCCCGCCGATCGTGGATGCGTTCGAGGCCGGTCTCGACGAGAGCACGCTGGTGGAGGGCACCCACACGCTCGCGTTCGGCATCAACGTGCCCAAGGCGCTCGGTGACTTCCTCGTGCTCCAGGCTGTTCGCGAGTCCGAGGGCACCGCCGTCGCGGTCAGCGACGAAGCGATCCTCGATGAGCTCCGGAACCTCGCCGACGCCGAGGGCGCGTGGATCTGCCCCGAAGGCGCGGCGTGCCTGGCCGCGATGCGCGAGCTGCGCGAGAGCGGTTGGATCGCCGAGCACGAGCACGTGGTGGTGCTCAACACCGGAGCCGGGCTGAAGTACCCCGAGACCGTCGGGATCGACGTACCCGTCCTGCCAAGCGACGGGGCAGTGCCGTCACCGTCATGATTCGGCTCCGTCCGCTGCAGGGGAACGAGGCCGAGGAGCTCGACGCTGCCATGGGTGATCCCGCCCGGGCCGGGACCTACATCTGGTTCGGTGACCGATCAGCCGGCATGACCCGACAACCTGTCGATGGGCTGATCACCGACGACAAGGGTGTGCTCGCCATCGAGACGGACGGCGGCGAGCTCGCGGGCTGGATGTCGTGGCACCAGCGAGACAACGGCCCACCGCCGCACGGGCGGTGCTGGATGATCGCAGCCCTCGTCCTCCCGGAGCACCGCGGGAAGGGCGTCGGCACGGCTGCGCACCGTGCGCTCGCGCGCTACCTGTTCGCGCAGACGGCCGCTGTCCGCGTCGAGGCCGGCACCGAGACCGGGAACATCGCGGAGCGACGAGCGCTAGAGCACGCGGGTTTCGTCCATGAGGGCACGCTGCGCCGGGCGGTGCTCCGCGAGGGGGCGTGGCGGGACATCGCGGTCTACAGCATCCTGAGGTCGGAGGCAGAGGAACCAACCCCGTCCGGTGAGTGACAAGGTGAGGGCATGCCCCGCACCATCGCCACCAACACCCAGGTCGGCCTCGACGAACTGCTCGACTTCGTCCGGCCACGACATCGCATGGTCCTGCTCACCGAGCGATCCGACGGCTCGACGCAGGCCTCCCCCGTGACCGGAGGCGTGGATGACTCGGGACGGATCGTCATCGCGACCTATCCCGAACGCGCCAAGACCCGCAACCTGCGCCGACGCCCGCGGGCCGGCGTTCTCGTGCTCTCCGATGAGTGGAACGACGCGTGGGTCCAGGTCGACGGGGAGGCCGAGGTCCTCGACGTGCCCGAGGCGCTCGATGGGTTCGTCGAGTACTTCCGCAACATCTCCGGAGAGCACCCGGACTGGGAGGAGTACCGCCAGGCCATGCTCGACCAGGGGAAGTCGCTGATCCGCATCACGCCGGCGCGATGGGGTCCCGTCGCGACGGGCGGGTTCCCGGCGCGTCTGGCCGACTGACCGCTGAGAGCGAGAAGGCCGCACGAACCTGCGTACCCACAGCCGGTACGTCGACGGGTTCGGTGGTGTCCACGAGGACCAACGGGCCGACGCCGAGTGGCCGCACGGGTTCACCCCAGAGCTCGTCCTCGGACCTCTCGTCATCCAGGTGTCGTCCGTCTCTCCGGCGGCTCCGGTAGCGCTCCCTTGCCACGTCGAGGTCAACCTGACACCGAACCTCGACGAAGGGACCGTCCAGTGCCTCCACCAGGGGCAGCGCATACGGGAACCACGTGCTGTCGATGACCGCGGCGGGACACCCGCGAGCCGCGCTCATGACAGCGGCGACGGCCGCGCGTCCCAGGCGCTGCGATTCCGGCACGGTGGCCGGTGGCCCGAGCGTGTCCATCAGCGCTTCCTTGACCTGGTCCTTCGACAGGTAGGCGATGTCGAGCTCACGTGCCAGAGCACGAGACAGCGTGGTCTTGCCAGACGCCGGCCAGCCGCCGACGAGCACGTAACCGCGCAGCGAGCTCACGACTGATCGCACCACCTGATTCTGACATCGGCACCGCTCCGCGCCGGCCAGACAAACCGGGTCGGGACACCGTGGCGCTTCCGCGACAATGACCGACATGGAGGAGGTTGAGGTCGTGGTCGCGCATCAGGAGCGTGCGACCCTCCGCGTCGGCGAGGTGTTCCTGAAGATCGACGCCGACCAGACGGGCACCGAGCACGAGGTCGAAGCGATGAGAGTCGCGCCGATTCCGACCCCGGAGGTCCTGTGGTGGAAGCCGCCCGTGCTCGCCCTCGCCGCTCTTCCGGGGAAGCCGCTCGACCGGCTCGGCGAGCCGTCGACCGCGTCGTCGGCGGTGTGGGTCGCGGCCGGTGCCGCCGTACGGCGGCTGCACGAAGCCCCGCTGCCGCCGTGGCCGGGGCCGAGCCTGGACGAGATCGCATCGAGCCTCGACAGCGAGTGTTCGTGGATCCTGGACAACGAAGTCCTTCCCACCCATCTGGTCGCGCGCAACCGCGAGATTGCCGAGGCTGCGCTCCGACCCTGGACACCCAGTTTCACTCACGGCGACCTGCAGGTCGCCCACGTGTTCGTTGAGGACGACGAGGTCACCGGAGTGATCGACTGGTCAGAGGCGGGTCAGGGCGATGCCATGTACGACCTCGCCATTCTGACGCTCGGACACCGAGAACGGCTCAGCGACGTGCTGGCCGGTTACGCCGCGGACGTCGACGTCGACGTGATCCGCGCATGGTGGTCGATGCGTTGCCTGAGGGCGATCCGCTGGCTGATCGAGCACGGCTACGACCCGGCCTCCCCCGGCTGCGAGGTCGACGTACTCAAGTCGCAGTTGTGAGGTTGTATGCCGCGCCTCCGGCTGGGTCAGGCCTCGGACGTGCCGATGACCCCGCCCAGGTGGGCGGGGTGTGGGGCGGGGTGGCTACTGGTCGGGTGGCGACGCGGCGGCACGACGGTGGTGGGTGAGGTCGTGGGTGCCGGTGTGGTCGCGCAGGTACTGGTAGCGGTGGGGTGAGGACCACAGGTAGGTGCCGGGTTCGAGGGTGGTGTAGGTCCAGCCGCCGTGGGTCTTGAGCCGGTGGTGTCGCCGGCACAGGGGTGCGAGCTGGCAGGTACAGGTCGCCCCGCCGGCGCCATGGGGGGTGATGTGGTCGCAGTCGCAGGGATGGTCGTCGGGTTTGAGCCGTCGGGCGGGTCGGGTGCACCAGGGGAACACGCAGGTCAGGTCGCGCAGGGCGACTTGCTCGGCGATCCGGTCGGGGACCTCGTGGGCCTCGACGTGGACGTGGACGTGGTCGAGCGGGCCGGAGCGCGCGAGGCACGAGCGCGGTCCGTAGTCCGCGAAGGTTGAGCAAGC